>JAUNVR010000007.1 GCA_030537595.1 Eubacteriales bacterium
ACGCAGCAGGACTCGAACCTGCGACCCACAGCTTAGAAGGCTGTTGCTCTATCCAGCTGAGCTATGCGTCCGTGGAGCGGGTGATGGGAATCGAACCCACACAATCAGCTTGGAAGGCTGATGTTCTACCACTAAACTACACCCGCAAATTAAATGCTATGTAATAATACTAGGATTTTTCCGCTTACGCAAGTCCGAAATCTTTATTCTTCGCCTTCAGTCAAAAGATACTCGGCAAAAGCATATCCTTCAGTTCCACTATCGGCTAAGCGCACGTAAACCCAACCATCTGAAACCTCGGCTAACTGAATTACTCGGTCGCCGCGCTGCGCTGTTGCAATTAGCGGTGAGCTCGCATCTGGCTTTTGTCTGACTTGTAGATTGTTAGACTTTAAGACCCGAGTAATTTCAAGATTGGTCGCCTCAGGTGGCACAGCTTTTAAGTCTTCAGCAATTGCCTCGGCGGTTGAAGTAATGATAATTTCGTCCTCATTGACTCGCATCTCCGGCTCATGCTTCATGCGGAGCACTAAAAGCAAGGCCAAAACAAGGACTAGAAGTCCAATAAGCACAGTAGCAAGTAATGACAAGGCTCTACTGTCTGGGAATAGATTGAAGAGCTTTCCTGGGACTGCCTTGATTTTACTTAAGAGCGGATCAAAGCTAAAGCTCTGGACTCGCTCAATCAGCTCATCCTTTTTACTCTGCGGCCTACGATAGGCCTTAATTGCCTGCTCACGCTCTCTTGCTCGTCTTTTATCCTGACGTTTAGGCTCAACTCGAACTTGCGGACGCCGCCGCCCGGCACTAGGTAAATGTGCCCGCTCACCTCTCGGCTTCAGCTTAGTAGGTAATTCTGGAATATTTTCGAATTCTATCTCGGCTGCCGTGTAATCAGAATCTGGAAGCAAGAGTCGCTGACCATAAATTACCCGCGAGGCTTTGGAGCTTCTAATCTGATTTAGGAGCTGCTGTTCTTGCCGGTCTTTGCGACTATCAAAGAAGGCAGCATCATCACGATTTGAAAGATAAACAGTATTCGCCTCAATGTGCTGAATCTCAAAGGCCAACCAAGTTAAATCAAAACCCTCTTGGTAGGTCTGCAAATGCTTGATCAAGCCTTGCATCGTCGCCATGATGCGCTTGTCCTCACTCAGGACTGCTTCGAGCTGCTGAGCATCAAAGGCTTCAACAAAGGCTGGATCCAGACAGAGGATTAAATCATCCTTCCGCGGTTTTAAAGCATACAAGTCTAAGTCTGGCAAGATTCTTGCAGTTAATTGACGCGGTGACCTCGGAGTTGGTTGCAGACGAAATAGTTGCCCATCCCTTAAAAGATAGATGCCTTGCCGGCGATCTTGCCAAATCAGAATCAATTCCTCAGTCACCAACATTAACATGTCAGCCAGAGGACGAGCCTGGGCAAGCTTAGTTAGAATTTCTGGCAATTTCAGATTTTGAGAGCGCCGCAAAAGTTCATGCCATTGTAACTCCAAGGCAGAAAAGGCTGTCCTGCCGTAGCCTGCCAGCTGATCAGAAAGGGCTACAAGCATATGAGCCTTTTGCATTACAGGTACGACAAATGATTGCCCACCTTCTTCTGAATATAAACCAACTGAGCGCTTGTTTAAAAGAAGACTAACTCGTTCTAAGTCAGCCTCAGTTAAATGTGCGCTCATTGCCGCTCTAATCATTAACTGTCTCCTCTTGCAACCATTCTCGCTTCAACAAAGCAAAGTAGTGCAAGTCTAAATACCTATCTGGGCGTCTCAGGGCTTCTACCATTATACCTTCTTTTCTGAAACCGAGGCTAGCAATCAGTCTGAAGCTAGCTTCGTTGCCCTCCATCACCCGACAACTCACTCGATTTAAGGCTAAATCCTCGAATGCATAGCGGAATAAACTTTGCGCAACCTCCTTGGCCAAACCACGTCCGCGATATTCCGGAAAGGCTATTAATAGCCCTAGTTCGGCAGTCAGATTATCGTAATCGATATCCTCAAAATTGGCTATACCTATGGTTTCTCCGCTCTTTAAGCGAATCGCCCAGGCCAAATTGCTTTGACCATCGGACCACTGAGAAAGCTCTGTCTCCAAGCTCTTTAAATCGAAGTTTTTAAGCTCTGTTGGCAAGTAATAGTAAAGATTCTCAGCTCGCTCAAAAAAGGCTAGGAGAGTAATAATATCTTGCTCTGTAATTGCCGTTAGAAGACAGCGCTTTGTACTCAGTTGATCCATGATAATTCTTATTTAACGTAATCTGTCGGTTCGCCTGCCTGCTCTAACTTTAGCTTGGCAAAGCGTGGAAGTGAATCTTTTCTCTTCAACTCAGGTTCACCCTGGATAAGAGGTAAGATGTAGTTCATAAACTCAGTCTTAATGCCGTTTCCAGCTTCATTAATCCACTCATCAGGGAATGCCTTTTCAGCATTTGCAACATTAGCTAAGGGGAAATGCGTGTATTCAATTTCGTAATGGTCGAGAGCTTTTCTCTCGTAGCCAATCATGATGTCGCTTTCTCCATTAAGGGCAGCTCTAACTGCTTCACGACCTGCTTCGTGAGCTTCCTCCACATCTGTTTTAGAAGCCAGATGGGCTGAGCAACGCTGCATCAAAGACAGCTCAATCGCTCTCACCTTGACCGCAAACTTAGCCTTAATTAAATCAGACAGGACCAGGGCTGCTCCACCTAACTGCTTGTGGCCAAAGGAATCCTGCTCTAAATCGCCACTCAACTCCGGTAAAAGCTTACCATCAACTGTTTTGCAGCCTTCAGAGATGGCGAGGAAGGCCTTGCCTTTTTCATTTAATGCGCGCTCGACATCTGCGAGACATTTGTCAAGATCAAAGGCTCGCTCAGGCAGGTAGATATAGTCCGGACCATAGCCCTCTTCAACTGCCAATTGCGCTGCTGCAGTCAACCAGCCAGCGTGACGACCCATAATTTCGACAACGGTCACCTGTGGGCTGTTGTAGACGTGGGCATCACAGTAAATCTCCATCAAAGTTGTACCGATATACTTTGCCGCTGAGGCATAACCTGGGCAGTGATCTGTTCCCATCAAATCATTGTCAATGGTCTTTGGCACACCAACAACCCGGCAGTCATAGTCTTTGGCCGTTAAGAATTTTGAAATCTTATTGCAGGTATCCATCGAATCATTGCCGCCGTTATAGAAGAAGTAACGAATGTTGTACTTCTTAAAAACTTCCAGCAAGCGCTCATAGTCACTCGCATCCTGCTCCGGGTTAGCCAGCTTGTAACGGCATGAACCGAGGAATGAGGAGGGGGTTTGACAGAGCAATTTCAGCTCTTCTTTGTCCTCCAGCCCGAGGTCATAGAAGTCCTCGTTAAGGACACCAACGATACCGTGGGCAGCGCCGTAGACCTTTTCAATATTTTCAGAATGCTCCAAAGCCTCTAAAATCACGCCGGCTGCGCTGGCATTGATGACCGAGGTCGGGCCACCTGACTGTGCGAAAATTAAATTACCTTTCATCTTTCAACTCCTTAGATTTATCTGTCGAGCAGATTATTACTAGCTTATATCCTAAAAACAGTCAGCGCATATGTGCTGCTAACCGCTGTGGACTATTACTCCCGGGGTAAGGCTTCATTCACCGGAAGCAGGATTTCCGGTTCTTTGAAGTATGGATTCTCAGGATTTGGGTTTGTTGGATCCCAGGCGGGGCCATCTGCCGGAACTTTAAGTCGATCTACACCCTTAGGTATTTCCGGATATGCCGAAGCATCTGCTAAGACAGAAACCGCTGTCCCGATTGGCAGGTTCTCATAAATAAACTTGGCCGCCTTATATGAAACTCTGATGCAACCATGGGAAACAGGCTTACCTAAATCATTCCAGTCGGATGGCTTAACTCCCAACTGCCCATTTTCTCCGTATGACGGGACCGAATGAATTAAGATATTACCATTAACTTGACTACAATACATCCCGAAAGATCCGTCAAACATCAGTCCTTCTTCTCTTCTGTGGCCAATTTGCGTAGTGGCCAAAGGGGTCCAACCATCCTCTTCGCCTGTCGAACAAGCAAAGGCGCGTCGCAGCACTCTCTGCTCCGGATTACTATTGTCGTAAATTGCGAGAACCTGTTCCTTAATAAAAACGAGGATTCTGTACTGACCAGTACCGAGCTCCGGCTCAGGCTCTTGCATCGCTTTAATCCAATCGATTAAGCTCGGATATTCAGATCTTTGCGGCCCATAAGCACCCTTACTAACCTTAAATCCTGCCTTTGTATCTTCATGGGGTAAGTCGTAAAAGGGCAAGGGATAAGTTTCACTTGCTTTTATCGGCTCGCTAGGGTCTAGGGCGAGCTCCTGCTCGGAATCCTTTGGCTCTACTTCAGCTGCTTTTTGATTGGCTTCTGAACTCTCTTTTTCTGCCCCATCCAGCTCATCAGCAAGTTCTTCTACCTGCTGAGCCGCCTCCGATGCCTCGTCTACTTCCTCTGCCTTAGCTAAGTTTAAGTTTTTAGCCGATTGCGCAATGCTTCTTAACTCCGCGTCGGAGAGGCTCTTTTTTGAAGTCGGAAGATAGTGTTCTAGTCCAATTACAAAAAGCAGGCCAAAGAGGACAAGGGCCAGAATAATGAAAATTGCCCGCCGTGAATTTTTCTTTTCAATCTGCGGGCGATTATTATCTTGATTAAATGCTGGTCCGGGACTACTGTCCATACTTTCCTCCGCACTTCAAAATCTCATTAAATTTTAGTATAGTATTTAGGCCTTGACAAGTTCAGCAAATGCCACGTATAATGCAATTCGACTTTGCAGGTGCAGAGCGGACTTACATGGTGGTATTAGCTCAGTTGGTTAGAGTGCCAGGTTGTGGCCCTGGAGGTCGTGGGTTCGATTCCCATATACCACCCCATATACTGGGGTGTCGCCAAGCGGTAAGGCACCAGACTTTGACTCTGGCACGCGTAGGTTCGAATCCTGCCACCCCAGCCATTCGATCCAATAGCTCAGTCGGTAGAGCACTTGACTTTTAATCAAGGGGTCCGGGGTTCGAACCCCCGTTGGATCACCAGAAGAGCCTTAGAACGAAAGTTCTAAGGCTCTTCTATATACTCCAAAATCTAATCTTTCTCGAAACTATGCCGACGCCCTTTAGATTTAATTGACTTTTTGAATTGAGCTAACGGTAACGTAAGAGCTCATGGTCCAAAAGCCAGGCCTTTGTTTTAACTCCAGTCATAAAGCCTCGCAGCTCCCCGCCCTGACCCAGTACACGGTGACAAGGCAGAATTAGCATCAGTGGATTAGCACTGCAGGCAGCACCCACCGCTCGACCATATTTGTTGGCCTCAGCGGGATCGACAATGCGTCTGGCGATTTCCTCGTATGTACAATATGATCCATAGGGAATTTTGGCCAACTCCTGCCAGACCTTGAGCTGAAACTCTCCCGCATCTACAGGTAGCTCATAAGGCAGATTAAAATCCTGCCGATTTCCACTTAAATATTCCGTAATCTCCGTTTCGACCTGGCTCTGTAAAGGCTCTAAACGTCTACGTTGATCACAGTAGTTCGGCAGCAGCTGTATTTTCCCCGCTTGATTGAGTAGGCCCTGAGCTTCGAAGATGGGCTGAAGCAGTTCCGGGCAGCTCTGCCCTTCCGCTAAGAGATAGAGGCCTGTGAGGGCGTCTGCTGAGCGATTGAAGCGCATGACAAGATACCACTCTCCCCGTCTAATGATTCTATTCTGCTCAGGATTAAAATTTTCCTTATAACTATGGTAAAGAAAACTGCCCTCTAGCGCTTTAAAAACCTTTGTCAATCCGTCTAGCTTTAAGCTAAAGGGGCTGTTGATAATTACTTCATTCAAACTCTGCTTGTAAATGAACTCAGCGAGAGCTGCTTCGACTTCAGCTTGCTTCGCTAGCTCTGATAGAAGCAAGATATCAATATAGGTCTGGGCTTTAAACAAACTGTTTGCGACTAGGAGCAATAAAATCTGCTGATCAGCTAAACTGAGTAGATAGATTTCACTTTCGGGATTATTGCGCAGGGCCCGACAGCGCGCCTTAAAGTCTTTGACCTTTAAGGCTCTGATGTCATTTCGCTGACTAAAGAACTTTAGTTTAGCAACTTTGTCCAGTGGGATTCTTTGGACCTGGTATCTATTGGCTCTCCCTCCGCCTGCGGTAACTCCTATACTCATATTTGACCTCCGTCCCGCACTCGCTCTGTCCGGAAAATTCGCGTGAGCACTCACTCAGCACGAAGTTTGGATTCTTATCTAAATCGGGGAAATACAGATCCGCCGCTTTTGAAACTTTGACATATGTGACATCGAGCTGATCCAATTCAGGCAAAAGTTCATGGTATAAGGATGCTCCACCGAGTAAAAAGAACTCCTCTTCGAGATAAGCCTCTGCTCTTAATTTTTTAAGTTCAGCATGAAGTTCAGGAATCGAACGCAGGACAATGGCATCGCGATCTGGCCACTGCCCAGCTTCTATGCTTCGGCTCAGGATAATATTTTTGCGATTTTTCAGGGGCCTAGCTCCAGGAAAAGTTTCCATTGTTTTACGACCGTAGATAACAACATGGCCTCGAGTCAGGCGAACAAAGCGCGCTAAATCATCCTTTAGGTAGAGGATTTGCTCCCCATCCTTACCAATACCCCAATTCTGATCAACTAAAACAATTGCTCTCATTTCGCTTCTTTTCTTTATATCGCAACTGGGAATCTAGGAATACCCGGCCCCGACTGATAGTTTTCCAAAGTAAAACTGTCCACGGTAAAATCATAAAAGTTCTTGATACTAGGGTCGAGCTTCAGCACCGGAGCAGGATACTCAGGCCGCTCTAAAAGTTCGCGAACTATGGCTTCATGCCGGTCGTAGATATGAGCATCCACAATTACATGAACCAGCTCCCCTACTTCCAGCTCTGAAACTTGAGCAAAAGCCATTAAAAGAGCAGCGTACTGCACCACATTCCAGCATGAGGCTGCCAATAAGTCCTGGCTACGTTGGTTTAAAATGCCGTTTAACTTGCCATCAATTACTGAAAGACTCAAAGAATAGGCGCAAGGATATAGAGCCATCTCGTGTAAGTCGGAAAAATTATACATATGGCAAATCATGCGACGACTCTCAGGATCATTCTTGAGCTGCCAGAGGAGGTGATCAACTTGGTCTTTCTTACCTTCGGGAAACTGGTATTCCTGCCCCAATTGATATCCATAGGCCTTACCAATGGTGCCGTCTTCTTTGGCCCAGGCATCCCAAACTTTAGAATCCAGCTCTGATAAACGATTAGACTTTTTCTGCCAAATCCATAAAATTTCATCAATCGCCTTTTTATAGTTGAACTTTCGAATGGTCAAAATCGGAAATCCCTTGCTCAAATCATAGCGGTTAACGATCCCAAAACTGCGAATTGTATAAGCGGGCTCACCGTCATCCCAGCGCGGTCGCACATTTAAAGGCGGAGCTTGGCGCATTCCACTCTGCAAAACCTGGCGACAGGTCTCTTTAAAAAGCTGATCAGCATGACTCATAACTACCCTCCACTGCTTTAAAAGGATAAAGATCCGCTTAAAGCCTAAGTATATTTAGCCAGCAGTAGCCTACTTAGCTGCTCCTAGCCCTAAAAGTTAAATCTAGAGTCTAAAATAGGCCAAAATCTTTGCCTAAAATTTAATCTCCTACTGCTTTAAAGCTTAAATGAACTGCAAAGCAAAGACAAGCAAGTTATACTAGGCGCAGGCTTGACAATGAAGGCGCTTTTTCATATGATTCATTATGGCCTATCGGGGTGTGGCTCAGGTGGTAGAGCGCTTGGTTCGGGACCAAGAGGCCGGAGGTTCAAGTCCTCTCACTCCGACCAGAGGCAAAAGCCTTGAAACTAAAATGTTTCAAGGCTTTTGTTTTGCTCAGACTATACCGGAGCTTAAGCTTTTGCAGACACTCTTGCACGCAAATTAATCCGGAAAACTTACTCGAGTCTAATATCATCCTTAAAAGCTTCGAATTTGGCAGCCTTAATCCCGGGCACTTGCATGATATCCTCTAGTCTTTTGAAGGGTCCGTGCTGCTCTCTATAGGCAATTATTTTCTTAGCAGTCGCTGCTCCCACCCCACTTAAGCGACAAAGTTCATCCTGAGTAGCTAGGTTTATATTTATTTTTTCTCTTTCTCCAGACGAAGGATTATCTCCTGAAAAGTTATTTTGGATTTCTTCTAGCCTCAGTTCCTCACCAAGACGGGGGATATAGATTTGCTGATGTGGGCTTAAAAGGCTCGCTAAATTAACCTTTCGACTATCCGCATCCTCTAGTAAACCACCTGCAGCAGCTACCACCTCGTTAATAATTGTCCCCTCTTTAACCTGGTAGACTCCAGGATTCAGGACAGCTCCCTCGAGGTGAATCGGGAAATACACTGCACTAGGCTCCTCAGCCGTAGCTTCCCCCTCAGGAGACTCAGTATTCACATCCTGCTTCATTCCGCCCTCGTCACCCTCTCCACTACTGCTCAGATCCGTCTTTGACTCTGCTGCGATTAAAAAGAGCTCTTGGCTTTCACTTCGCCGTTCATAAATCAAAAATACTGAAAGGACGATGAGCAGTATTACAAGCAGGAAGATTAGGCTTTTAATTTTTTCCTGATGCCTAAGATAAGTTCTTATTTTCGGATCTGCCGACATCTTCAAACCACCTTTATAAGATTTCTTTAGCTATCTTCTAAACTATCTTTAGGATAAGAAAAAAGCCGCAATAATTGCGGCTCAAAGCTAGTCAAAGCTTCCGAATTTAAGTCAAAAACTAATTTTCAGGATCAATAAACTCAGAGATCGGCCTCTCCTGCCAAAGCTGTTCCAGCTTATAGTGGTCGCGCTCTTCAGGATGGAAGAGATGGACGACCACATTGCCGTAATCCATTAGCACCCAACGCCCCTCAGAAAAACCACTAATTTTCTTCGGTTCAAGCTCGAATTCCTTTGAGCAAAGCTCCACGATATCATCGGCCAAAGCCTTTACTTGAATTCTGGAGGCACCTGAGGCAACTACAAAATAATCTGCCAAGCTGGATTTTTGAGCTAAGTCGATAATCTCTAAATCGATTGCCTTCTTTTCATTAAGTTTTGCGTAAATTTTATCTTTTAGTAATTCGCTGTCCACAGTTAACTCCTCTCGGATAGCTGGCATTCCTGCCATTTCTTATGCATATTCTAACATTAAATCTAAATTTAAGTAATTCAGCTAGCTTTGGCTTAAAGCTTAGCTTCATTTTGGGATTTTCAGGCCAAAGCTACCACTGCTCCACTACTTTCCAGCCAAACGGGCTGCCCAAGCCTCTTTGATCCCATTTAATAACTCAGCTGAGTCGAAAAAACCTTTACGCTCCATGTATTCAGCCTTGCTCTCTAAGGTCTTTAAGTAGGCAAGATCTAGGTCTTTAGCTGCAAGCTCCATCAATTCCTGATGATCAGAGTAGCTGCGATGTGGCTCCAGAGTATCTGCTAGAAATAAGAGTCGCGCTAGATTGGAGCATTCCACCCCGGCCGAGCTATGAAGGGCAATTGCCTCAATGATTTCTCGATCAGTGATCCCGAGTTCCAAATTGGCATAAGCAGCTGCTGCCAAACCATGTAAATTGAAAGCATTGATCTGAGCTTGTGCTGCATACTTTTCTGCCCAGCTTCCTTGCCGCTCTAGAGGCCATTCCTTCGCCAAATCATGAAGGATTGCCGCTACAGCAAAACGTTCAGCATCGAGTCCATGAATACGACATAGCTCTAAGCCATAGAGCATTACAGAAAGGCTATGAAATAGCCTCGCCTGACTCAGGTTTTCAGCTAAGAAGAGTTCTAATAAAGCTAAATTTACATAGGCCTCAGAGGATATTTGCTGCCAAGCCTCATCATATTGATATAGGGCCCAGTCCTGACAAAATTTCTGAGCCTCAGGAGCTAATGTATTCGGCTTTTTGGCCTGGGCTAATTGCTCACGTATCACTGTCGATGAAAGCTCGATTCCGCTGAGGGGGAAAAACTCAATATTTGCCCCTAAGTTCAGCCTTAGTTCCTCTGCCTTAGCTAGGGCAGCCTCAATTTCCTCACCGGCACGATGCGCGACATAAAACTTCGCCAATTTTGCAATTTCTTCAGGCTGATGCCAGTTCTCGATTGAAAAAAGCACGTCTGAACCATAGATTAAGGACCAGTCAACCTCCGGCTCCAGAGCTTTCAACAAATTCAAACTATCTACGGTATATGAGATTTCCTGAGGCTTAGCCAGCTCTAAATCACTCAAGCTAACCCGCTCTAAGTCACCGATGCTAAGCTCGATAATCTGCTCTCGAAAACTCGCCGGCAAGGGCCTACGCCCCTTTAAAGGCGGCTGCCCCACTGGCACAATCAAGATCTCAGCAAAATCCCCATGCTCCAAAGCACTTTTCAAAATTGCTAGATGACCAAGATGGAATGGGTCAAAAGTCCCCCCAAAAATCGCCTTTTTTACTCGCATCGACCAATATCCCGACGATAATGTACAGCTTCGAAGTTTATGCTCTCGGCCTTTGCGTAGGCTAAATCTAAGGCTTTATCCAAAGTCTCTGCTTGGGCAGAGATTGCCAAGACTCGGCCACCGTTAGTCAAATAACGCTCGCCTTCTTTACGCGTGCCGCAATGATAGACAAAAACTGAATCCGAATCCTTACTGTCTAAGCCCGTAATTTCTTTGCCTTTCTCATACTCTCCGGGATAGCCACCAGAAGCTAGGACCACAACTGCAGAAGCCTGATCTTTTAGCTTGAGCTCGAACTCAGCTAGCTCTTCCTTCACCACAGCCAAAATTAGCTCCAGAAAATCCGACTCAATCAGCGGAATTACTGCCTGGGCCTCTGGGTCACCGAAGCGAGCGTTAAACTCAATCACTTGAGGACCTTTCTCACTAAGGATTAAACCGCAGTAGAGCACGCCCTTGAAGGGACAGGCTGAACGCTCCAACTCGGCTAAAGTTGCTTTGACAATCTTCTCTTCGATCTCGGCTAAAAGCTCAGGACTGAGCTCTGGCACAGGTGAAATGGCGCCCATCCCTCCTGTATTCGGACCCTGATTAGAATCAAATGCCCGCTTATGGTCACGTGAGGTCGGTAAAAGTTTCACAGTTTTGCCGTCACTTAAAGCTAAAACTGTCAATTCAGGTCCTTCGATAAATTCCTCAAAGAGGACCTCAGCACCGGCCTCGCCAAAGACCTTAGTGCACATTAAATCTTGGACCGCTTTTTTAGCACTTTCTGCATCTTGACAGATGATGACTCCCTTACCGAGGGCGAGTCCGTCTGCCTTAACAACAAGCGGGAAATCCGCTTCCTCAATGGCAGCCAGGGCTTGCTCAGGATTAACGAAGCGGTGGTAAGCTGCGGTAGGAACCTCAGCTCGACTCATAATTTCCTTGGCAAAATGCTTAGACGCTTCAATTCTAGCGGCTCTAGCACTTGGCCCAAAGGCCGGGATACCAACAGTCCAGAGTCGATCGCAAAGGCCCATTGCCAAAGGATCATCCGGCGCAACTATGACCAAGTCCACAGCCTCATTCAAAGCTAAGTCGACCTGGCCCTTAAGGTCAGTTGCCGAGCAATCAAAGCAGCGAGCAAGCTTGGCTATCCCTGCATTTCCCGGAGCCGCAAGTAATTCACCACAACGTGGAGATGCGTGCAGGGCTTTCGCAATCGCATGTTCGCGACCACCGCCCCCAACGATTAAAATCTTCAGTTTATCTTTACTTAATTTCTCTTTGACTTGGACATTAATTTTTTTCATCTTTTTTCCTTTTCTCTAATTTCGGCTGATAAAAAGACTAGAAATAATCTCTTAATGCTTAAAATGGCGAACCGAGGTAAAGACCATGGCGATGCCATGCTCATCACAAAAATCAATTGACTCTTGGTCGCGAATTGAGCCACCAGGTTGAATGACCCCTCTGATTCCGTATTTATGAGCCAATTCCAATGTGTCTTTAAAGGGGAAGAAAGCATCCGAAGCGAGAATCGCACCGCGTGCTTTTGCTCCGGCCATTTCCAGGGCAATCTTCGCCGCCCCGACCCGATTTGTCTGACCAGGACCTATCCCTAAGCTCTGCTCGCCTCTACTTATTGAAATTGCATTTGACTTTAAAAGTCGGCAAAGCTTCGCAGCAAAATGGTATTCAGCGATTTCTTCAGCTTTGACCTTAGTCTTTGTAACGCAGTTAAAGTCCTCTGCGCTAATCGGCTGATTATCGTAGTCCTGAATTAAGAGACCACCGTCAATAAAGCGCCATTCCCGAGCTGTTTCAGCTAAGGGCTGACCTAGCTCAGCTAAGCGCAGTAGGCGCAGGTTTTTCTTTGCCTTTAGGATCTCTAAAGCTTCCGGAGTAAAATCAGGGGCAATTATAATTTCTAAAAAGATTTCAGCCATCGCCTCGGCTTCTGCAGCTGTGAGCACCCGATTCTGGGCAACAATTCCACCAAAAATTGAGACTGGATCTGCAGCATAGGCCAATTCCCAAGCCTCCTCTATGCTCTCCGCCGATGCCAGGCCACAGGGGTTAGCGTGCTTCAGGCCGACTACTGTTGGCCTTGTAAAATCACCTAAGGCTGCAACTGCCGCATTTGCATCACCATAATTATTAAAGGATAGCTGCTTACCTTGGAGCTGTTCGGCAGTGAGAATCGTGCCTGCTTTAGGAATCACTTCAGCATAGACCTCAGCTTTCTGCTGCGGATTTTCACCATATCGTAGCTCTTCCTTCAACTCCCAAGCCTTGGTTATTAAATCAGTTTTAACTAAGTTACCGAGGGCTCCACTTTGCTCAGCAAAGTAATCTGCGATTATCGAGTCATAGGCTGCAGTTTCTCGGAAAACCTTAGCCGCAAGTGCCAGACGGAGTTCAGCAGAAACCCCACCATTAGCAAGCTCAGCTAAAACTTGGGGATAATCGCAAGGATCAATTATGACCGTGATATGAGCATGATTTTTAGCCGCCGCTCGCAATAAGGAGGGGCCACCGATGTCGATTTGCTCAATCTGCTCAGTAAAACTTTTCTTTTGCAAAAGATGCTCTTTAAAAGGGTAGAGATTGACTGCCACGAGATCAAAATAAGGCAAGTCGTGCTCACTCATTTCAGCTACATCTGCTGGGTGATCGGGGCGGGCTAGAATTCCAGCAAAGACCTTTGGGTGAAGAGTTTTCAAGCGCCCTGATAAAAGCTCGGGAAAAGCTGTAAACTCTGCCACTTCAACACTTTCAAAGCCCGCTTCACGCAGCGCCTTCCGGGTTCCTCCGGTCGAATAGATCTTGTATCCAGCCTCAGTTAGGCCGGCAGCCAATTCAGCCAAAGCACTCTTGTCAGAAACTGAAATTAATGCTCTCTTCTCCATTTACTTCTTCCCTTCCAGGTCATTTATAACCTTTGCAATTGCCTCCGTGTAAAGCTTCCACTCAACTTCACTTAAGACTCTTTTTTGTAAAGACTCAGCGCTCTCACCAGCTCTAATTGGAATACTCCGCTGCAGAATAATCTGGCCTGCATCATAAACTTCGTTCACAAAATGCACGGTAGCGCCGGCTTCCTCATCACCATTTGCAAGCGCCATTTCATGTGGCCTTAAACCATAACATCCTGCTCCGCCATACTTTGGCAAAAGAGCTGGATGAATGTTCAAAATACGCTCTGGGTAGGCCGCTAAAACTTCCGACCCAATTTTCCTTAAAAAACCAGCCAAAATCAGCAAATCAACCTGAGCCTCGAGCAAAGCCTCTTTTAAGGCCGAATCCCAGGCTTCGTAAGTCAGAAAGTCTTGCGGTGCCAGTACCTTAGTCGGCAAGTCTTTGGCCTTGGCATAAGCCAAGCCAGCAGCCCCTTTACGATCTGAGATGACTAGCTTAATCCTGCAATTTAAGCGCCCTTCCTCGCAAGCCTTGTGGATCGCCTTAAAATTGCTTCCACTACCGGAGATTAAGACTGCTAAGGCTTTAGTGCCCACTTGCTAAACCGGCCTTTATACTCTGGTTCTTAGCTTCTAGCTTACGCGCCTGTTCGAGTCTGAATTCACGCAGCTTATCCCGTAATTCAGGCTCTTTCAAGGCCAAAATCTCTAGCGCCAGAACTGCCGCATTTTTACCACCATCGATACCGACAGTTGCGACGGGGATCCCCGGCGGCATTTGCACGATCGAATAAAGCGCATCCTGACCGTTTAAGGGACCTGCAGCCAAGGGCACACCAATGACTGGGAGCAGTGTTGAAGCTGCCAAGACCCCAGGTAAGTGGGCGGCAAGTCCTGCACCAGCGATGATTAAATCGTAATTTGCCTCTGCATTTAAGGCCAAATCCCGAGCTCTCTCCGGGCTGCGATGGGCTGAGCAGAGCTCTAAATCCCAGTCGATTGAGAAATCGTCAAGCGTTGTAAAGCAAGCTTCAATACGCTTCAAATCCGAATCTGAACCTAAGACGATTAATACCTTTGCCATGATTACCTCTTTTCATCCTTTGATTTTGCTAATAAGTAAGCCGAGATAAATTGCTCGATTTCACCATCCATCACAGCATTTATATCCCCAACTTCAGTACCAGTTCGGTGGTCCTTAACCAGAGTATAAGGACAAAAAACATATGATCTAATTTGACTACCCCAGGCATTATCCGACTGCTCACCTTTGAGCTCAGCCATGGCAGATTTCTGCTCGGCCTCTGCTCTGGCGTAAAGCTTGGCCTTTAACATGCGCATTGCAACTTCCTTGTTCTGAATTTGTGAACGCTCATTCTGGCAAGCCACAACAATCCCCGTAGGTAAGTGAGTCAAACGCACTGCTGATTCAGTCTTATTAACGTGCTGCCCACCAGCCCCGGAGGCGCGGTAATAGTCAACACGCAGATCATCCGGCTTAATCTCAATCTCTATGTCATCGGAGAGAATGGGCACAACTTCAACGGAGGCAAATGAGGTGTGACGCCGGCCTGAGGTGTCAAAAGGTGAAATCCTAACTAATCTGTGTACGCCATTTTCCGCCTGCAGATAACCATAAGCATACGCACCTTCAACTTGGATGCTGATGTGCTTGATTCCGGCTTCGTCACCATCTAGATAGTCGAGCACCTCAAGACTAAAGCCTTCGCGCTCCAAGAAGCGCGAATACATGCGGTATAGCATCTCAACCCAATCCTGAGCTTCAGTGCCACCTGCTCCAGCATGCAAGCTGAGGAGAGCATCTGCTGCATCATGCTCGCCGGTAAAGAGGGTCTGGAGACGAAACTTTTCTAAGGCTTCCAAAGCAGCCTTATGTGCTGCACGAAATTCCTCTTGGAAGCTCTCTCCTCCGCCTTCTTCTAGCAAATCAATATAAGCTTCAAGATCAGCGATAGACTCTTCTAATTGGTCAAACTTGCTCAGTATCCGCTGCTTATCCTTAATGGCTTTCTGTAAGCTTCGAGCCCTTTCCTGATCATTCCAGAGTTCCGGGTCCTGGCTTTGACGCTCTAATTCCTCCAGCTCCTTACGGCGCTCAAGCGGGGCCAAGGAGTCGGTCAACTCAGCTAGCTCAGCCTTGGCCTGTTCTAAATCTAGACGATAAATATCTAAATTAAGCATTGCTCACGCCTCTTTTAAGTTCTGGCTTAAACGCAACTGTCGCATACATTATGCCCATTAAACGTCCACCAGTTAGAGTGAGTAATACAAAGCAGAGACTTTCAACGATGGCCAAAGAATATGGGCTATCGAAAAATAGCGATGAGGCAAAGTAATAGGGAATGTTTGTACACATCCGTAAGACGACAAATGCCGAAAACAGCATCATCTTAAATCCTTTTTGCGCATAGCGTGAGCGCTTCAAAGCTTGAGCGAAACTATCATCGTTCAAAATCAGGTTCAAAGGCGCATAGGCAAAGGCCGTCGCAATCACAAAAAACGGCAAGCTTAAAAAGGGTATGCACAAGATAAAAATTGGAATGGCAATTAAAATTAAGAGAATCAATTGCGGGAACTTGCTCAGGATTAGCTTAAAACACTTTCCCCAAAGGCCAGTCTCTGAGCTTTTATCATAATCGAGCAAATAAGAATCAGGATTAGCAGGATGAATCTCACCTTCTTCTGAACTTATTTTTACCGCACCTGGACCAATCCATTGCTGCTTCTCTGCCCCACTTGCTGAACCCTCTGCTGACTCATTATTAAGCAAGTCCTCAGCCTCACGGATATCAGTTTCGGATATCGCTTTCCGTCCAGCAGCGCGCGCTAAATTACTCGCCTGCTCCAAAACACGGGGGATTTCAAGAGACATTGCCTGCCTTTTCCGAAAGAGCAAGACAAAAGCTCTGAGCTTTGCGACTACTGACACGAAGCTACGAGGGTTCTCTTGAAGCTCCAATTGTAAGCTCATGGGATCTGCCAATTTAACTTGCAGTTCCTTAACGAGGACTGAGGCATAGAGGTAGAGAAAGAAGAACTGAATTATAAAACCTGCTAAACCAGCCAAAACATAGTAGATATGCCCCGGTGTAATCTCTGCATAAAGCTCTGCTATAGAAATGTTGCTTCCAGCATCGAGGTAGTAGTTCAATAAAGAGATAAAATCAACAAATCTTAGTTGAAATAAATTCTGAGCTAAACGCAGGCCAAAAAGCAAGATAAAAATAAGCCTCAGTGTCGACTTTTCCTTTAAATCATAAAACTGTAAAGACTTTAAAACTAATGCAAGATTCACTATTGACCCCTTTCGCAGGCTACAAGCGCCTGCCCTTCCAAATACTGTAAAAGTTTTTCCACCGCCCTACCCCGATGTGAGATTCTATGTTTTTTCGCCGGGCTAAGCTGCGCCGTCGTTTGCCTTAATTCAGGAATATAGAAGATAGGATCGTAGCCAAAACCATTTTCACCTAGTCTTTCAGGCCAAATCAAACCCTTTACCTCGCCCCTGAAAATTCGCTCTTCACCAGCTGGATTAATCAAGGCAAGAGCACAGATAAAAGCTGCAGTCCACTCGCTCTTTTCATGCGCCGCCAAAAGCGACCAAAGCTTATCAATCTTATCCTTATACGAAGCAGTTTCCCCAGCAAAACGCGCTGAATATATGCCCGGATAACCATCCAAAAGGTCTACCGACAAACCAGAATCATCAGCCAGAACATAAAGTCCGGGACAAGCCTCGTGAAGCACCCTAGCCTTAATTAAAGCATTTTCCTCATAGCTAGAGCCTGTCTCTTCAATTTGCTCGCAAATCCCGGGTGGCGGAGCGATTAAATCTACTTTACCCTTTAAAATTTCTCTAAACTCTTTGAGCTTATCTGGATTGTGACTTGCCAATACTATCTTAATCATTTGATCCCCGCCTCACTTATAACTGTAAACGATCTGCCAAAGCAAAGGCAGCGCGACTGAAAAACTCTTCACCTTCTGGTGCTTTGAAACCTGCTGAATGCAAACGCTTGGCCAAGCTCAAACTACGATTGCTTAATAAAAAGCGGTTGAGCTTTTCTGCAATTATATAGTTATTCCGATGCCAGGGCTGCTCATTCAAGAGAATCAGCAGGGCTAAAGGCAGTTCCAATGAACTGAATGGATGCGTAAACAGCTCAGCTTGCAGCTGATGATCAAAACCATATTTGAAAGCTGGGCTGGCACTTCTTTTAAGCTCAGGATAATACTTATAGCTCAATCGTTTCCAAAGTTCTGCAATGTCTTGAGCTTTATTTAACTGATACGCATTGACCTGGAGCTCGAAGTCAGCACGTTGCAAAAAGCTGGGTAGCAAGAGGATGAAGCGAGCTAAAAGTAAATCTATTAGCTCATCAGTCGAGATACCTTCCATTAAGATATCCGTCTTCTTGACTTCTGTCACTGTTGGCTGACTAAAGGGTGAAACATTCAAAATCGCCACTAAACCTAACTCAGCCATTGCCTCCGCAAATGGAGCCTCCGGTATGATCTCCTGCCCAGGGTAGTTACGTAAGCTTGAATAGAGCAGTAAAGTGCGGCCGAAATCCCCCAAGAGCGAGCGCAAGGCTAAATCAATTGGACAGGAAAGGAAATCTTGATGTAGCATCACAGCATTTTTTGAAAGAGGTAGACTCAGTGGAATTTCAGTAAAATCCAAGTCCAAGCGGCCAAGCTCTTGCATGTAACCGTGACTTAGCAAATCGCTGAACAAAGATTGGCCACCCAAACGCTGATCAACATAAGTAGAAAGGCGTTTCAAAAAGCCGGCATCAGCTTGCGGCAGCTGCGTCAGCCCCTCAGTCGAAAGTAGCGTCATGAAGTTTTGAATTTGCAGATAGTCTTCGCCTAATTTCCTGACTCTCAATTGCTTGAAGGCTTCGTGTAAAGGCATAAAATAGCGCGTTAAATTTTGCTTAAACTGATGCCAGTCACGATGCTCTGAAAAATAGAGCTTGCTGTGGATTGCAGCATAGTTATATGGTGACTCCAAGCCTGAATCACTTTGCATTTTTTGCCGTAAACGCAAAATCTTCAAGTAATTCGCAGACCCTTCAGATTCACCAGCAATGAGCTCTGTGGAAAGTCTTTGCCAAGCTTGGTAGCGTAAATCCGGATCCGGATTGCGCAAAAAAGCATTGAACTTTGGACTGTCACTCGAATGTCCTGTAAGCATTCTTTTTAAGGTCTTTAGACGCCGCAGCTCGGAGTGAATTATTTGCCTTTCTAAGGCTAAAGCCTCTCGATAATGGGGCCCATAAAGCTGTAATGTAGTGACAGCCCTTTGATTTAGAGCAACCTCCACCGGATCATCAGGATCTAGTTCTAAGTCTGAGCTCAGAAAGAGTTCATAAAAGTCAACGACAAGCTCTTCAATCAGTGGATTGAGTGAATTATAGAAGCTCAGCTCATTGGCATAAAAATCAGCTGAGCTTTGATTTTGCCGCAATAAAGCCAAGCGCTTCATTTCATTATACTGATCAACTAAGCTCTGAAACTCCTTGAAAATCTCATGTCGATTCGTTTTTTCCTGGCGCTTCTTAAAGCGCCTAATTAGGCGCTTTAACTGCCTTTGCAGATCTGCTGCATTGGGCCTTTGATAGTATAATTCGGAAAAATCACGCATTAGACTTTACATCTTCTCCACTGTTTCTAAACCAATTAAATGTAGCATAGCCCTTAACTGCTCTGCACAAATTCCAACTAAAAGTAGGCGAGCTTTAACTAAGTCTTCGGATTCAGCCTTCAAAATCGGCTTCGCATGGTAATAGCTATTAAAGCTACGGGCGAGATTTAAAATCAAGCGGACCAGAATAGAAGGTTCAAAGGCTTCAGCTGCTTGTTTAATTTTCTCGGGATATGCTGCGATAATTTTTGCAAGCTCTAAATCCTCTGCCGAATCCAAGTGCTGTAGATAGCTTGAATCTAGCTCTTCCCAATTTAGCTCTGCTTTACGTAGGATCGACTTAGCCCGCGCATAGGTATAGAGAAGATAAGGCGCCGATTCACCTTCGAAGCTTAAAGCCTCATCCCAGCTAAAGAAGATATCCCTTTCGCGACTGTTCTTGATGTAGGTAAAAATTACCGCGTCAACTCCGATAATCTCGGCTGTTTTATTGATCTCCTCCGGGCTCTCATCGGGATTATTGGCCAAAATAATTTCTCTCGTCTTCTCCACCGCCCGATCTAAAAGCTCTTCCAAAGTTATAATCTGACCCTTCCGCGTGGAGAAATCACCGTCTGCAAATTTAATCCGGCCAAAGCTCACATGTACGCATTCTTTCGCCTCGGCCTTCTTCTGCTTCTCCAAGACCGCAAAAAGTTGTTGGAAGTGATTGCATTGCTCTTTTCCGACAACATAAATATTGCGTTTAAATTTGACTTCATCCTTCCGCCATTTGATAGCTGCCAGGTCACGAGTTGCATAAATTGAAGTGCCGTCAGACTTTTGGATAATACAAGGATTTAGGCCGTAGTCATCAAGGCGCACAACCTTCGCCCCCTCCGACTCCTCAAGTAAACCATCAGCTTCTAATTCAGCAACAACTTCTGGCATCATCTTGGAATAAAAGGCTTCGCCATTCCAATTATCAAAGTCAATATTAAGACGCTTATAAATCTTCTTGAATGATTCAATTGAAAGCTCGCGGAAAAGACTCCAGATTCTCACTGCCTCTGCTTCGCCCGACTCTAAGTTCTTAAATTCGTGGCGGGCAGCATCTTCGAGTTCCGGCTGCGCTTCAGCCTCACGATGAAATTTCACGTAAATTCGAGTCATTTCTGCTAAGGGATCGCGCTCTAAAGCTGCCTGGTCACCCCAATGTTTCCAGGCATAGATTAATTTACCGAACTGCGTACCATAATCGCCAAGGTGATTAAATCGCTTCACATCATAGCCTAGCTTCTGATAGAGGTTCGCAATTACTTGGCCCAGGATAGTTGAGTAACCATGACCTACATGGAAGCTCTTGGCAATATTCGCAGATGAGTATTCAACGATTACTGGCTCAGCTCCACCCAGTTTTGAACTGCCGTAATCTTTACCTTTTAAACGCGCCTCAGTTAAAATCTCCGGAATAAACTTATCTGCTGCAAAAAAGAAGTTTAAATATGGCCCGGTGACCTTTAACTCAGCGAAAAGCTCGGGTAATTCCAGCTTTTCAGCAATCTCCTCAGCTATCAGCTGGGGGCTTTTGCGCAATTCTTTAGCCAGCGTAAAGCAAGGTAAGGCATAGTCTCCTAAATTTTGCTGAGGGGGTTCCTCGAGCAGCTCATAAGCCCGCTCCGAACTTAGGACAGCTGTCTTGCCTATTGCTTCTGCTAGTTCTTCTCTGATATTCATAAATTAATTCTCCACGCGATTATTTTTCTTGCTGCCAAAGCTCAGCAGGATACTGACCTGCTTCATGCATTTTTAAGAGCTCCGCTTCGAGTTTCTCACGATCTGCTGCGTGAGTTACACCATACCATTGTTCACGACAAGGCAAAACCTTGACTTCTAATTTATCTGCAGCCATTAATTCACCAACGAAGCTAGGTAGGAAAATCTCTGCTTTCAGAGGATTTTCTGCTACTTCATTTTTGAAGAATTCATTAACAGCTGCATCTAGGTATTCAAAAATGCCGATTTTAAAAGCCCAAGAGTTCATCGATACCGGAACATTTAAGGGATATTCTTGTCCATCCTTATCGACGATTACATCGCCTTTACGTTCCAGCCCTCCTGTTTCTACAATCTCTTTTAGCCGCTGACCCTCACAATTTAAAATCCCGCGGGTCACCGAGCCATGGTCAGAAAGAGTTTTAAGACAGTCGTAGGCAAGAACCAGAGCCTCATCTTGACCAGCTTCGAGGAAGTCGTATAGCAATTTAAAGGCCTCAGGGCCGTAATAGTCGTCTGCATTAATGATCGCAAAGGGACCATTCAGCTTATGTCTGGCAGAACGCAAGGCATGAGCCGTGCCCCATGGTTTTACTCGACCCTCAGGTAAGTCCATGCCAGCTGGCAGGTCCAAAAGACTCTGATAGGCATAGTCAAGTGGGATTTGCTTGGCGACTTTAGCCAGAGCCTGGTCAAACTTTGGCCTATCCTTCTCTTGAATAATCAGTAGAATTCTTTCAAAACCTGCTTTCACTGCATCGTAAATAGAGTATTCGGGAAGTAATTGCCCACTCGGACCAAAGCCGACTAGCTGTTTTTTATCACCAAAGCGAGAACCCATACCCGCTGCCAAAATTACTAGAGTTTTCTCTGTCATAAAACTTTCCTCCTCAGGATCTTTTAGACTGACCATATTTTAACATATAGCTATCTGATATGCTGAATGCCGATTAGCTGTTACTATATAGCTAAGCTTTCAAATTTCTTCTGCGGCTCAACTGATTCCGCCGTGACTTTTGCGAGTAATAATAGAAGCAATTTTAGGAGTTTTTAGATGGATGAAGTTTTAAAGGATACCCGGCTTGCTGTGCTGATTGATGCGGACAATATCTCCCACCACTATGTCGAGGCGATGATGCAAGAAATCGCTCGCTATGGCAACCCGACTATAAAGAGGATTTACGGCGATTGGACAAAACCCAACCTCAGCGGATGGAAGAGCTTGCTTTTAGATTATGCAATTTCACCGGCCCAGCAATTCGCCTACACTAGTGGAAAAAACGCCACTGACTCGGCAATGATTATCGATGCGATGGACATCCTCTATGCAGAAAAAGCAGATGCTTTCTGTTTGGTTTCATCGGATAGTGATTTTACTCGTTTGGCAATGCGGCTTAGAGAAGCCGGCAAAACTGTGTATGGAATTGGCGAGCAAAAGACGCCAAATGCTTTCATTGCTGCCTGCGACCGTTTTATTTATCTGGAAATCCTCGAACCAGAAATGGATGACGAGTCAGAAAGCTGCAAGAAGAACACTAACGGCAAAACTAAGGCCAAGGGTGAAAAGCACAAGGAGCAGAAAAAGAGCATCAATAAGATTGACAATAAAATCCGTCGCTTGATTGCTCAAACTGTCGGTGACGTCGAAGATGAGAGTGGCTGGGCCTACCTTGGTGAGGTCGGCAATCTCTTGAATAAAAAGCAACCTTCATTCGACTCCAGAAACTATGGCTTTGCAAAATTAACCCCGATGATTCGCGCCATGGGGGATTATGAAATTGATCAGCGCGAAGGCGCAGGCAATCAGAAACATATTTACATCAAGCTGAAACCCTCTGCTGAAAATGTTAAATATAAGGTGAATGAGCGCAGTTTTTAAGCCCCATTCTAAAGCGAAAGGGGCTTAAAACTAAAGCAGAAATGATTACGGGCTATGGTTTTCAACTATAGCTCGTTTTTAATCCTTTCTACTACTTGCTCTGTAGTAAAGCCAAAGACTTCCATTAAGACATCACCAGGAGCTGAGGCACCAAATCCATCCATCGTGATATAAAGTCCATCTAAGCCGATAATCCGTCCCCAGGACAAACTAGAGCCCGCTTCAATCACGACGCGTCGGCGACAGGCCTCAGGTAGGACTTCTTCTCGGTACTCGGGGCTCTGCGCGTTAAAGACCTCTATGCAAGGCATGGAAACAACTCTGACACCCGAACCGAGCTCGGCTTTGGCCTCAATGGCTAGGGCCAGCTCAGAACCGGTTGCCACGATAATCAGTTCTAGATCGGAACTTTCACGAGCATAAATGTATCCACCCTTCAGCGCAGCCTTTGAACTATGCTCGAGATTCATTAAATTCTGTCTGGAGAGAGCCAGGGCTGTCGGTGTCTCGCGCTCGACTAATGCAGAGACCCAGGCGGCTCTGACCTCAATCTCGTCAGCCGGACGCCAGACATTGACATTAGGTGTCGCGCGCAGCATGGTTAACTGCTCGACCGGTTCATGCGTCGGTCCATCCTCACCTACACCGATTGAGTCATGGGTCAAAATCATCGCTAAGCCCTGCTTCATTAAGCCGGACAATCTAATCATCGGCTTCATGTAGTCAGAAAATACTAAGAAAGTAGCAACATAAGGCCGCAGTCCACCGTAAAGTGAAATCCCGTTAGCGATTGCGGTCATGGCCATTTCACGCACACCAAAGTGAATGTTCCGGCCAGCCCTCTCCTCCGGTGAGAAATAGGCTATATCTTTAAGTACAGACTTATTGGAAGGACCTAGGTCAGCTGAACCTCCGATGATTTGCGGGAAGATCTGAGCCAGCTCATTTAGCACTCTACCTGAGATTGAACGACTTGCCTCCGCCTTGCTGTTTCGTTTCCAGAATTCTTCCGGGAAGTCACTTTCTGTAATCTCTTTAGTGAAAGACTCCAGCTCAGCTGCGAGCTCAGGATAGGCCGCTTTGTACTTCGCATAAAGTTCTTCCCATTCGGCCATCAGGCGGCTATTTTTTTCCATCATTTCATGATAGTGTGCGTAAACCTCTTCCGGCACAGTAAACTCAGCTTCATTCCAGGCTAAATTCTCACGCAGTCCACGCAGATTTTCAGCTCCCAGAGGTGCACCATGTGCATCGGCTGAACCTTCTACGGCAGAGCCGTAACCTATCTTTGTCTTGACAATAATAAAGGAGGGGCGATTTACTTCTGCTTTTGCAGCTTCCAGGGCTGAAGTAATCGCTTCAACATCATTACCATCACTAAGTTCCAGGACCTGGAATCCATAAGCTTCCATTCTTTTCGCAACATCCTCGGTAAAGGCTAAATCTGTACTACCCTCGATCGTAATCTGGTTTGAGTCGTAGAGCACAATTAACTTGTCTAATTTTTGAGTACCAGCAAATGAGAATGCCTCATGAGTAATGCCTTCCTGCAAGCAGCCGTCACCCACTAAGGTATAAACGTGGTGGTCAAAGATTGCTAAATCGGGCCGATTAAAGCGCTCTGCCAGATGGGCTTCAGCAAGCGCCATCCCGACAGCCATTGCAGCGCCCGCACCTAGTGGTCCAGTCGTTGCCTCAACACCGGGAGTGTGACCATATTCGGGGTGTCCAGCAGTGCGTGAATTGAGCTGCCTAAAATTCTTTAAATCATCTATGCTTAAGTCATAACCACAAAGATGCAACAAGGCATAGAGCATAGCCGAGCCGTGACCTGCAGATAAGATGAAACGATCACGATTTAACCACTTAGGCTTGTCCGGCACATGATGCATAACCTGTGTCCAAAGGGCATATGCCATTGGTGCTGCACCTAAGGGCAAACCAGGATGACCGGAATTTGCAGCTTCTACTTGTTCAGCAGATAAGATTCGGATGGCGTTCACGGATTTTTGGATTAGCATAGATTCTTTACCTCGCAATATTTTCTAGTTTAATCTTAACATAAATTCCCTAAGCGACAGTAAATAAAACGTGAAATTTAAAGCTCAAAAAAATTCCAAGCAAAAAGCCTGTAAAGTAAATTACAGGCTCTAAGTGGTGGAGGCGAGGAGAATTGAACTCCTGTCCGAACTCTTATCCGGCGCAACTTCTCCGGGCGCAGTCGTGGATTTTAAGTATTCCCCTTGGCTGTTAAGGTCACGACACCTCTCAGCCGCCGGTAGCTTCATCAATACTATCCGAAGGCAAAGCTTAGTTCGGAAGTTGCCACCTTAACCTCCGGGTGGCCAGGTCTGCATTCAATAACACAGCAAACTACGACCGGCAGATCGAGCGTAGCGCCATGGCAGGCGTTAATTACGCAGCTGCAAGTACCGGTTTATCGGCATTTAAAAAAGTTCCCGTTTTTTTAAGAGGCCAACGGGGTCCTCTGCCCGCTATCGCGACTTCATCAGAGCCGTCGAAACCAGTACGCCCCCGATACTTAAACTAATGCCGAATAGCTATTATAGCACGTCGAGGCTTTAATTCGCAATAAAATGTCTCCAAATAATGAATAAAAGCAAGGCCAATCCGAGGATGAAGATTACTAACAAAGACCAGATTACAAGCTTGAAAGTTAGGTGTTTGTCACGCTCTATTTGCCTTGGCTCAGTGGCCTCAAAATACTCTTCCTGATCCACATCATAGTCTTCTAGATCTGACCACTCCAAGTCAGCTTCCTGATTATTCAAAGCTGAGGCTGAATTGATAGGAGCGGAAAAGAAATCATCTTCTATGTCTAACCAGCTATCATCCCCATATTCTTCCGGAGCCTGATCAAATTCGAAGATTCGCTCACAACGGATTAATAAAAGCGTCGCATGATCAGTTAAAACCCCGGCTTTAAGCAGCTGGAGCAAGCGTTCAAAGCGGTAATGTAAGGGTGCCTGAGCACTCAGCTCCGCTTCTAAAACTCTGGGACTTAAAGTTCTGGCAAGACCATCACTCAGCAGATAAATCTCATCCCCCTCCTCGAGCTCAATATAGAAACTTTCCTCAGCTTGAATACCACTTTGGAGGGAGATTCCAGGATATGAAAGTTTTGCGCCACGAGGATCAGTAAAAGGCCTGAGCGGAGCTTCGCTAAGACGGAAGAACTCACCGTCTCTTAGCATAAAAACTCGCGTGCTGCCAACTGTAGAAAGATAGAGTTGACGACCTTTCACTAGAGCTGTTGCTATCGAAACTCCAGTCAGTGTAGTTTCACTACTGCCAAAGTAGGACGCCATAGCGGAATCTAGCCTTTGATAATATGTCCGCAAAAAAAGCTCGTAATCCAGCTGGATTGGAGGATTAGCGATCAGTTCAGAACAAATTTCAGTCCATAAGTCCTGGGCAATTGAAGCTAGCTCTAACTTTGCTCCAGCCTTCCCCACAGCGTCAGAGAGTGAATAAAACTGCCAATAATCATCCAGGCTTCTGGCCGCTCGACAAGCTTGGTCAGCTCGGTCGGGGTAAGTTAAAGTCCCGAATTGAAAAGCATCTGAATTGAGCTTGGAATTATTAGCTTTTATGCTTTCAGCAATTGCATATATTACTGCCATGAATCCTTACTTTTGCCACTCACGCATGGCCTTCTGCTCTGATCTTTCGCGTTCACTTTGGCGTTTATCATATAACTTTTTACCGCGTGCCAAAGCAATTTCTAATTTCGCATACTGGTTTTTGAAATAAAGTTCGAGCGGGACAATAGTCAGGCCCTCTTGCTCTAAACCCACGCTTAGTCGGCGAATCTCCCGCTTGTGCAGGAGCAGTTTTCGCTCACGCAGCGGCGGATGATTAAAACGGTTCCCCTCACGATAGGGCGGAATGTCCATGCCGGTAATAAAGATCTCGCCATTTGCAATCTTTGCGTAAGCATCGGCAATCGATGCCTTGCCAGCACGCAGCGATTTTATCTCAGTCCCAGTCAAAACTATCCCAGCCTCGAAGCGCTCAAGAATCTCATAATCAAATCGAGCTCTGCGATTTCGGGCGATTGTTTTTTTATGTATTTTTTCTTGTGCCATATCTAACTCTCTCCACTTAGGCTTCGCATCCGGATGAAGCTTTTTTGCGCGGCAAATCCAGCCTATTTTGGGCGTTTAATGACAGTTCTTTGAAGTCAGCTTCGAGGTAATGGTAATAGGCCTGTGCTGCAATCATTGCAGCGTTATCAGTGCAAAACTGTAAAGGCGGAATATATAGTTCATAGCGCTCAGAAAATCTTTCTTGAGCCGCCTTTCTTAAACCTTGATTTGCCGCCACGCCGCCGGCCAGAACCAATTTCTTTAACTGATAGGCTTCTAAGACTTCAGCCGTACGTTCAATTAGAGTCGAAACTACAGTGCTTTGAAAAGAGGCCGCCAAGTCCGCTTTGAATTCATCACTAACTGCTTGAACTGAACCCTTTTGCCTCAATTCTTTTTGATAAAGTTCTAAGCAGGCAGTCTTCAAACCAGAGAAGGAAAAATCATAGCTGTCAGTAAAACTTGCTTCTGGCAAGTTGAAACGGGCCTCGCCTTGGGCTGCCAGGCGATCGAGCACCGGTCCTCCTGGATAAGCCAGGCCCAGCTCTCGGGCTAATTTATCATAGACCTCACCCACGGCATCGTCCCTACTCGCAGCCAAAAGCTCATAATCTGTGTAGTCGTGGACCAAGACTAAATGGCTGTGTCCACCGCTGACAATGAGCGCTAAAAAGGGTGGTTCTAAGTCGGGGTATTTTAGATAGTTAGCAGCCACATGACCAGCTAAGTGGTGAATTCCTATCAGCGGTTTAGACCAGGCAAAAGCTAGGGCTTTAGCCGCGGTTAAACCGACTAAGAGTGAACCGATTAAGCCTGGTCCCTGAGTGACTGCAATTGCGGCTATATCCTCTGCCTGCAATTGAGCCTTCTCTAAGCACTCTTCAATAACGGGTAAAATTAACTCAAGCTGGGCACGTGAAGCAAGCTCGGGCACTACCCCGCCGAATTCACGCTGCACTGCAATTGAAGTCGCCAAACTAGCTGCCACGAGTTCCCGTCCATTGCGGACTATTGCCGCGGCAGTCTCGTCACAAGAAGACTCTATACCTATAATATATTTCGAATTATCCATTTGCTTATTTTATCACATCTATATTGAAGTCAAGATTTGCCAGACGCGTTTGAAAAAATTATACTTTAGCAGATGTTAAAGCGTAGTCAAAATCTGAATATTAAAGATCAAAGAAAAGGCAAGCCGAACTACCTCTTAATTAGCTTCGCCGTCTTCCTTTGCTTTCTGATCTTATTTAGTATTGCCCTAACAATGGTTGTACGAGCGACCGACTTTATGCTGCGTCGCCCCCGTAAAGAGATTAACATTCTGGCTGAAAACTTAGTCCCAACCCACGATACAATCAGCTTTCAATCCTTGGATAAGAATGCTCTACTCTCGGCCTGGTATTTTCAAGCTATGGGTCCCGTGCGGGGCAATATCATACTCGTCCACGACAACCTGAACAATCGCCTGCAGTTCGACCTTGAAACAGCAGAGCTCTATAGCTTCTTAAGAAATTCAGGCTTCAATGTTTTAGCCTTTGACCTACGTCATTCAGGCCAGTCAAGCGGTGAGATTTCCGCCTATGGCTATATGGAATACCTCGATGTCTTAGCTGCATTGAGGGAAGTGCAGCGGCTCAGCAATAACGATAAGTTTATCTTAATGGGTTTTGGTTCTGGCTGCGTAGCTTCATTACTAGCCTGGGAAGCCTTACCCGAAAAGCCCCAAGCCGAGGCTGACCGCCCTTATCTCTTGCGCGATGTAGAGCTTTGTAAGGATAATATTCAAGCCATGATTTTTGATACAATTGCCGCTTCAGCCGATGATTATATCCGCGCGGAAATTAAAAACGAAGGCTTCTTGAATCGCTTTCTTTACTATCCCTTTATCCCGACCGCAGTACGTCTTTCTGCCTCACACGAAAAAGCCAAGCTCTCACCCCTACTAGCCCAGGTCCAGGCTCCGGTAATGATTACCAGAAACCTACCAGAAAGCCATTTGGATGAAGCTTCAATTGAAGCAGTAATTCGGGAAAGACTGCGCTTAAAGCATGAACTGACCTATGTCTGGGAAACGCAAGAAGCCGGCTCAATCAGTGGCTGGCTGCTAGACCCTGAGAATTATCGCCAACACCTGAGTAAATTCCTCGACCGTTGGTTCTCAGAGTAAGTAAGTTTTAGCTATAACTTCTGCGCTAAGCCGATCTACTATTTGGAGTAAAAATCCCGCTCAGAACTAGCGTCCTGTAGAGCCGAAGCCTCCACCACGGTCTGCCCCATACTGTCTAATATCACTGACCTTTTCAAACTCGAGCTTCAGATATAAGCCTAAGACCAATTGGGCAATCCTCTCACCTTTAGCCAGGTAAATAGTGCCATAGGGATTTCCGTGCTTATCTAAGTATAGAGGGAGCGGGCTTTTTAACTCATAGCCAGAGTATTCAGCATAGTCATACTCCTGGTATTCAGTCCTCAGCTTCTCTTTAAGCTCAGGCTTCAAGAGAATTTCATCTAGCAAATCACTCATCCGGAAAGTATTTTCGGCAATCACCCCGATTTCATCGCGGTAATCAGCATCGATAGTTCCTGGACTGTTGGATATTTTCAAATTACTTTTTAGCGATAAGCCACTCCTTGGTCTGAGCTGTAGTTCAGTCCCGGCAGGGATAGCAAGCTTTAGTCCACTCGGAATGATCTTTTTCTCACCGGGGCGTAAAACTACTGGCTCGGGTAAGTATATATCTAAACCTGCACTCCACTCACTACCATAAGTGGGCAGTTTTATCTCTTCATCACACTCCACATAAACCTTAACTTTGTCCTGATCTTGATACTTATTTTCTGCTAACACTTGATACTCCAATCTATCTTCACAGCATGCTTAAACTCGCTGCATAAATAAACTATGCTAATTAATCGATTACTTTTAATTTATTTGCCTTCTTTTGCCACCAATTCAAAATCAGCCTCATTAAAGAGGTCGATTTGCTTAGTCTCAAGAACTGTTACCTGCTGTTTTTTTGGCTTTTGTTCAGCCTCTAGAATGCTTTCCTGAAGGCGATCTGTGAGGTTGCGGTAAAAGCGCACAGCAGTTTTCGCCTCATCAAGCTCTTCCTGCTGCCGGTTAAGAACAGAGCGCAAGGCCGCCTGCTGCTCTCTCAAATGCTTTATTTCAGATTCTAATTGACTGATTTGGTCAAAGGACTTATAGAGCCTATCCAAGGCATTGATCAAGGCCAAAACCGAGCGAGACTGGGCAGAAGAGCGTGGATTTGATCGCTTGATCTCACTTATCATCTGCTCAGCTTCTTGAGCAATTTTTCGCATATACCAGGCATTTTCATCGGCCCGCAAACGGTATAACAAGCCATCAATTTTGAAATCTAGGCTTTCTGCTTTTCGCTCCATAACAGCTCCTCTCAATAGTCTCCTCTAATAAATAAAGTATAGGTAAAGCCCGGGTATCAAGCAAGCAGTTAAAGGATTTGTAATTCCTCCAAAGCTTCGAATAATTCTAAATACTCTTTTGGACTCAAATCTTCTGCCCGTTTTGCACGCAAGGCCCAAAGTTCTGGAGCTAAGTTTTCCTCGCTTAAACTAAGGAGCTTAAAACTACTATTTAACTGCTTGCGCCTTTGATTAAAGACTAGCTTTAGTAAATCCATGAAGGCTTTTCTGCGAGAGCTTTCACGTAGAGGATGAGGCGATTTTAGCCGTAGCCTGATCAAAGAAGATCTAACTTTTGGTGGCGGATAGAAAGCCTGGCCCGGAATTACGCAAAGCTGCTTAGTCTCATAGACTAAATCTAAAAGGACGTTTAAAGGCCCATAAGCCTTGGTTCGCGGCGGGGCCATAATCCTCTCAACAGCTTCTTTTTGTAAAACAAAACGCAGTTCCGGGATACTGCCAAGTTCGAGCACAATTCTTTCTAAAGCGGGCTGCGTGATATAGTATGGCAAATTAGCAAAAAGCACAGTATTCGGATTATTAATATCCAAGTCCAGCCAAGGATAGGTCAAAATATCACCCTCGATAATCCGAACTTTCTCAGTATTTCTAAAACGCTCGGCCAAAATCGGCAGTAATCTTTGATCGATTTCAACTGCAGTAAGCGTGGAAAACTGATTGACGAGCTGATTAGTTAAAGAGCCCAGACCTGCGCCTAATTCAAAAGCCTCTGTGGCAGTGTCAGGAAGGTCTTGGACAATTTTTAATAAAAACTCCTCGGAGCAGAGAAAGTTCTGCCCCAAGGAGCGTTTTGCTGTGATCTGATATTCAGATAGAAAGCCTTTAACTAGCTCGCGCTCATTCATCATTAAACCGCAACCGTTTAAGGCATCGAAATTAAATAGACATTCCGCGAAGCTAGACCGAAATTAAAGTTTTCGACCTCACCCGGAGCATAGCAAACATCAACCAAATCGGGGTGCTGTGGAGTTCCGTGACGGTCAGCTACTATACAGAAGCCATAACCTTCAACAAAGAGCACTGTACCAAAGGGATATTCATTAGAGGCACATAAACCAATATTTGCCGGTACCCCTGAGGCGGTATTGTGGTTAATGGGTGGATTATGGCACTTGCCTTGAATGCAGCAAAGTAGCCCATCGTAAGACGTTGTAGTCTTAGCTACCTTTGAGGAGTAGGGTACATTTACACCATTTACTGTGATGTAAGTTCCATGGTCCTCAAAACTTGTATATAAGGTTTGTCGCCCGGCGGAGCCCAAAATACCATTAGCTCTCAAGATATCCAAGTTTTGATTGATCGAACTTGCATCTCCACTGGCCGCAACAAATTGGACCAAATCACCGACCGGAGCAGGATCAACTACTACCTCAGCGGATTCTTCGCTTTCTGGAGGACTTGCGACTTCCTCCTCCACTGCCTCCGCTTCACTTTCTGCGGCATCTGCAGCAGCTTGTGCCTCCGCTTCCAGTCTTTCCGCCTCAGCTTGTGCGAGACTTTCACTTTCTGCGATTGCCTCTGCTTCTAATAAGGCTTGTTCCGAAGATCCATCTGTCTTGGTGCCGTAATAAATAATCTCATTTACCTGCTCGACCTTAATTAGGCTAGAAACTTCAGAGCTTTCCAAGAGAGTGCCACCGCGATAGACGTTTCTGGTTGTCACAACTAACTCACCTTCGCGCCCCTGTTGGTGGACCACTGTTTCACCTTCGTAGAGCTCTGCGGATGGCAATTCGAGAGTTTGGAACTGCAAGGGTACCTTGTATTCCGTGTATTCAATCTCAACAGCCTCGAGCACCGGCTCTTCGCTCAAGCCAGCAAAGCCTCGAAATCCTGTTTCCGCCCAAAGTTCTGATAAATCGACGCTGGCAACAACAGGCTTATTGCGTTGTGCTGCAGGCAGGGTTAAAGGGCCGGGCAATTGAATCTCTTGCTCGTCCTCTTTCTGATCACTCACTTCCACTGTTTTCGCGCTCTCATCTTCAGCCAAGCCAAGAGGTTTTAGGCGCAGTTGTCCGCTACCCTCATCCTCATTATCAGCTTTAAAAACGAAAAGATAGAGGCCGCTTGCAATGACTGCAAGCACCAGCAACGAAACCAATGAAAGGATAACTTTTTCAAATCTACGTAAAGACATAAGTTTTTCCTTTGTTGTTAAACAGGAACCTTGCTCCTATTAACAAGGTTCCCGCTAACATTGGAATTATACGTATTAAAATAAATATTGTCAAAAATTACTTGTAACTTAGGACATAAAATACTTCACGCCAGCCTCGAATATACCTTCGGCCTTTAAGCCTGGAATATTCTTCATCAGGCCTGGGCGAACTCGCTCGCTATGACCCATTTTGCCTAAGATCAGACCATTGGGACTGGTTAAAGCCTCAATCGACAGAGCCGATCCATTGGGATTATATTCACTGTAGGTAAAGGCTATCTGCTTTTCTTTAATTAAACGATCCAAGGCCTGATCCGAGCCGATAATCCTGCCCTCACCGTGCGAAATCGGAATTTTAAACTTAGCTCCCGCGCTCAATCCAGCAAGCCAGGGGCCGTGAGCAAAGACCGACTCAGTCTCTACACAGCAAGCTATATGCCCACCTTTGGAGTTAAAGCTGAGGGTAATATCATCCTCATTTAACTCGCAAATTTCATTATCCTTAAAGACACCTAATTTGATTAAGGCCTGAAAACCGTTACAAATCCCGAGCACTAAATTTTCTTTCGCCAGATGATCAGAGAATGCCGCTCTCAAGGCCTCATTATAGAAGACTGCACGAATAAACTTAGCCGCACCATCAGGCTCATCCCCTGCCGAGAATCCGCCTGGGAGGGCTAGGATTTCTGCAGTTCTCACTCTTTTAGCAAGACCATCTAATGATGCTTGAAGGAGCTTGGCATTCAAGTTATTAAAAATGAATATCTCGCTTTCTGCACCCGCAGCATTAAAGGCTCCTGCTGTATCAAATTCACAATTAGTACCTGGGAAACAAGGGATGATGACCTTTGGCTTTGCAGCCTTCAAGGGCACCGGGGCATGCCAGCTCTTGGCCGGCATTTGCTTTGAGCTTTCCTGCAGTTTGTCCCAGAGATACTCTTGATTCTTCTCGCCATGTCCACGTTGGTTCTGGGCCATGGGATAGACTTCTGAAAGAGCATTCAAGGCAATTTCTGAGATCCGGTCCAAGGCGAGTTCTTCTGTCGCATAGGCTAGTCTAGACTCTCCGTTAGAAGCTGCAATAACACTTAAGCCGAGTGCTCTGACTTCAACTGGAGCTAACTTCACGGCTCGAGCTATGAATAAGCTGGCAAATGCAGGACGCGCAAGATCTTCAAGTTCTAAGTCCGAACTAAATTTTAAGCCATGCTGATTGCCGAAGGCGGCTCTGCCACAGGCAGCCAAAATTCCGTCAGCTTCACCCACAAAGGCAGAAACAGTCTGCTGATCACGCATCAAGGCCAAAATAGACGGCAGCTCCTTATGGTAGCGTTCAAAATCAATATCTCCGTCTGCATTCAGTAAGTTCCAGCGATAGATGGTCAGCTCTTTGCCTTCCGGTAAAGATGCAGGACGATAATCAGCCAGCTCTCCACTATCTACAGCAAAAGACACCAGGCTTGGTGGTACAGATATTTCATTAAAGCTACCTGAAACGGAATCCTTACCCCCAATTGCCGGAACCTTAAACTTACGTTGAGCTCGGAAGGCTGAAAGCATCGTTAAGTAGGCCTGGCCCCAGGCTTCTTCATTATCTAAACGTGGGAAGTACTCCTGCATGCTGAGTCTGGCTCGACGAGGATCACCGCCCATGGCCAGAATCTTTAAGAGCGATGTTGTAATCGCATACAAGGCTCCGTGCCAGGGTGAGTCAGCTGCGAGCTGTGGATCATAGCCATGGGTAAACCAAGCTACTGCATTACTTTCTCCCCGAGTTGGAATTTTGGCGCAAATCCCCATCTCGGGACTTGCTTGGAGTTTTCCACCGTAGGGTGAAGCGACTGTGCTGCAGCCAACGCTGGCATCGAAGATCTCTTGGAGACCCCGCTGGTCGGAGGATTCAAGACGGGAGAAGATGCCCTCGACTAGGTCTTGGAAACTCTCAGCCTCAACCCGTGGTTTAAGCAATTCACTTTGTGAATCGTAGCGTAATTTCGCCCGGGCCGAACGCTGCGCGCCCTCAGAATCTAAGAAGCTCCGATCTAGTCGCAAAACTTCTTCATCCTTGTATTTCATGATTAGAACTGCTTCACGCGTGACCTCAGCAATTACACTAGCCTTGACATTTTCAGCTTGAGCCAATTCTAAAACAGTATCTAGCGATTCCTTTGCGATTACAATGGCCATTCTTTCCTGAGATTCAGACAGCGCAATTTCTAAGGGGCTAAGTCCTTGATACTTCAAGGGCACCTTGCTTAAGTCGATACTTAGGCCACGGCAGAGTTCACCGACCGCTACTGCTACACCGCCAGCGCCAAAGTCATTACAGCGCTTAATCAGGCGAGTAAATTCTGGCCTTAAAAACAGCCTTTGTAATTTTCTTTCATTAATCGGATTGCCCTTCTGCACTTCTGAGCCTGCGGTCAGAATTGTTTCTTCGGTCTGCTCACGTGACGAACCCGTCGCCCCACCGATTCCATCGCGCCCAGTATCTCCACCGACCAGAATCACTAAATCACCAGCTTCTGGCACTTCTTTAACAACCTGATCAGCAGCAACTGCCGCTAAGACAGCACCACACTCAAAACGTTTGGCAACGAAATCTGGATGATAATATTCTCGGACGTGAGAGCCTGCCAGACCCATCCGGTTACCGTAACTAGAATAACCTTCCGCAGCAGCCTGGCAAATCTTGCGCTGGGGCAGTTTCCCCGGCAATGTTTCACTCAAGCTGGTATTCGGGTTTGCAGCTCCACTCACGCGCATCGCTTGAAAGACATGTGCCCGCCCCGAGAGTGGATCACGAATAGCTCCACCGAGGCAGGTTGCAGCACCGCCTTCTGGTTCTATTTCAGTCGGGTGGTTGTGCGTTTCATTCTTAAAGAGAATCAGGTAGTCCTCTTTTTCACCATCAACTACAAGCTTGCGTTGGAGGGTTGCGGCATTAATTTCAGCCGAAAACTCAACATCAGGGATTTCACCAGCAGCTCGCATTGCCCGAGTCGGCAAGGTTGCTAATTCCATCAAGCTCACTTCGCCCTGCCGTTCTAATTCGCGTCTCAATTCGTTGAGATCAGCCATAGTCTCAGCAATCAAGTCACTGAGCTCAGCTAGCCTTTCAGTCTCGACAATTTCCAGCTCGGTGTTAAAACTACTGTGCCGACAATGGTCTGACCAATAGGTATCCAAGACTCTTAACTCAAGCTCGTTAGGAATTCTTCCAGCTGCTTTAAAATAATCCCGCACCAGAATTAAATCTGCTAAAGACAGACCGAGCTGATGTTCTTCTAAAAAGTCCGGTAAATCTTCCTCGGCAAAATTAAATAATTCTGGGAACTCCCGCAGTCTGACCTCTCTTTCCTCTAGTTTAGCTTGGCTAAATGGAGGAGTAATAGAGCTCTCACGAGCTTCAATCGGATTAATTAAATGATTTTTTATTTTAATTAAGTCAGAAGTCGAAATATCACCTTTAAGCGCAATTACTTCTGCGCAATGAATAGCCTCAATCTTGCGATCTAAAATCAGTGCCGCAGCATCCTCTGCAGCAGCCCTGCAAGGGTCAAATTGCGCTGGCAATGGACTGATTGCAAATAGCTCATCATAGAGCTCAAAAAAACTCTCACTCTCGCTCAGGAGGTCAACAGGGGCTTCAGTGAATAATCCTGTGACCAAACTCTTCCATTCTTCATCACTGAGTTCATCAAAGACTACATAGCGCCGGTAAGAGGCTAAGTCCACCACAGATTCGATTGCTAAAAATTCATTTAACTCGGATAAAAGTTGTGCTTCACGGACCTGTGCAGCTTCGCGCTTTCGCACATAGAGACGACGTTGGTTCATATAATCCCCCTCAACGAGCTCAAGAAATGATACTACAAGCTTAAAATAAGGTTACTAATTACAGCTTGCATTTTCTCAATACTTTACTAAGATAGCATAAGCCGTTAGAATAGCAAACGATAAAACACTATCAATTAAGCCTATTTAATTCTAAATTTTACGGAAGCAATAGCAAAAGTTGAGGTTTAAACTAATGGATAATAAGCACGATAAGCCCAGACGCCCACAAGGGCGCCCTAATCAACGCCCAGCTCGTCCAGAGCAAGGTGCAGGTGGACCTGGCCCCAAACCTCCACAAGGTAATCGCAGACCAGCACAACGTCCAGGTCAGCGCCCTCCTCGTCCGGGACAGAGACCGGAGCGCCCACCTTTTGAGAAATTGGCCGGGGTAAACTCTGCTCCTCAGGTCCAGCCTGCAGCTCAGAGACCTGCAGGCCCGGAGCGTCGTCGCCGTGCTCCCGGTGCAGTACCACAACGCCCGGTCGAGCGTGCACAGGATCGCGCTCCCGCAAGAGCTGCAAGCAGACCATCTACTCGTCCCCCACGCCCGCCAAAAAAAGCTAAACCAAAACAGGGCATGCGTGCTTTAATGATTTTGCTTGATGTGCTAATCATCGGGCTTTTCCTGGCTGGTATCTTCTTTGCCTTGTATCCGCGCTGGGTCAATAGTAAGCAAATGAGTATGCGTGACAAGATCCTTGAAAGCTTCAAAGCAAAGCCAGGTGAAAATGTCAGTTTTGAAATTGGTAAAGACGAATACAAGGTCCCCGGCGAAAGACTAGAAGATTGGAGCACTCAGGACGGTCAAGACTTCGTTGAAGAAGTCGAAGTACCTGGCGGCAAGGTCACTGTAACCTATATCGGACGTTTAGTCATTGCAAAAATTGGCTGTGACACTCCCCTTTCACCGGTACTCGACCATTACCACTTGCGTTTTGGTGCCTCTATCCTGCAGAGTTCAGCACCGCTGAACCAGGCTGGACAAACGGTTATCTTTGGTCACCGCTTCTTAACCAAGGGTCGTGACTTCAACCGCTTAGATGAAATTAATACCGGTGACTCATTCTTCATTGATGTTGCTGAAGAAAACTTGCGCTACATTTATAGAGTTGATAAACAGCTGATTGTTCCACAGAACAATTACAAGGACTACGTTTTCGTTCCAAATAACGTAGCCCCGGGCTATTCCGCAGAAGACAATACGATTCTTCTCGTCACCTGCCACCCCGCAGTCTACGCTGCCCAGGATGAGCGACTCTTAATCTTTGCTCACCTCGAATCAACTGAACCTATTAAGTAAAAAGAAATAAAACAAAGAAAGCCGGCCCACTGGGCCGGCTTTTATTTTGCTCTTTAATTAAGTCTCTTAGTCCTGAAAGACCTCATCCAAGTTTAGATCCTCTAAAAGAGTGCGCAAAATTGCTGCTTCCTCCTGGTTTAAGGAAACTCCCTTACCCATTTTACTGTGATCAGGAGCCCAATCCCGAATATCTAATTTTGCTTTGTTGCCATTCCATGACACCATGTTTAGTTCTCTATTCCAGCCTGATTTAGAACTGGAAAGAACACCGAGCTGTGCTTTAACTTCGTACTTGAATTCAGCCATTAATATCAGTCCTTTCTTCTATGACAATGGCCTGATTCTGCCAAGCAAAGATTGATTTGTCAACTTAGCTCCAAAAGAGGGCGCTCGGCAGAATCGGGCTCTATTTTATGCGATGTGCCAGATTTCCTTAGCGTAATCCATAATCGTCCGGTCCGAACTAAAGACTCCTGAGCTGCAGATATTTGCCCAAGCCATCTTCGCTCTTTCTAGCTCATTCGGATAAGCCCGCTGAGCATCTAAACGACGGTTATAGAAATCAGTAAAGTCACCTAAGGCGTAGTAAATATCTGCCTTCTCCCAGCTGCTGCCGTTGATTAAGGCGTTGTAGAGATCGTTAAACATCCCGGTACCGGCATCATCAAATTGCCCATTAACCAAGCTGTCAACGACTTTTTTAAGGCCAGGAACATTCTCATACTGCCATTGTGAGTTGTAGTAGTCCAAGGTTGCTTTGAAATCCTCGGGCTTGACTCCGAACATATAGTTATTTTCTTCACCAGCCGCTTCAACAATCTCTACGTTGGCACCATCCCAAGTTCCTAAGGTTAAGGCCCCGTTCATCATGAACTTCATATTACCTGTTCCTGATGCCTCTTTACCAACAGTTGAAATCTGAATTGATAAGTCAGCTGCCGGGAAGAGTTTTTCACCCACCGAAACATTGTAGTTCGGGATGAAGTGAACCTTGATCAGGTCCTTAATGGACTTGTCATTGTTAACCATTCTAGAAATCTCGTTAATGAACTTAATCATTGCTCTGGCTCTGAAATAGCCTGGTGCAGATTTTCCACCAAAGAGATAGGTCACTGGGGTGAAGCTCTGCATGTCCAGCTTGCCCTCTTTTAGCTCATTGTACTGATGGAGAATGGCAAATGCATTCAAGTGCTGGCGCTTATACTCATGAATTCGCTTACACTGCACATCAAATAGGCTATCGGGATTCAAGCTAATCTGATTACGAGCTTGTAGATAATTCGATAACTCTTGCTTCTTTGCAGTCTTAATTTCTAGGAAGCGTCGTAATACTTTCTCATCTGAGGCGTATTTCTCAAGCTCTTCCAGCTGTTTTAAATCCTTGACCCACTTATCGTTGCCAAGTAATTCAGTGATTAACTCGGACAGCTCGGGATTGCAAAGGCGCAGCCAGCGTCGCGGAGTGACACCATTGGTTTTGGCCGAGAAGCGCTCGGGGAAGATGCGATAAAACTGCTTTAAAGTATCTCCCTTCAGAATTTCTGTATGAATCTCGGCAACTCCGTTAATTGAGAAACAGGTATAGCAAGCTAACCAGGCCATGTGTACCTGACCATCATGGATCGGCGACAGGTATTCAATTTCATCATGCTGCAAACCAAAGTCCAAACCTTCAGCTCTGAAGCGACGATCGATCAGCTTAATGATTTCTAAGACTCTGGGGAAGAGGAATTGGAAAATTGAAATATCCCATTTCTCCATTGCTTCTGCCAAAATAGTGTGATTGGTGTAGGCAAAGGTTTTTTGTGCAATAGCCCAGGCTTGGTCAAAGCTGAGACCCTCTTCGTCAATGAGCAGCCTAATTAGTTCAGGAATTGCTAAGACTGGATGGGTATCGTTAAGCTGGATTACGTTATAGTCTGGGAACTTAGTAAAGTCAGTTCCATGCTCAGCCTTAAAGTCGCGCAGGATTAATTTTAAGGATGCAGCGACAAAGAAATATTGCTGCCGAACTCTTAAAACCTTCCCATCATAAGAGGTATCGTTCGGGTAAAGGACTCTGAAGATATCGTTGACACGATTTCTTTCAATCACAGCGTCATCAAATCTCTGCGAGTTAAATAAGTTAAAGTCAAACTCGTGGAAAGGTTCTGCTCGCCACAACTTTAAGCTGTTGATATAGGAATCATGATAGGCCGTGACCGGAAGGTTATAGGGCACTGCCCAAACATTAAAATCATTAAAACGGATTAAAACCTTATCTTCTTCTGAACGCACGGTAAAAGGATAAGGACGTTCACACCAAGCATCCGGGAATTCCTTCTGGAAACCATCTTCAAATTCCTGGCGGAATAAACCATAGCGATACATAATGCCGTATCCGGTAACTGGCAAGCGCAAATTCGCACATGAATCTAGGAAGCAGGCTGCCAAGCGGCCGAGACCGCCATTGCCGAGGCCAGGATCGGTCTCTTCCTCTTCTAGGTCGGCCAATTCATATCCATAGGAGTGCACAAAATCACTCATGAACTCATGTAAGCCGGCATTTACAATATTGTTGAGCAAGGAACGTCCGACCAAAAATTCGGCGGAGAAATAGTGCACCTTACGCTGCCCACTCTGCTCTTCTGTCGTCTCGACCCAATCTTCTGATTGCAAGGCAACCAAGGCGTAGGCAATCACCGTCCAAAACTCATGTTTGGTCAAATCACGTAAAGTCTTTGCATAAACCGCCGCACTTACACCCTCGACGATTGACTGAAATCTGTTCTTATCCATATATTAACTCCTCAAAAAATTCTGCTTCAATTATAGATGAGCCAGAACAACTGTCAAAGAAAAAGCTTAATCAACGGGAATATTGACAGTTTTTGACTGCTATCCAGATTACTTACAGGCCAAAATACACTAAGTAATTGGCCCCTAGCCCTGAGTATTGAATTATAACAAAAGCAAAATAAAGCTCTACTAAAGTGAAAGGAGTATACATTTTTGCGGCTAATCCACGCAATTAAGGACCTAAATCTATTGGCAGGAGTCAAGCAGATAAGCTTCACTCCTGCTGCAGCGCTTAGCCTCTTCTGCCTGTTCGGCCTATCTTTAAGCCTAGCTTGGGAAGATATTCATGCGCAGCGTTTAGAGGATGGCTGGCAGGAGAGCTTATTTCTACTCTCCCTTTACTGCGCACTGCAGATCAGAGAAGGATCAGTAATAGCTCTTAATTTTTTATTAAATTTTAGCTTTATTTGCCTCCTAACAGCTTCAATTTGCTACTTGGAAAAGCGCTTAAAGAAGCGAATTATCGGTGGTGCCGACCTCTCATTCATCCTCTGCTTAAGCCCAATCCTCAGGCCTTTCGCTATTGTATATATCTTGCCCTTGGCCTTAGTCCTAGCTCTGCCACAGGCCCTCTTCCTACTCATTTTAAGGCGCTTTGATTCAACAATCGCCTTAATTCCCTATCTTACATTTGCTGCTATACTATTATTGTGATTTCAGGAGGAGTAGTATTTAAATGGAGAAGCAAAAGCAAGTTTTACGCAATACTAGTCAGCTCAAGCCCCGACCTCGCCTGCGCCTCGCAGCAGCTAATCGGCCGCGTCAACTACCTGAAAAGCTAATTCGTATCTTAATCCTAAGCTCTACTTTAGCCCTGACTTTAACTGTGTTTATAGGCCGCTTCATCCTCCCTAGAGATGGCTCTTGGCAAGTGGATTTAACTTATGACTTAGTTAATTTGCTGCTAGTCTTCATTCTCCCCCTACTAATTGTCTACTACATCTATCCAGAAAGCTTTAGCCACTTGCCCTTAAACTTTGATCATGCTTTGAACTTAGTTTTAGCATTTTTTACTGGCCTAGCTTTAGCGGTCCTGAGCTATGGATTGAACTTACTCTTCCTAGCCTTAATTAATCATAGTGGCTTTTCATTTTTACTAAAGTATTTAGGCGACAGAGGGGCAGAGGTCCAGAGTATCTACAAGAGTTTGCCAGTTCTAGCAGTAATTATTCTTTTAATTCAGCTGATCTTACCTGCTCTAGTGATCGCCCTATATACCCAGTCTTTTCTGGCCAAAGGCCTACGCTCGACCTATAAGTCTAAATTCCTCGCCAGCCTGGTCACGGCGCTTTTACTGAGCTTACTGAGAAACCACCTGAGCTTATTCATACCCCATTTCATCCTAGCTCTTTGTCTATTCCGCCTGGCTCAAAGGAAGCGTGAGAACCTAGTTGAAGCTAGTTTATTACTAGGCGGGTTTTATCTTTGCAGTAAAGTACTGCTCCCCCTTTGGTCACTTGGTAGGACTTTAGATCCCTTGGCCTACAAGCAAATAAAAAGCTTTGCTGACCTCCTCCAGATACTATTATTGACGCTGATTGCTGCGGCTATTTTTGCCGCCCTTTGGCTACCTTTAATCAATTTAGATAGTACAGATCCCCTCAAGTTAAAGCAGCGCAGAAATCAAGCTCTCAGCCTACATGAGCGGAAGAAAACGCAAACTACAGTGAGCTTACTGCTGCTTTGGATTTTTATTTTAAATCTACTTGCAGTATAGAAAAAGGTGAATCATGACAGAAGTTAAGTTAAATTCAGAAAAATCTTCAAAAGCCAAAACTCCTGTTCCTGAAAGTAATGACAAGCAGAGTTTAAGCGAGTTCAAGGCAGGCTCTGGCGCCCCTGGCTTTGACAATAGTTATGACGATCGCCGCTTTATCCTTAAGGTAATCCGCTACGTTTTGCAGCTTCTCCTCTTGCTTGCTGCGGTCTACCTCTGCGTCAAGATTTTCCCCTTCTTACTGCCAATTTTCTTTGGTCTGATTATTGCCCGCTCAGCTGCATTCTTCTCGCTGCAAATTGATCGTGTTTTCAATCTTATTTTACCGCGACGTAAAGAACAGCCGAGCTCACGTCTGATCAAAAGGCGGCATACCAGGTCAATCGTACTTTACTTTGTCCTCGTTATCCTCTTTTTCTTACTCGTAGCTTGGGCAATCCATGCCTCAGTTGAGAGTGTTAAACTCTTAGCTCAGCAATTGCCGCGAGCTCTACGCAATAACAATTTCGGTGAAATGCTGCAGCGCAGTCTACTTAGCTTAGATAAAAGTTTAAGTAATATCGGGCTTGATAATCTGAATGTTGACCGGATTATGCTGCAGCTCAGTAAATTCCAGGATGTGCTGATTGAAAAGCTACCCCAGCTTTTGACGACCTTTGTGAATGCAACTTCAAAGGCAGTCGGCTCGCTTCCTCTAGCCTCACTGATGATTCTGATTACCATTATGTCGGGCTATTATTTCCTCAGAGACAGCGCAAAGTTCTATTTAATTGGGCGCCGACTAATTCCGAGTAAAACCTTTGTCAGACGCCTTTTTAATCTTTTAAACGCTATTGTTTACACCCTTTTTAGGATAGTCGGCGGTTATATTCTTATTTTCTTTGTGGTCTTTTTGCAGGCCTGGCTGGGACTTTCGATTGTCCGCTTCCCCAACGCCTCGCTCTGGGCCATCTTCATCGCCTTTGTCGACATGCTGCCAGTCCTCGGCATATCTGCGACCATGATTCCAATGTCAATCTATCTCTTCATCACAGCGAGCTCGTGGCAGGGTGCATTGACCCTCTTAATTATGATTCTAATGTGGACGTCTAGACGCTTCTTTGAACCTTTAATCCTCGGTGGTGCAATGCGCCTACATCCCCTGCTAACTATTTTTGCAATGATTCTCGGGATTAAGATATATGGCCTCGGTGGTGTCTTAGTCGGTCCAGTTATTCTAGTCATCATGCGTGAAATCATGCAGGTCTTCCAATTGCGCAATATCTTAAGGCAAAGCCTAGGGCGCCTAGTCTCAGACCGCAATGCTGACAGCATGATTCCAGCTACTGAACGACTTCAAGCAAAGCGCCGCAGCACGGTACCCAAGAGTATCAGAAATGGGCTTAAGAATCTGAATAAGAAACGGCCGAAAAACTAGTCTTCCTGCTTTTGCCACTGGTCCTGATAGTGCTCAATATTCGCCTCATGCTCCTCCAGAGTTTTGGCAAATTCGTTGCTACCATCACCACGTGCACAGAAATATAAGTATTCATTAGCTCCAGGCCAGCTTTGCTCGTTAGCGGGCCAGAGCACGCCTTCAATTGCGATAATCCCAGGATTATTCAAAGGTCCTGGTGGCAGGCCGGGATGACTATAGGTATTGTATGGATTAGTTCTAAATCTCTCTAGGTCACTGTTTAAAACCCAGAGCCGAGGTTCCTCATGATTCTCGAGGCGAAGATAGTTGATACTCGCACAAGATTCCAGAGGCATTTCTTGATTCAAGCGGTTCAAAAAGACCTTGCCGATTTTCGAAATATCAGCAAAAGCACCTTCCGCCTGAACAATTGAAGCTAAAGTTATAACTTCATCCATACTCAGGCCCATCCGGCTAGCTCGTTCACCGTAATCGTATTCTTTTAGCTTAATTTCGGTGTTATCGAGGAACATTCGCAGAATGCTTTCTTCATCCATATTGGGGTCAAATTGATAGGTGTCGGGCCAGAGATAACCCTGTAAAGGCCAAGCCCTATCCTTATGGAGCAAAATCTCCTGGACAAAGTCATAGTCAATAAAAAGGTTCGGCCGACTGACTAAATCATCCATTCTCTGGACGTCTATCTTCAGCCCATTGGCCACCATCTGATCACGCATTTGCTGGTAGGTCATGCCTTCAGGGAAGGTTAAGGTTACCGGCTTCGGCATCCGCGTTAAAGTAAACATAATCTCGTCATAACTCATTTTTGCCGAAAGGTAATGAGTACCAGCCTGGTACTGACCGTCGAAGCCATTAAATTTCGAGAGAATTTTAAAAACTGTCTGGTTAGTAATCAGGCTGTTGTCGGCCAAGATTTTTGCAATCGCAGTAGTATCTGCAGAGCGCGGAACATAAATCTCAACCGCGCCTTCCATATCTTTAGTAAAGGGAGATTCCCCATCATTCGCCTCGAAGGCCTTGCTGAGCATGACGAAACGTTCATTTTGCGAGCGCACGTAATCATAGCCATTAATAAAGCCAAAAAATGCAAGTCCGGCCAAAAGAATGATGAAGCCGAAAATAATTAAAGTTTTAAGCAGACGACTGAAACGCATCAAGTACTCCTTTACTCCGGTCAGCTAGAATTCTACTACAAAATAGAGCTTTTAGCTCGAGTGCTTTCTTTTTTGCTGCTTAATTCGCTCACCTGAATTTAGGATTTTCTTGCGCAGGCGAATATTCTCCGGCGTTACCTCAATTAGCTCGTCTTCATCGATAAACTCTAAAGCAGATTCTAAAGTCATCTGAATCGGTGGACTGAGATTCGGAGCGTCATCTACACCAGCAGCCCGGAAATTGGTTTTTTGCTTTTGTTTGCAGACGTTGACGCTAACATCTTCGCCCCGTTGCGTAACTCCAACAATCATCCCTTCATAAACCTGAGTACCAGCAGTAATCATTAGCTGCCCTCTCGCCTCGGCATGGCTTAATGCGTATGCAGTAGCGACTCCAGTTTCAGCGGCAACCAAGACTTGCTTGTTCCGCTTTGGACTATCTCCACGGTAGGGTACATAGCGGTCCAAGACGGAGTTGAGCACACCCTGTCCTCGCGTATCAGATAAGAATTCTGAGCGGTAGGCAAAGAGGAAGCGCGACGGAATCCGGAAGACCATCCGGACAATCCCCCGTTCGGAACTCTCCATTTTTTGCAATTCAGCCTTCCGCCCTGCTAATTTTTCAATTACTACACCAGTCTTGTTCTCAGGACAGTCAACATAGAGCAGTTCCTCCGGCTCAGATAAGACACCGTCAATTTCCTTTAAGATGATTTCTGGACGAGAAAGCTGGAACTCATAACCCTCACGGCGCATTTCTTCGACCAAGATTGAAAGGTGCAACTCTCCGCGACCCTTTAAAATGAAGTGGTCTGTTGCCTTCCCTTCCTCTAGTTTCATCGCCAGATTCTTTTCAATCTCGCGCTCCAGCCGAGCTAAGATTTGCCGCGAAGTCAAATACTTACCCTCACGGCCAGCAAAGGGAGAATTGTTAACCCAGATCGTCAGAGCCATTGTCGGCTCGTCGATATCAGTAAAGGGTAAGGGCTCAGGGTGCTCTGGATCGACTAAAGTATCACCAATCTCAACCCCGTCAATACCCGCAAGAAGCACGATTTCTCCTGCTCCAGCAGTATTTACCTCTTGTTGCATCAGACCTGAGTAAACCATCGCCTTAGCAACCCTAGTCTGTCTAACCTCTGGGCTACCCTCACGCACTACAGCCAAATTGCTGCCCGTCTTTAGCTCACCCCGGGTAATTCGACCAATCGCTAAGCGGCCCACATAAGAGTCAAAATCGATATTTGCAACTAGCATCTGCAAGGGACCATCGCGGTCAACCTGAGGTGCTGGAATATGCTCTGTGATTGCGTCTAAGAGAATACCTGCATCTGTGGCTTCACTAGGCTTTAGTTCGTAATCTGGGTAGAAGATCCCGTCTCTTGCTGAACCATAAATGATTGGGAACTCCAATTGCTGCTCATCTGCTCCCAGATCCAAAAATAAATCTAAGACCTGGTCATAAGCGATGTCAGGGCGACTTAAATTACGATCGACCTTGTTAATTAAGACAATCGGTTTCAGGCCACTAGCTAAGGCTTTCTTTAGCACAAATCTAGTTTGTGGCATCGGACCTTCCCAGGCATCAACAACCAAAAGCACGCCATCGACCATATTCAGGACTCGTTCAACCTCGCCACCGAAATCAGCGTGTCCCGGTGTATCGACGATATTAATCAGATAATCACCATAGTTAATAGCGGTATTTTTGGCCAGGATAGTGATACCCCGCTCACGTTCCAAATCATTGGAATCGAGCATTTGCTCGGGTAAGTCTTCATTATCTCTAAATAGGCCTGAGTGTTTTAGTAATGCGTCTACCAGTGTGGTTTTACCGTGGTCGACGTGGGCAATAATTGCGATATTGCGGATTTTGCGCGGATCGTGCAAACTTATTCCTCCTTAAACATTCCTAAGTCGTGCTTACCGCGCAGCGTTATAACCACCGGAGTTCCGGAGAAATCAAAGGCTTGACGCAATTGATTCTCTAAAAAGCGTTCGTAGGAAAAGTGTGAAAGTTTCTTGTCATTACAGAAAAAGACGATTGAAGGCGGCTGTGTCTTAATCTGAGTACCATAATATATCTTCAGTTGTCGTCCCTTATCCTGGGGAGGCGGTTGACGTAAAATTGCTTCACCGAGCACTTCGTTCAGTAAGCCTGTGGAAATCCGACGACAGTTATTTTCGTAAATTTCTTTGATTAAGGGGAAAATACGCTCTACGTTTTCACCCGTTTTAGCTGATACAAAGAGCATTGGGGCGTAACTCATATAGGCAAACTTCGTCTTAACTTGACGGATTATCTCCTCCCGTTTACCCCCGCTCTCTTTTAGGCTGTCGGCCTTATTAATTAAGAAACAGGAAGCCTTTCCGGCATTGTGGGCCAGACCAGCTACTTTAGTGTCCTGTTCAGTAACACCCTCAGTGGCATCAATCATAATTAAAGCCACATCACAATTCTCGACAGCATTCAGACTGCGCATCGCCGAATACTTTTCGACCGAATCAGCAACTCTAGCCTTTCTTCTAAGGCCTGCAGTGTCGATCACTGCATAGCGTTCACCTTCGTACTCGAAGATCTCGGTCAAAGCATCTCTCGTGGTCCCTGCTTCGTCTGAGACGATTGCTCGCTCGGTGCCAAGAAGGTGGTTAAAGAGCGTCGACTTGCCAACATTCGGCTTCCCGATCAGGGCAAAACGGATACCTTCGAACTCTGCACCCTCGGGCGCCTCAGGTAATTCTTTCAAAACCTCTGTCATCAGTTCTGCAAGTCCGGTTCGATGCATCGCGGAAATCGGATAGATCTCGCCTAAGCCTAATTCGTAGAAAGTATAGAACTCATCGTCTCGCTGCTCCATTTTATTAACTGCAACGACGACAGGCTTATTAGCCTTGCGTAAGATCCCAGCAATTTCCTTATCGTCTGCCGTGACCCCGGATTTAACATCACAGAGGAAGATAATTACATCAGCCTCTTCGATTGCCAGTTCTGCCTGCTCTCTAATTAAGGGCTTATAGCCCTCCTGCATAAAGGGTTCAAAGCCACCAGTATCAATCAGGTCAAAGACCTTTCCATACCATTCAGCAGTCGCAAACACACGGTCACGGGTAACCCCCGGCACCGAATCAACAATTGCTTGACGTTGACCTATTAAGGCATTAAAAAGCGATGACTTGCCGACATTTGCTCTGCCGACTATCGCCACACTAGGTTTTCTCATTTGCGACCTCCATTTTAGCCATGAAAAAAGCAGCGAAATAAGCTAAATCCCGCTGCCTCCTCAACCATCTTAATTTCTGCCCTATTCTTCATCCATCGCAATGACTTCTTTACCGGCATAGTGACCGCAAGATTTGCAGACATGATGGGAGAGGGTCAGCTCGTGACATTGAGTGCACTCAACCAAATTAGGAGTGCTGAGCTTCCAATTGGCACGCAGGGTGCGTGAACGTTGCTTGGACCATTTTCTCTTAGGAACTGCCATGGTACATCCTCCCTTTCGCTAATAATCTTTCTACGCCACTACTGCAGGCGCAACGCGTATTATGCTAAAAATCCCGACCGCTGTCAAGTCTTAGTCTTGCTCTCGCGGTCTCGCCTTAACATTTAAGCGAGTAGTGACAGCCTCACTAAAGGGTGTGCTATATGTATAGCGCAATTTTAAATCTAAACCGTCTGCCCCGGCATTCTGTTCTAAGCCCGTAGTTAAGAGCTGTAGGCCTACGTCCGTGAACAAACCGGGAATTCTAGTGAGGCTGCCCTCGCCTTTTCTAAAAATTGTAAATTCTTTGTAGCCAGAGCGTTCGAGATAAACACCATCCTGTTGAAAGGTTTTAAGTAATAGCTCGCCATCGCCGTTCATGGCATTAATGCAGCGCAGCTCAAAACCCTCATCCGGCGAAAACTTATACTTACCGGTAGTTGAGAGTTTAAAGGGCGTCAATTTACGCCCGCCGGACCACGAATGCGAGGTGATCTCGACTAATACTTCTTTGCTTTCCTGATTAATGGTGCTTACCTCCTAAGTTTTACTACTTCTATTTTACCACCTTGCCTGAGCTGCGCGCCAGCTCGGCAGTGTCACGGGCGATGGCTAACTCTTCGTTGGTCGGAATGACCAAGACTTTAACCTTGGATTCAGGAGATGAAATAACTGCCTCCTTGCCACGTAAACCATCATTGAGTGACTTATCGATAATGACTCCCAGACGCTGCAAGCCCTTACAAATGTTCTCTCTGGTTTCAGAATCGTTTTCACCGACACCGGCGGTAAAGACAATTGCGTGGACACTGCCCATCACTGCTGTGTAGGCACCAATATAGCGTTTTACGCTGTATGCAAACATATCTAAGGCCAATTGAGCCTGTTGATTACCTTCGTTAGCAGCTTCTGCCAGATCTCGGAAATCAGAGCTGACGCCAGAAATTCCGAGCATGCCAGATTCCTTGTTCAGAAGATTGTTGATTTCCTCAACACTTAGCTTCTCATCTTCCATTAACATGCTTACGATAGCCGGATCAATATCGCCTGAGCGTGTACCCATCGGTACGCCTGCCAGAGGGGTGAGACCCATCGAAGTATCAATCGACTTGCCGCCTTTTACTGCTGTGATCGAAGAACCATTGCCGAGGTGACAAGTAATGATATTGGTCTGGCTGAGAGGGCGCTCGAGCAGCTCTGCAGCACGCTCAGCGACAAACTTATGCGAGGTTCCATGGAAGCCATAACGCCGAATTGCATATTTTTTGTAATACTCGTATGGGATTGCGTACATATATGCTTCTTCTGGCATCGTCTGATGGAAGGCCGTATCAAAGACCGCAACCTGAGGAACTTCTGGTAAAGCTTCTTCTAAAGCTAAGATACCCGTCATATTTGCGGGGTTATGCAGCATAGCTAGGGGGTAGCAATCCTTAATTGCCTCTTTTACTGAATCGGAAATCAGGGCAGATTGAGCAAAGCGCTCTCCACCGTGAACGACCCGGTGGCCTACCGCTTCAATTTCATCGAGGCTCTTAATCACGCCGTGATTAGCATCGGTCAAGCAGTCCAAGACATGACGAACGGCGGCCTTATGATCTGGCATTTCCACTACTGCGGAATAAGCTTCCTTAGCGGCTGGCTGGTGCTTAATTCTAGGCTCTGCAATCCCAATCCGCTCACATAAACCCTTGGCTAAAACCTCTTCGTTGTCGGTGTCTAAAAGCTGATACTTCAGCGATGATGAACCGGCGTTAATTACTAGTACTAACATAAATTTTCTCCATTTCTTTATAGTCAAATCAGCTTCTTATCTAAGCCTCATAAACTCCTTATTCAGCAGCCAAAGCCTGGACTGCAGTAATTGCCATAACTCCGTAAATATCGTCAGCAGAGCAACCTCTTGATAAATCATTAACCGGCTTACGAATACCCTGCAATAAAGGACCGTAAGCTTCCGCCTTGGCTAGATACTGAGTCAGCTTATAAGCGATATTACCAGTATCTAAGTTGGGGAAGATTAAAACGTTAGCATCGCCTTGGACTTTTGAATTCGGAGCTTTCTTTTTGGCTACAGCTGGAACTAGCGCCGAATCAATCTGCAATTCACCATCGAGCTTCAGCTCGGGTGCTTTTTTCTGGGCTAAGGCAGTTGCCTCGATAACCTTCTCTGTCAGATGGCTCTTCGCAGAACCATGGCTAGAGTATGAGCACATTGCAATTACCGGCTCTTCTCCGACTAAAAGGCGGAAGGATTCAGCCGAAGATAGGGCGATTTCCGATAAGGCTTCCGCATCAGGATCCTCATTTAGTCCTGAGTCAGCAAAGAGTAAGGTGCCATTCGCACCATGCTCACAATTCGGTACCACCATCATGAAAAAGGCCGAAACCAACTTTGTTCCTGCTTTTGTTTTGAGAATTTGTAGTGCTGGTCTTAGGGTATCCGCAGTGGAGTTAACAGCACCAGCAACTAAGCCATCAGCCTTACCCACTTCGAGGAGAATCATCCCGAAGCTAGTGTAATCTTTCAATGCTTCTGCTGCTGCCTCCGGGGTCATCCCCTTATGCTTACGCAGCTCAACTAAGCGCTCAACATAGCGCGGAAAATCAGGATCCGTTTCCGGATCAGCAAATTGAATGCCTGTAAAATCCAAGTCAGTGGCTGATTGCTTAATCTTTTCTTCAGCCCCGATTAATAAGACTTGAACCACCCCATCTTTTTGGGCACGACAAGCTGCTTCAAGTACTCTTCGGTCCCCAGTTTCGGGGAGAATTATGCACTTTTTATCTTCTTTAGCGCGCTTTACCATTTCACCAATAAAAGTCATCTTGCAGATCTCCTATTTCAGCTTATTTATCTGATTTAGTATAGTTTACAGAGCCTAAACTTTCAAACTCTAAGTGCTCAGTAAGTGGCTAAAAACTTCAATTAGCAGGCTTTACACCCTGCAGCTTCAGACTAATTCAGCTTAATAGCCTGCGATTAAGGCTGTCAGGGCGGTTTCTAAGTCAAAATACTTATCACTTGGATCAGTCCATAGTTTTCCAGATCTCGGATTTGCTTTTTGCCCTCGAGTATAAAAGTATAATCTTTCAGCAATTTCTTCATGGAGCTTAGTTTGACCTCGGCTTAAAGCTATTTCCCCCAGCCTTGCTAGGGCCTGGTAATCAAATTCGGAACTCATTGCAGCAGCAGTCACCTGATGATATCGGCTTGCGATAAATGCATTTTGGTAAAATCTAAGATTCCATTCATTAATATCCTTAAGTGCAGCATCGTCCCCCATTGCAAATAAATTCTGCAGAATTTTGAGGCTTTGGCCTGCTTCTACGATGAAATTTTCCTCTGAACTAACATAGCTGCCACTCTGAGGCTCATAATAGGCTGCATAAAAACCTGAGCCGCGCCCTGAAGCTAAGAGTATAGCAGTATATTTATCCGCTATTTCCGCTTCAATGAAGCCCCAGTCAGCCATCGTCCTGATCACATATAGGTCAATCTCTGCCAGTGGCAAAACAGCGAGCTCAGTAGGATTATTTTCCGCCACTTCCTCGTGGGCACCGACTAGCGGATAACTGATATCATCTGCTAGGATTAGCTCTGTCACTTCAAAGCTTTCCACAGCAGGGGCTATGCTCTCTGCTTCACGCTTAATTAAACGCTCCAGCTTACGGCTAGGCCAGCGCTTATAGCCGTCCAATAAAGAGCGCAGATATTGCAGTCTCGAAGTCCAGGCTAAAGCCTCTTCTGATGCCAAATCTGCGCCAGCTTCAGGCAGGCTCTTTAAGACACGATTAGGCTCACCCCGCTGCGTGATAACAAAGGCTTTTTGAAATGCTTTAACTTGCTTAAAATATGCTGACTTTTCTCCCCGTCTTGCCAGATAGGATAAATACAAGACCTGATCATGAGCTAAAACTTCAGGCATGATGAACTTTTCAGGCCAATTCTGTTTCAGCTCTTCAAGTTCTCTGATCTCCCTATACTTACTCTCACTTGCGACATCTTGCCAGTCGGCTGCAGGCCAACTATGGAGGAGTACCGGAGTCTTACCAAAGCCGGTCTTTGCATCTTTTAAAAAGTAATTCTCAAGAGCTTTAAAAATCGGAGATTCCTTCTTCGCCCACTTCTCATATCCTTGTGGACTAAGATCTACCGTCCTTAGCTCAGGCAGCTCTCGAGCACGGTAAGCGAAATTATAAATTGCTAGAAAAATAAGCAGGCTCAAAAGCAGGAGCCCCAAAGCTCCAATTAAATACTTGTATAATCTCTTGGAATTTCTTTCTACCATCTTCCTAATGATATACTAGCTTCATGAAAAATCTAGCCTCTAGTTTAGAAAATAAAAATGCAGATAAAAAATCAAGCCGCCCACGCAAGGCGCTTGCTCTGATTGCGGAATATAATCCATTTCACAATGGCCATTTAGCCCAGTTAGCAGAATTGAAACAGCGCTTTGGAGATACTCATTTGATTATTGTGATTCTCTCTTCCTACTTTTGCCAGCGCGGTATCCCGGCTGTTTTAGCTCCACGTGAGCGCGCAGAAATCGCCGTCTACTACGGAGCAGACTTAGTGATTAAACTGCCGAGCATCTTCTCCACGAGCACTGCCGAGCGCTTTGCAGCTGCTGCAGTTGAGCTAATCTCTGCACTGCCCCAGATTGACAGCTTAGCCTTTGGCCTTGAAGATCCCGAGAGCCTCGACGCTCTGATCTTGGCTGCAACTGTAGAACATGCTGCAGAATTAGGGATTGAGGCTAGTTTTGCTGCTGCCGCAGAACTAATGGGAGCTGAAAAATCAGAGCTTATAGCAGCTTATGAAACGCCGGCCAAAGCCTATCCGCAAAAGCTTAAGAGCTACCTAAAATCAGCTAAAAGCTACCCTGAGGCTAGGGTTTTGGCCTTGCATGAATTATTAAAAGATTTTAATTTGGCTGAAAAATTAAAAGAACCCAACCAGATCCTAGCCACAGAATATATCGCTAAAATTTTAAGCCTAAAAGTGAATGGAGGAACTGCTGTGCGCTCTTCTATTCAGCGGCTGGTAGCCAGCACGCGAGTCGGTCACTCAGAACACAGCAGTCTCGCCAGCAGAGGCGAATTATTGTCTAGTGTAGAGCAAGCTAGGAGCAGCGTAGAGCCTGAAGCAGAGACTGTCTGGTCGGCCCAAGCTATCCGCGAGCTCTTAGCTCTGGCTCGAAGCTCAGAATTAGCTCAGGTCAAGGCCTTAGAAGGACTCCTTTACCAGCTTCCAGAAAAGTCTCTGGCAGCGCTTTTAGCTAATCCAAACTGGCCACTGATCGATGATTTGGGCGAGCAGTATCTCTGGCTTTTGACTAGAAGCAGTAAGCAAAGCCTAAAGGAAATTAGAGACTGGCAGGGCGGTTTGGCAGAACGAGCTCTAAATTTACTTAAGAGCCCCGATTTAAATAACAACGCTAGAGAAACAGCAGTCCTGCTTGCGGCTTTAACTGAGAGGGCCTTTCCCCTGACCCGGGTCCAGCGTGCCTTGCTCTCGCTTTACTTAAATATCCAAGAGGCAGAATTTGATACTCTAGCTAAATCTCCAGCATTTCTCGAGCTCTTGGCCTTCAATAAGCAGGGCAAGGATTATTTGCGCCGCAGCCGCAAACAATTCGGCCTCCCTTTAGTTAGTAGATTTTCTGAACTAAATAGGCACTCTAATCCAGCCCTGGATTACCAGGCCGCAATTGAGCGGCGTGCAGCCTGTCTCTACTTCAAGGATCATGAAAAAGGGCATGCCGATTTACTCGAGCACGCCCTCTATCTTTCACCAAGTCAGCTTAAAGCTTAAGCTTTAACTAGTTTTAAATGATGTTTTTTGCCGCGGCGAATAATCACTTCTCCGGCAGCATCAAAAGCTAATTCAGAGATTTTTAGATTAAAGTCCTTAACCTGCTGGTCATTGACATAAAGGCCGCCCTGCTTCATCAAGCGCCGACCTTCACTCTTGGAAGGGATAAAGTCAATTTCAGCTAATAAATCTAATAGCGTCAAATCTAAGTCTTCTGCGCTCAAGCTATGGGCGTCCATATTTTCCGCCTTGCCACTGCCGTGGAATAATGACTCAGCTTGTTTGCGTGCTGCTTCAGCGGCTTCTCTGCCATGAATTAGGCTTGTCGTCTCTAAGGCTAGGCGAATCTTCGCTTGATTCAAGTCCTGCCCACTGAGTTTTTCGTACTTGGCAATTTCGCTCAACGGCAAGAGGGTGAGGAATTTAAGATAATTAATAACCGAGGCATCCTCAACATTACGCAGATATTGGTAGAGCTCAAAAGCTGAGGTCTTTTCGGCGTCGAGCCAAATTGCTCCATCTGCAGTCTTGCCCATCTTTTTGCCGTCTGAAGTTGTCAAAAGGGCAAAGGTTTGGACATAGACCTGCTCACCTTCTAGCCTTCTGATTAACTCACTTCCGGCTAAAATATTTGACCACTGATCATCGCCACCGAGTTGCAAGCGACAATTATGTTCTCTAAACAAGGTTAGATAATCATAGGCCTGCATGGTCAAATAGTTGAATTCTAAGAATGTCAGGCCTTGCTCTAAACGTGATTTATAGCACTCTGCGCTGAGCATCCGATTCACTGAAAAGTGCTGTCCAACTTCACGCAAATAATCGAGGTATTTCAGTTCTTTCAACCAGTCGGCATTATTCAGTAAGAGGAAGCGCTCGGGATCCAAATCGAAGAAGCGAGAGAACTGCTCCGCAAAAGCTTCGAGGTTCTTTTCAATTTCAGCTAGAGTTAAAACTTTACGTAAGTCACTACGCCCCGATGGATCACCAATCATCCCGGTGCCACCACCGGCTACGAAAATCGCCTTGTGCCCATATTTTTGGAGCCACATGCTGATAATAATCTGAATAAAGTGTCCAATATGCAAAGAGTCTGCAGTAGGATCAAAGCCAATATAGAAAACAGCACCCGGCTTCGCTAGATACTCCCTGATCTCCTCCGGATAGTTGGCCTGAGCTAAAAAACCTCTAGCTTCTAGTAAGTCATAAACGTTTTCAAACTCTCTGTTTTCAATTGTAGCTTGCTGATCAACCATATAATCTGCTCCTTTTTCCTATTCTGTTTTGCTATACATTCTCTGCCATAGCGCGCAGCTCGCGAATTCTCAAAGCCGGATCTGGGGCCCCAAAGACTGCACTTCCTGCAACAAATAAATCCGCCCCAGCAGCTGAAATCTCAGCGATGTTCTCAAGTTTAACTCCCCCATCGACCTCAAGTAAAATATCATAGCCTGAAGCGTCAATAATCTGCCTTAAGCGCCGTACTTTATCAGTCACTGATGGGATGTAGCTTTGGCCACCAAAGCCCGGGTTCACAGACATCAGAAGAACCAAATCTAGATAAGGCAAGTATTCTTCTAAAAGATTAAGCGGAGTAAGTGGATTGAGGACCAGCCCACATTCCATGCCTGCATCCTTAATCTCCTGCAAAACACGATGCCCGTGGGTTAGGGTCTCAATGTGAACACTTAATAAGTTGGCACCCGCGGCCTGAAAATCCTTAATTAAAGAACTCGGATTAGTGACCATCAGGTGGCAGTCGATAGCTTTATCTGTCAGTTTGCGAACCGCCTTACAGAGCATTGGGCCAAATGAGAGGTTGGGCACAAAATGTCCATCCATCACATCGAAATGTAGAAAATCCATCTCTGCTTCAATCCTACCAACGCTTGTCCTAAGATCAGTAAAATCCGCTGATAGTAAGGAAGGTCCAATTGCTTTTTTGCCTTTAAATTGCAGCATTGATTGCATTTTATGCCCCCTTCATCATTCTAAACTTTGCACGCTCTATACTACCATAAAGCCAGGCAAAGCAGAATGATCGAACTCAGGCTAATATCGCTTTGACGCTGCGATGAAATCTTTTAAAAGCTCTTTATAACGCTCATAGCGAGCTGGATAAATCCAGCTTTCGAGTACATTCTCTTCAAGTCCGCGTAGAAATCCACCGCTCTTGATTTTGCTCTCTTTTTCTCTAATCGCTAATCTCATCTCTGCAATTCTCTCAGCCCCGATAATCTCAGGGCTTACCGCACAGCCTGCCTCACCCAAATGTCGACAATCGTTAAAGCGACAATAATCCGCATATTGATAGATCTCTGGCCAGGCCAAGGCAAAACTTTCCAAAGTTAAATCCATTTGTTCAATGGCTAGACTCTGGAAACCTGGTGTATCTGCCAGATAGAAATCCCCATAGTTAAAAAGTTCAGTATGCCGAGTAGTCTGCTTGCCTCTTTGAATCTTCTCTGATAACTCGCCCTGAGCCATTAAGTCTTCTCCAAACTGGCGATTTAGAAAACTCGACTTCCCTGCCCCGCTCTGACCAGCAAAGGCAACTGTAGAATTTTTAAAGGCAGCGAAAAAATCACGGTCAGGACTTAAACCGGCCTGGGTGAGGTAAATTGGCACAGCTGTTGGATAATAATTTAAAAGTAATTCCTCTAATCCAGCCCCGGAGTCGAGATCACCTTTGGTCAAGAGCAAGACTGGCTTAATGCGATTCTCCAGCGCTAAAAGGAGCAATTTATCGATTAAAAGGTAATCCGGAATCGGATTTGTTCTGGCTACTGTAATCAGTAAATAATCTAAATTTGCAATCGCCGGGCGAACTAGATAGTTCTTTCTTGGCAGTACTTTCTCAATGATATAGGGCGAATCCGGGTCTCCTGAAGCTGAGTACTCTACACGATCTCCGGGCATTGGTGCATGTCTGCGCTGGCGCAGAATACCCCTGGCAAAGGCCAATTCTCGCGCCCCACTTTGCCTATCTTCCAGGAGGAAGGAGCCCGCTACGGCTTTTAAAATTACAGCCTCCGAGCGTGAAATCTTAGCTCCTTTTAAATCCTTAGCTGGCTTAGTCAACGCTGTTTACCCAGTCTTGGTAGGTGCCTACGTAAAGTTCAATTCCATCCCTGCCAATGACTAAAGTTGTACCCGGCTCAGGCCTGGTCGAAATTACATACTGCCCAGTGCTTCCAGCTGCAGCTGCTGCTTCGGTCATAATTACAGTAATCGCTGAATCTGGCCAACCTGCAGACAAGAGATTATTGTAGGCAACCGAATAGTTGGAGCCATTTAAATTCGGCATCGAAAATTGTGCGCCCAAGGGCACATCTTGTGAATTGTCGTTATCCTTATCTTTATCTTTGCCCTCTTGCTCATGCTCTGCCCGCGAACCATAAGTTAAGACTACTTGTGAGCCTGATTTAAGCTTAGTGCCTGCTTCAACTGACACTGCAATTACCACACGTTCAGATTCTGGCAGTTCACCGCCCTCACTATCTGTGACGCGGACGGCCTGAACTTCTAATCTAGCATCCTCAATCAGGGCCTTAGCCTCCAGGAAAGACATCCCATCAATGATCTCCGGCATGATGGTTTCAGCTTCACCATCGGAAACATATAGATAAACAGTTGCCCCCAGAGCGAGCTCGGAACTCGCCTTAGGTTCCGTCTTAATCACCTTTCCCTCTTCGATGGTCTTCGAATATTCACGTTTTTCAACTACGTCAAAGCCCTGACTCTTAAGCTCTGCCATAGCTTCGGAAGCCGTCTTACCTTCGACATTGGGCAAGGCAATTTTCTCTTCACCTTGTGAAACATAGAGCCTGACTGTGCGCTCATCAGCTTGTAATTTAATTCCACTTTCCGGTTCTTGACGGAAAATATAACCGAGCTGAACTGTAGCGTTCTTTTCATAAACCACTTCTACAGCTACACCCTCAGCCTCTAACTCTGAGCGTACAATTTCCAATTGCTTACCCTGATAACGACCGACTACGAATTCAACAGTTGTCTCGCGCTGGTCGATGCGCCGTGAAATTTCTTCATAACCTCTATAAACCATCAGCGAAAGAGCCAGCACACAAACTACAATCACAACAAAAATTAGGGCCGAGGAGAAAAATCTACTGCGGCGACGCCGAGCAATCTTCTCTTCAATTTCGTGGACCTTATCGTAATTGCTCTCCTGCTTCTGTAAGCCTAAAGCCGAGGTCGGCGGAGCATTCGGATTGGCTGAGGCGTGTCTAGGAATCACACCATAAACACTATCAGGATCAATCATAAAAGCGTCTAGCTCATTTGCAAAATCTGCTGCCGAGGCATAGCGCCTCTCCGGATTCTTCTGAATCGCCCGGAAAATAATGTCATCAAGCCCACTTGGAATATCAGGCTTAATCGCAGATGGTCTAGTGGGCATTTCCTGGAGCTGCTTAATTGCCACAGCGACTGAGGACTCCCCATCAAAAGGCAGTTCAGCCAAGAGCATTTCGTAGAGCATAATGCCGAGCGAATACAAGTCTGAGCGAACCGTGACTTGAGCTCCTCTAGCCTGCTCAGGAGAAAAGTAATGAACTGAACCGAAGGCAACCCCACCGGTCAGAGTGATTGTATTTACAGCCTGCGCCCGGGCAATCCCAAAGTCAGTGACCTTGGCAATCATATCCGGTGTAACCAAGACGTTTTGCGGCTTCATATCGCGATGAATGATGCCTCTAGTATGTGCATGCTGTAGGGCGAGTGAAATCTGAATCATTAAGGGGACGGCTAATTGCCAATTTAAGCCACCACGATCATAGATTAAGTCTTTTAAAGTTGAGCCGCGGACATATTCTTGGACGATATAGCGTAAATCGCCATCTTGCCCATAGTCGAGTACTCGGACAATATTCGGATGATCTAAACTCGCAGCCGCTCTGGCTTCCGTCGCAAAGCGCCTGACGAATTCCGGATCATCCATCAGATCCTCGCGCATTAACTTGACCGCACATTCACGTTGCCGGTTTTCGTCATAAACAAGATAGACAAAGGCCATTCCGCCCTGTCCCAAAGTTCTAATTATGCGGTAGCGACCGCCGATTAGGCTGCCCCTTAAATCTTTTCTGCCAGATGCTTGCACTATATTACCTAATTATTGAATATTACTAAAACTGTTATGTTATCACTGCCGCCCGCTGCCAGAGCTAAGTCCATTAATCTCTGACAGGCCTGCTCCGGATCACGCGCCTGGCGCATCGTCATCTCAATCAAATCATCTTCGACTAAGCCATGCAGACCATCGGTGCAAAGCAGGTAGCGGTCATTTTTCTTCCGGTCCATGTGCAGTAACCAGGGCTTTAAATACTCTGGTGCACCCAGGGCCTGAGTTAAAACATGCCTGGCCGGATTTAATTCCCGCTCGTCCTCACTGATACTCCCCGCCTCAATCATTTGCTCAACCAGGGTGTGATCCTTGCTGAGCCGCTGGAGCACACCAGAGCGCAATAAATAGCAGCGCGTGTCCCCAATGTGGCCGAGATAAAAACGATCGGGATAGAAAACCATCCCGGTCAATGTCGTGCCCATACCATAATTATCTTCACTCTCCAAAGAGCGGAGATAAACGCGGACGTTAGCCTTCTGCAGATTATCTGCTAAGAGGTATTCAATCCGCTCTGCCTGGTCTATTTCACCTAATTGCTCGGCTAATTTGCCAGTCATGAAATCAACAGCTATTTGTGATGCTAGTTCGCCGTTCTGATGCCCACCTAAGCCATCAGCGACTAAGAAAATTGCCGGATAAACAGAAGGTTCAGCTTTTATTTTATAGCTGTCCTCATTATTCTCGCGCACCAGACCACGATCCGATAAAGCTGCAAATTTTAATTCCCCTTGCATTCACACCTCACTGCGTTATGGGCTAAAAATATAACATCTCGATACTAGCATTAGTCTGTATTATTAGCAAGATATTTAAGCCTTAGCTGCCCGCAGGCCGCCTCGATATCACGTCCCAAAGAACGCCTAACCGTAGCTTCTATACCCACTTCATGGAGGCCTTCTTTGAAGTTCTCAACGGTCTCTGCCAAGGGTGGATAATATACAGAACCGGGAAAATTATTCGCTGGTATCAGATTGATATGCACTGCCTGATGAGCAAATAATTTTTGTAATTCACGCAAATCTTCCGGTCGATCATTAAAATCTCTAAAGAGCGTGTACTCGTAGCTTACACGCCTCCCACTTTCTTTAAAATAGGCCTGGGCGGCCTCAATTAATTCTGAGATCTTATAGCGCTTTGCAATCGGCATAATCGCCTCCCGCCGCTCCTGGAAGGGACTATGTAAAGATATCGACAAGGTGATTGGTAGCTTTGCTTTAGCCAGAGCATATATTTCCGGAACCAAACCACAGGTCGAAAGCGTCATTCTCCGATAAGAAATATCAAATAATAGGGGGTCATGAATCCGCTCACAGAATTTTATGACCTCAGCTAGGTTCTCTAGGGGCTCACCGATCCCCATCAGCACCACGCGCCGGATTTTCTCAGCAGTTTTAGCCTCAACTTCAGCAACTTGGGTCAGCATTTCACCACAGCTCAGATTACGTGCAAAAGAAGCCTGGGTGGACGCACAAAAGTCACAGCCCATACGGCAGCCTGCTTGAGTCGAAAGACAAATTGTATTGCCATATTTATAGCGCATTAAAACCGCTTCAAGAATCTGTCCATCTTCCAGTTCGAAGAGATATTTCTCAGTACCGTCAATTTCGCTTTTCAAGACCGAGAGGATTTTGGGCTTATTAAAAGAAAAACTTTCCCCCAGCTTGCGCCTTAAGTCCTTACTAAGATTACTCATCTCTTCCAGACTAGCCGCCGATTTTTGCCAGAGATAAATCTGCTTCGCTCTGAATTTGCTCTCGGCCTTTTCTTGTACCCAATCTAAAATCTCATCGTAAGTTAAATCATAAAATAATCTAGCCATCTTTGCGCCTCAACTTTGCTATAAAAAACCCGTCTATTTCGGGACTTAAATCAGGGCGCAAGAGCAACTCACCCAAAGCTGGTTGAATTGCGCACTGCCTGAGTTTCTCAGGAATTAAATGCTCGATCTCGACTCGCTCAAATTCTCTTCCAAGCGGACTTTGCAAAAACTTTGCAATCTGCTCAGAATTCTCTGCGGGAAGTATCGAGCAGGTTGAATAAATCAAGACTCCAGAATTTTTTACCGCCTCTGCTTGACAGTTTAGGATCTTTGCTTGAATTGGTAATAAGCTCTGGAACTTCTCGTAGCTGAGCTTAGATCTTAAATCGGCTTGCTTTCCGATTAAGCCACTCGCTGTACAGGGAACATCGAGGAGCACAGCATCAAAGGCCTTGATCTCAGCATCTGCCAGGGCTTGACTCGCATCTCTTAACTGCGGGTAAATCCCTCTATTTGCAGTCAGCTCAGAAGCTTTCGGATAGTTCAATCTATTGAAGATGTCCTCAAGGCTTTTAAAGCGCTCCGCCTTCAGCTCAGCGGCTAGGATAAAGAGATCACCCCCATTGCGAGCGAATAGGTCCGCCGTCTTGCCCCCAGGCGCTGCGCAAGCATCCAAGACCCGAGTTCCAGGCGACAGATCAGCAATCCTGCTCACTAATTGAGCAGCTTCATCCTGTACACTCCAGAGTCCCTCTTGAAAACTTGCTAAGCTAGCTAGGTCTCGTCCTCCGGTGATTATACTGAGGCTATCCTCGAGATAAGTTCCAGTCTTGAGCTCGATTCCCTCTGCCTGCAGAATTTCAGGCAATTGATTATACTTCGGATGAAGTAAGTTTGGCCGCAGACTAAGCTCTTGCCGTTCGTTTAAAAAAACCTCAGCAATCCGCCGCGCAGTTTCAATCCCATAAGCTTGTTTAAAGAGACCAAATAGCTCAGTACTCAATCCATACTTTAAACTCTCCTGCTTCGTCAGCAGGCGTTTTCGAACCTTGCTTAGCTTCCGCAAGACTGCATTAATCATTGACTTAGCCTGCTGCTGGCCGACTTCTTCTGCAAGACTTACAGTCGTCGCCACCGCAACCTCCGGCGGGACTGAATAAGCATAATCAATCTGATATAAGCCGAGCCGCAATAAGTTTCTGACTTCTGGATGAAAGCTTTGCAAGCGTTTGTTCAAGACTTCTTGGAGCTCAAAATCAATCCGCGGCTGCCAGCGCAAGGTACCATAAAATAATGCGGATACAAACTTTCGCTCCCGCGGAGCAAGCATAGTTTCACGTAGCGCTGCTGCTAAGACTACGTTACAATGCTCACCCTGCTCGCAGCGACAAAGTAGCTCTAAAACTAAACGACGAGGATGTTTCAACATAGACAAGCTAAACCAATACTGTGCCGAGTGGGAGATTGTGCGCCAACTCTTGAGCTAGGATCCGTTTTTGTCCTGCCTTTTGAACTTCAATTAAGTTCAAAGCTCCAGCTCCACAGATCACAGTCATTTGCTTACCCGCAACAATGACAGTCCCCGGTAAGAGCTCGCTTGGACTGAGCTCTCGGCCGAGCTCTTGCGCATAATAGCTCAAGGCCTCTTGCTTCGATTTTGCAATGAGCTCTGCCTGCCAAACAATAAAGCGCTCACCCTCTAAAAAACAATGGGCACTGGGCCATGGATAATAAGCCCTAATTAAGCGTTCAATTTCTAGAGCAGTTTTTGACCAGTCAATTTTACCGGCAGCTCGATCGAGCTTTTTTGTAAAAGTGACTTGACTTTCATCTTGCGCTTCAGGCTGTAATTCTGGCCACTTAGTAAGGCAATTGAGTAGGGCCTTGGCACCCAGCTCCGCTAGCTTTGAAAATAGAGAGCCTCCACTTTCCTCAGCCTCAAGCTTGATTCTTTCCTGCCAATAAACCGGTCCAGCGTCGAGTTCCTCGACCATCTCCATAATTGAGACACCGGCTTCCTCGTCACCATTCAGTACAGCTGCCTGAACGGGAGCTGCGCCTCGATATTTAGGCAGCAATGAGGCATGGACGTTTAAAGCCTTAATGCGGGGTAGGTCTAAAATCCAGCGCGGCATTAATTTACCGTATGCTGCGGTGATTAAAAAATCACAGTCCTCAGCTGCGAGCTCTGCAGTTTCTGGACCGAGCTTTAGGCTTTGCGGATCATAAACCTTAATGCCTCTAGCCTTGGCAAATTGCTTGACTGGAGTTTCCGTCATGATTTGCCGGCGCCCAACAGGCTTATCCTCTTGCGTGATGACCGCAATTACTTCATGAGCGGATTTTTCCAGGGCCGCTAAGGTCGGGAGTGCAAAATCTGGACTCCCGGCGAAAATAATCTTATAAGCCTTAGACTCGCTCATTAGTACCTGCTCTACTCCCCGCCTCAAATGCCGAGAGAGGTTTTAAATCATCGCGCGCCTTACTGCGGAATAAAATACCATCCAAGTGGTCAATCTCATGAGCAATACAGACTGCTTTTAAGCCATCAGCGGCCAAGGTTTTTTCCTCGCCTGAAACCGTCTGGTAGCGCAGTTTAATCTTTGCCGGACGCTTGACGTAGCCATAGAGGCCTGGAATAGATAAGCAACCTTCCAAGTACTCTTGCTCGCCTTCGCGCTCATAGATTTCTGGGTTTACAAAAACCATCGGCTCAGGTTCTTCTTCCGTACCGATATCCATCACAAAAATCCGTCTTAAAACCGCAATCTGGTTAGCTGCAAGGCCAATGCCGTTATTCTCGTACATTGTTTCCAGCATGTCCTCGGCCAATTCTGCTAAACGCTCATCAAAACGAGTTACAGGTCTAGCGACACGATTTAGAGCCGGATCCCCTTCTTCAATAATCTTTCTTAATGCCATAATCAAACTCTTTCTATCAAAAGTGGAATCAGCTAATGATTCCAGTAAATTTATCTATCAACTTATTCTACCAAAGTTCAGCAGCTAATGAGCAAAATGTACCCTAGCTCATCACTAAGCCTAAAGCATTGAATTAGGATTAATATCAAAAGCTCTAGAGATCTCTTTCTGGCACTGCCTCTCCTGCTCCCAATTTAAGAGCTGAGTCAGTTTTAGTCGGTCCTTCGCCTTCAAAATAATCCGGTAACGATAGCGCGATTTAAGCTTAGCCAAAGGGGCCTTCTGAGCCGGAAACAACTGGACCTCGGACTGCCAAGCGGAGGCTTTTACTGCTGCCTCCAAACGCAGCTGACCCTTTCTCGCCTCAGCCCTAACTGCTGCCTCTCTACTACCGGTATAGACAATAGTTGCAATCTGGCCAAAGGGTGGGTAAGAGAATTTTTTCCTGAGCGCAAGTTCCTGCTGATAAAAACTCGCGTAGTCTTGCTTTAAGCCCGCAAGCAAAGCATAGTGCTCACAGTTATAAGCTTGGACGAAAACTGAGCCAGCCTTCCTTTCTCGACCGGCCCGCCCCGCCGCCTGAGTGATTAGTTGGAAGCAGCGCTCCGCCGCCCGATAGTCAAAATCCGTCAGTAATTGATCTGCAGATATGATGCCAACTACAGTTACCTTTGGAAAGTCGTGTCCTTTCGCAATCATCTGTGTGCCAATCAAGCATTGAGCTTCACCGGCTGCAAAGCTTTGTAAAATATCATGGTAAGCTCGCCTGGTATAGGTCGTGTCCACGTCCATGCGCAAGGCCTTATATGGCGCAAAGTTCTCCTCAAAATACGCTTCTAAGCGCTGGGTCCCATAGCCGCGGCAGATTAGACTATCTGCACCACAAAGCGGACAGCATTGCGGTGCGGGGTAGACCTTGCCGCAGTAATGGCAAATTAATCTTTGCGGTAGAGTCCGTTCTCCATCTTGCGAACGGTCTTTTTGGTAAAAATTAAGATGCTCAGTCAGCGCTACGTCACAGTCTGGGCAGTTGATGACCTCGCCACAAGTTTTGCAGAGTACGGCATTACTATGACCACGTCGATTTAAAAAAAGCATGGCCTGCTCGCCTCTCGCAAAAGCTTCATTTAAAGCCTCGGTGAGCGGATCTGAAAGCAATTTACCCTGACTAGTGCCCAGTTCACGGCGTAAATCGACTAGCTCTATCTCGGGCAAAGTAGCAGCCCCCGCCCGCTCTGTTAATTCTAGTAATTTTGACTTTCCACTTTCTGTCCGATAGAAAGTTTCGACCGCTGGTGTGGCCGAGGCCAAAAGTAAGACTGAAGAATTAATTAAGGCACGAATTCTAGCAATTTCACGGGCATCGTAGCGCGGTGAAAGATCAGATTTATAGCTACTTTCCTGCTCCTCATCGACAACAATTAAGCCGAGATTTTGAACCGGCGCGAAAATTGCGGAGCGAGCGCCAATGACCAAGCGTTTAGAGCCATTGGCCAATGCCCGCCAGTTCTCAAAACGCTGAGTCGCTGTCAGGCGTGAATGTAAAATTACTGCGGCTTCACCAAATCGCGCTTTAACTCTTGCTTCCATTAAAGGCGTTAGGGCAATTTCAGGCACGAGAATAATCACCGAACGGCCGGCTGCTAAGACTGCTTCAGCGGCCCGCAAGAAAACTTCTGTCTTACCAGAACCTGTGATTCCATGTAAGAGATACTCTTTTAACTCTGGAGCTGAATCAGACTTTGTCTCTGAAATCTTAGGGCTAAAGTCCTGGGTCTCAAACTGTTCTAGCTTTGCCGCTTCTATTAAGCTTTTTAAAACTTCAGCTTGTCCAAGATTTAACTTATCAACCTCAGTTACTTCTAGGCCCTTTTCTTGGCTAAAGTCTCTGGGCACAGCCTTCTTAAAGAATTCTAATATAGATTTCTTCTCAAGGCCCTTAAGCACCGCCTGCGAGACATTGCAATTAATCCTAATTTCTTCTAAAGTCGCTTCCTCTTCGTAGAGCAAAAACTCCACAACTCGGACTCGTCCAACAGAAGCCAAGCTATCTTCTTCGAGTAGAAAAATTGCCTCTTCAGGATCTTTTAATCTCGCATGCCAGGCAGTTTTCTTTCCAACCTGCCAGACCGTCTGAGGCATCATCGTCATTAAAGCCTGCCCCCGAGAAACAAAGTAGCGCCTGCGAATCTCTTCCGCGAGCAGAAAATGCTCGGGAACTAAAAGTGGCTCTGGGGTAAGAATCCGTTTTATTGCCTTCAGCTTAAATTCAGGCTTGTTACTGACTTCTTCGTAGACTACAGCCCTGCGCAAGCTATTAGCACGTCCAAATGGTAACTCGACAATTTGGCCGCTTCTTAACTCAGAACTAAGCTCAGCACCTGCATAAGTGTATGCTGCATCAAAGTCTCGGGTGGCGTTTAAAATATAAACCTTAAAGAATTTTTCACTCGACTTAATCACGCTCCCTATCTTAGCCTAAAGTTCAAGTTAAATTAAGCCAAAGAAATCGACCTGGGCAGAATTGGGTAAACCCTCTAAGACTCCAAAAGCTGCTAACTGCTCCATGGCAACCTGACCTAGACCAGCTCTGTTTTTCAGCTCCTCACAATTTTTAAAGGGAGCTGCTTGACGCGCTTTGACTATATTTTCACCCATTGCAACTGAGACATTAGGGATGACTGAGAACGGAGGAATTATCTTCTTTTCAGGAGAGAGGGTAAAGCGCCAGGCTTCGGAATCACTTAAGGAAATCGGCGCAAATTCAATTCCGCGGTCATACATTTCTTCGACTAGTTCGAGCAGGTAAAATTTCTTCTTACCCATTGGTTCAAGTTCGTCCAGGCGGTAGAATTGTCCTCTTTTCTCAGCCCTTTGCGCCCGAATCTCAGCCTCCGGAATTAATAAGTTCGGTGCGGAAAACTCTCCTACACGAATTGAAAAGCTAGCTGCATAATAAGCCTCAGGATGATAAACCTTAAACCACGCAATCCTTAATGCTGAAATTGTATATGCTACAGCATGCGCCTTTGGGAACATGTATTTAATTTTCTTACAAGAATCTATGTACCAGGCCGGTATTTTGGGATTATTGGCTAATAATTCCTCCTGCTCTGGGCTTAGGCCTCTACCCTTACGGACTCGCTCCATAATATCAAAGGCAGTTTTGTCCTCGATACCATCATAAATTAACCTGGTCATAATCGAGTCACGACAACCGATAACCTCATTTAGAGTACAGGTCCCACTTTTAATTAGATCCTTCGCATTGCCCTGCCAAACATTCGCGCCGTGCGCTAAGCCAGAGAGCTGGACTAGGTCGTAAAAGCGCTTGGGGCCAGTATCTTCTGCCATTTCTCTGGCCATCACTGTGCCGACCTCTGGAAGACCAATGGTCGCGCAAGCAATCTTAGATTCTTCCGGGTCGATGCCCAGGGCCTCAGTTGACTGAAAAAGACTCATAACTTTTTCGTCAGGCACAGGAATGTCCTTAATTTCAATGCCGGTCATTTCCTGGCAGAGTTTTAAGGTGGTCGGATCATCATGGCCCAAAATATCGAGCTTCAGAATTGTTTCGTGGAGCGCATTGAAATCCAAATGGGTCGTGATAATCTCGCCAGCTTTATTGGCCGGTCTTTGAATCGGAGTAAAGTCATAAATCTCTCGATCCTTAGGAATTACTATGATCCCTCCGGGATGCTGGCCGGTGGTCACCTTGACCCCCTGGACCTGTTCAGCAAGGCGATTGATTTCGGCTCGACCGAGGCGCTTCCCGTAGGCCTCGAGGAAGTTTCTGGCGATTAAACGTGAGTTCTTCTCGGCATAGCCCGAGATGGTCCCAGCACGGAAGCTATAGTTTTTCCCGAACATCTCCTCAATGAAGCGATGCGCCTCAGCTTGGTAGAGGCCCGAAAAGTTTAAGTCAATATCAGGTTGCTTATTCCCGGCAAAGCCAAGAAAGGTTTCAAAGGGAATATCCTGCCCATCTTTGCCCAGTGGAGTGTTACATTCAGGGCAATTCTTTGGCGGTAAATCATAGCCAGAACCATATTCGCCACTAGCGTCAGCTTCAAAGTACTTGCACTTTGGACAGAGATAGTGAGGCAGTAAAGGATTAACCTCGGTAATATTCATCAAGGTGGCCACAAAAGAAGAGCCGACAGAGCCACGCGAACCAACCACGAAGCCATCCTCATTTGACTTCTTAACCAGGTGGTGGGCGATATAATACATGACTGCGTAACCATTAGAAATAATGGCATTTAGCTCTTTATCTAAGCGCTTTTGAACGACTTCAGGGATAGTCCCATCAGCCTTTCTATAAAGGCGATCTATTTCTTGGGCACATAAATTCCGAACCTCATCATCCGCCTCTTTAATCAGCGGTGGGTAGGAACCCGCAGGAACTGGGATTAGCTTTGGATCACAGGCTGCTTGAATTAAGGCCGGATTCTTGTAGACCAGCTCTTCTGCCGCTTCCGCCCCTAAAAATTCAAACTCTTTCAGCATCTCCGTACTGCTGCGTAAGTAATAGTGATCAGAGAAGGAACTTTCAGCCTTCCGATCATGCATTAGGACTGCACGATACTGCCAGTCCTCAGGCTCTATGTAGTGAACATTTGAACATGCCACCAAGGGAATTTTTGCCCCCTTGGCCAATTCATAATATAGGCGAATCAGAGCAGCGATGTCAGTGGCCGTCCGAATTGGAGAATTTTCTTCACGGGTCAAATTTAAGTAATTTGCCGGAGGCTGAGTCTCCAAATAATCGTAGTTTCGCGCAAGCCTACGGAAGGCAAAGTTTTCATTCATCGCATTTAAGGCCAGCTCGTAGTTGCAAGCATAGGACTTAAAGAGGTCTAAAACAGCCTTGAAGACCTCTCCCTCGGTCAGATGAGAGCCCAGATATAAACCGGAACGCAAGAACTGCAGAACTGAGGCAGGGATTTTCGGTCTTTGGTCAAAGAAGTTCAGATGCGCTTCTGAAACCAAGCGATAGAGATTATATAAACCGAGCTCATTGCGAGCCAATAAACTTACCAGGTAAGTTTTTGCACTATTCAGCTGACTGCGGGGGACTTGGCCATATCTTTGGTTTAGTTTACCGAGGCTATCCACGCTCTCCCCTTGCCAGAGCTTGAGGAAGATTTCAGCACTAACTCGCGCATCATCCTCAGCCCGGTGGTGGCTCTTTTGCTCAACAGCTAACTCTTTGGCAACATAGGCTAGGCCGAAGCGCCGCAGATTTTTTAAGGCCGCCCTGGCATAGGCAAGGGTGTCAATTACTGGGACATTAAACTTTAGCCGCGCCTCATGCCCGTCTTGCAAGTATGCCGCCATCCGGATAAAGCCATAGTCAAACAGAACATTATGCCCAAGCAGCGGTCGGCCATCGAGAAAGTCATGAAAGTCCTTGACCTTTGTGGAGAATTCGGGCTTGCCTAAAAGATCAAATTCATTAATTCCGGTTAAATCGGCAACCTCCTGCGGCAAGGAACGCCCAGGGTTAAATAAGCCTGTCCATTTGGCCTTCTCCACAAACTGCCGGCCTTCGCCGCTCGGTTCGTAGAGGATTGCAGCGAGCTCTATGACTCGATCCTGATGAGCATCTAAACCGGTAGTTTCAACGTCAACCGCCACGAAACCACGGTCTAAGTTGAATTCGCTTAAATCCTCCAGCGCGTAGGCAATCGCTCCCCCATCGTCGATAACTTCAGCTTCTAAGCCGTAAATAATCTGGATTTCCTGCTCTGTGCCGGCATATTTTCTCGCAGCAGCTGCAGCCTCCGGGAAAGCTTGGACAACATCCCGATCGGTGATCGCGACTGCGGGTAATTTAAACTTATGCGCAGCCTCAATAATTTCACTGACCTTTGGAATTGCATCCTTTGCGCTCATGCTGCTTTTACAATGCAATTCAACGCGCCTGCGCTCTGCATCATCAAGCCGCTCAGGGAACTCAGGCCCCGCGCTAATTGCCGTTATATTGCCTGAAATATCCTGCTCATATTTTTCGTCATACTTGACCCGCAGCTCAACTAATAAAGGGCCTTCCAGCTGAGCTTTAAACTCCTCTGCCTTAGCCTTAGTTTTGAAGAAATTCGCGCAAGCAATAGCTCCAGTTTTATCTCGAAGGTCAGTAGTGACCATAAACTTCTGATTACGAGTTTCTCTGAGCTCAATTCGATGCGCAGTGACGTGTAGACGGAAGTTTCCACCCTCCCGACCGATGCCAGAAATCTTCTGCATTGGCCAGCCCCGCAAACGGCCAAATCTGTTATTACTCGCCTTCGTGCTGACAAAGGTCGGCGCTGCTTCCTCTGGAGTCTTCGGAATATGAATGGCGTCCGCGGGCGGTACAGGCGGTGGGACATCAGGTAAAGGAGCATCTCCACGCTCTTCGCCCTCTTCTGCTTTAGCTTGCTGCGCTTCCCTTTCACGTAAAGTTTCAGCCCAGATTTTGGCCGTTTCTAAAAACTTAGTTCCGGCAGTTTTCATAGCTGTCTGGGGACAAAAATCTTGATCTTGCTGATCCAATAGGAACTCAAGCTCTAAGTCTTTCGCCCCATAGTGATGCCAAAAGTTACTCAGCCAGTCCTTGCCATCGGCCTTTTGGAAATAGCTGTAGCAGTCCTTCGGTAAAACCCAGGCAAAGCGTTTCAATTCCTCTTCTTTTAAGAGCCTGCCCTTAGATAAAAGACGGGTTTCCAGATTACAATTCTGCTTTGCATGATCCAGAATCCAGGGGATTAATGATTCTAGGTCAAAATCGCCAAAATCCTGGGGCAGCTTTTGGCCAAGAATGACTTCGCGAATCCCTAGATCATTCTCGAGCATAGCTTCTAAAGCTAAAAGCTCGGTCCCTGGGATTAAGTCCTCGACTGCCAAGACAATGCCTAGTCCGTGCCCCCGCAAAAAGCGCAACTCACTTATCTTCGCTTCCTGGCCACAGCCCAGGGCAGAAAACTCCTGAGATTCGAGAATTTCAGAACTGATGCCCAAGTCCTTTAAGAAATCACTTAAGTTCACTAAAGTCCTCCCGCAGATTCTCAATTTCCTGAATTAAGCGAGCATAGGCCTCAGTTTCATTCAGCTTGGCAATAATCTTACCTGCTCTGAAGAGCGCAAAGTTACCCTTGCCTCCGGCCAAGCCTACATCAGCTTCTCTTGCCTCCCCTGGACCATTCACAACACAGCCCATCAGCGCCACTGTCAGCGGCTCTTTAACTGTCGCCAAATAGTCCTCTAGGCGTAAAGCCAGCTTGCGTAGGTCCACCTCCGTGCGCCCGCAACCCGGGCAGACAATTAATTCAGCACCTCGATTACTTAAACCTAAGGCACGCAGCAATTCATAACAGGCTTTAATTTCACGCTCCGGCTCCGCCTGGAGGGAAATCCTGATCGTGTCACCGATGCCTTCAGCAAGTAATGTGCCAATCCCGGCGGCTGAACGCAAGAGTCCACCGCGTTCTGTTCCGGCCTCAGTTAAGCCTAAGTGCAAGGGCCAGAATGTGCGCCTAGAGAGCTCACGATTGGCTTCAATTAAAATCCTCGGGTCTGAAGATTTTATGGAAATTACGATTTGACTATGCCCCGCCTCCTCGACCTCACGCACAGCTTCTAGGGCCTGAGCCACTAGGGCCTCTGCATTAGGCGCTCCAAAACGCTGGAGGATTTGCGGACTTAAACTCCCTGAATTAACTCCAACTCGAATTGGCACCTTGAGCTTTTCAGCTAAAATTACGGCCCGCTTTAATTCTTCCTTATCCCGAATATTTCCGGGATTTAGGCGCAGTTTATCACAGCCAGCCTGAAGCGCCAGGATTGCCAGGCTTGCCTGAAAATGGATATCCGCAACCAGGGGCAAGACAGACTTAGCCTTAATTTCCTTAAATGCGCCTGCTGCCTTAGCATTGGGAACAGCTAAACGGGTCATCTGGCAACCCGCCTCGGCCAGTCTTTGAATCTGTTCGATATTCCCTGCAACGTCTAAAGCTGGTCTATTGTTCATACTCTGCACGACAATAGGGGCTCCACCACCTATTTGGAGCCCAGCAACTTTTACAGCCTGGCTATTACGTCTATTAAAACTATACATTTGCGCCATCTCGAACCTACTAATTAAAGATATTTGTAATATCGAGATAAAGTGTCAGGAATAAAAGCACAATTAAAAGCACGAAGCCAGCGGTTGCAATTGCATGCTTTAATCTCACAGATAAATCTTTTCTGCGCACACCTTCAATCGCTAAGATTAAAAGATGATGCCCATCAAAGGGTGGAATCGGAATCAACTGAGTAAAACCAATGCCCACCGAAAGCAGTCCGAAAAGCAGCAGGAAATTCTCAAGCTTTGCCGCAAAAGAGGGCGAGGCCTGAACAGTATCGCCAACAATCTGCACCATCCGCACAGGTCCAGCTAAACTGTCCCGCAAGGCTAAATCACCACGGAACATCATGCCAAAACCTCTGACTGTGAGCTTGAGTAAAGAATATGGGGTCTGCACAGCCTGCATCAAGATTTGACCAAAATTATCTGCCTCCGCAAAACTGATGCCAAGCGGCTCAGTAATTGTGAGCTCTGTAATCTTGCTTTTGATAGTTTTCGACTTACCATTACGTAAAATCTCAAATTCCAGCGGCTCTTGCTGACTTGCAAGAGTCGCTAAAAGCTCATTCCACTTATCCTTAGCGGCAGCTGGAATCCCTCCAATGGAAAGAATCTTATCTCCTGCCTGGAGCACAGGGCTGCCCTCATTGGAGCGCGGATCTACGGTCGCAACGGTTAAACTGCCATCACTTTCCTCATCATAGCTAATGCCAATCATCGGCTTGACAATTGTCTCGACTTGGAAATTTATGAATTCACTTTGACCACTGGCCTTTTTAACCTTAAGCTCAACCTCAGTCGGACGGTCAAAAAGTTCGATTGAAGCTAAATCATAAGCAGTATTTAGCTTTTTGCCGTTGATACTCAAAATCCGATCGCCCGCAACTAATCCTGCACGCTGCGCCGGACCTTGATAATCAGGGCCTAAATCTCTCTGCACCGGTACTGTTACACCAAAGCATGAAAAAAGAATTAAGAAAGCCAAAAAGGCTGTCAGGAAATTTGCAAAGGGTCCGGCAAAAGCCACAATAGCTCTAGCCCAGCGTGGACGTTCAAAAAACAACTCTCCTTCTGAACCTTCGTTTTCATCCGGTGAAGAGACAAATTCATTGCCTAGTGAATCCTCCGAAAGCTCTCCAGCAAACTCAACTGAAGCGCCAATCGGGAAGGATTTTAAATTGTATCTAACGCCATTTTTAGCCCGCTTTGAAAAAATATTCGGTCCCATAAAAATATTAAAAGAAAGGACCTTAAACTTTAAGAAAAGGCCGGCAAGGTAATGCCCTCCCTCATGGAAAAACATGATTAAGGAGAGCAGAAAAAGCCCAATTATTACTTTAACAATCAGTGTCATCAATATCACCTAGTTTATTTATTTTTTAACTATTCTGACTCAATAGAGTTGAAAAAATCAACAGCTCTAGCTCGAGCCCAAGAATCAGCCTCCATGATAGCACGAATTCCAGCTTCAACTCCGTCACCTGGGTGCAGAGTTGAAAGATAGGATTCAGCTTCGGCTAAGACAGCCTCTACAGCCGCAAAAATATCCGTAAAGCAAGATTCTTCATCGAGAAATTTTCCTGCAGCGACTTCATTCGCGGCATTAAATATAGTCGGCCCTAAATCTCCTAAGTGGAAGGCCTTACGGGCTAATTTTAGCGCTGGGAACAGATCCTCATTAACGCGCTCAAAGTGTATGCTACTAAAGCTCTCACTAGTAAAATCCGGTAAACGAACTAGTCCAGGCTGGCGATTTGGCCAGGTAAATGCCAATTGGATTGGCAGGCGCATATCAGGCACTGCCGCCTGAGCCAAAACTGAACCATCGACAAAACCTACCATTGAATGAATTAAAGCTTCCGGATGAACTAGCACCTCAATCTTTTCCAAAGCTAGATCAAAGAGGCGCTGAGCCTCAATCAGCTCGAGTGCCTTATTCATCATGCTCGCAGAATCCAAGGAGATTTTCTTACCCATCGACCAGCGCGGGTGAGCTAAGGCCTCAGCAACTGTTACTTTAGCCAGCTGGGCCTGGGAATAATTACGGAAGGGACCGCCAGAAGCAGTTAGGTAAATCCGCTCTAAATCATTCTTATTTGAACTTTGCAGACACTGCCAGATCGCACTGTGCTCTGAATCCACAGGAATCAAGTCGATCCCTCGACGCCTAATTTCAGGCATGAAAAGATGACCCGCACAGACAATCGCTTCCTTATTAGCAAGACCGATTCTCTGCTTTTCCTCGATTGCGGCAGCTAAGGCAGGCAAGGCAGCAAAGCCAGAAATCGCGATTAAAACACAAGTCACAGGGGGCTTCATTAATTCTGCTAGATTAGAATCCCCACTCAAAAGCTGGATTTCTCGAAGCCAGCTTGCATCGCTCGCGCCCTCTTCTAGCAGAGCTTTGAATTCTAAAGCTTTTGCAGCCTCTGCGAGATGAACTATACGCGGCTTAAATTCAAGGCATTGCTGGTAGAGTAAATCAAGATTTTGCCTCGCACTAAGAGCTACGAGCTCTAGGTCGAGATCTCGCAGTACTTCCAAAGCCTGGCGACCGACCGAGCCAGTTGAGCCTAAAATACTTACAGAATGCCGCATCTTAGACAATGAAATTAGTCAGCAGAACTGCCCAGGCAAAACAGACAGGAATGGTAAAGAAGGTTGAATCAAAGCGATCCAAGACGCCACCGTGTCCGGGGAACAAATTACCAAAGTCCTTAATTCCAAAAAAGCGCTTCAAGGCAGAGGCGAATAGATCGCCAAACTGGTCAGCTAAAGCGACTGTGAAGCCGGCAAAAAGTCCGAGCAGAATCAGTAAAAATGGCCTGCCAAACCTTCCACCAAGGATTACCAGCGCCAGGATTCCGTAAAGTAAAGAAGTGGAAATTTGAGCTGCCCAGAAGCCTTGCCAGGTTTTACCTGGGGAAATCTGCGGGAAAATTTTCTGCTTGCCATAACGTCTCCCATAAAGGTACGCTGCGGTGTCCGTAAACCATGGTGTGACAAAGGCCAGAAGTAGCCACTGCCAGCCATAAGGCAGTAAATAAAGCAAGGCCAGCGCAGTCACAAAGGGTAAGGTTAAATAGATGCCAGAAAATATGCCAAAGAGCGCGCTTGGTAGCTCCTTTGGCCCGCGCCTCAAGAGGAGGGTGAAAAAGGATAAAAGAGCTAAACTTAAAGCTAATAAGGCCCAGAAAATTAAGGCCATACCGAGCGCCGAAAGAACATTCAGCTTGGCCTGGAAATTAAGCGGGAAAACCTTCGCTTCCGCCTTAGCTTGCAAGCCAAAAAGCAGGTGCAGGGCCAGAAAGCTTAAACCCAGAGTATAAACAAAGGGCTTTAGCGGTCTATATTTTGCCTTATATAACTGCTGCAAAAGTTCTTTTAAACCTAGCACCACAATGAGGGCGAAGAAAATAGAAAAAGCAGCAGTATAATAGTACCCTGCTGCAAAAAAGGCCAGTATAATGCCACCGTAAACAATCGCTGTACGTGTTCTAAGGCCTAAGTCCGATAGCATAATTCACTCTCTTTCCAAACTAAGCTTTATCTGCGACCAAATCTGCGTTGACGTTTCTTGTAATCATTGAAGGCTTCGATTAAATCTGCCTCAGTAAAATCGGGCCACAGCTTATCTGTGAAATATAGTTCAGTGTAAGCCAGTTGCCAGAGCAAGAAATTAGATAAGCGCAGTTCTCCACCAGTTCTAATTAAAAGATCCGGATCGGGAATTCCCGCACTATCCAAAGCCAAACTAAGGCTATTCTCATCGATCTGACTCAAGTCTTGGCCACTAGCTGCAAGTTTACGAATAGTCCGCACTAGCTCATCTCTCGCGCCATAGCTGAAACAAATATTCAAGTCCAGACGGTCGAATTCACGACTATCTGCGATTAAGGCTTCTACCCGCTGCCTTAGCTTTGGCTCTAATCGACTTAGGTCACCAAATAACTTGACTCTAATCCGCTCAGCTTTGAGCTCAGCTTCATGCTTGTCTAAAAACTGTGGCAACAAATTTAATAAGGCTTTGACCTCTTCTTCAGAGCGTTGCCAGTTTTCTGTCGAAAAGGCATAGACGGTCAAATATCTGACCCCATGCGATACACACCACTTACTGAATTCATAGAGCTTTTCTGAGCCTCTACGATGGCCAAACTGTCTGGGCAAGGCTCTCGCCCTTGCCCAGCGCCCATTGCCATCCATAATCACAGCAAGGTGTTGTGGAAGTCCCTGCATCAGAACCTAGAGCTCCATCAATTCTTTGCTCTTCTTTTCAACAGCAGAATCGACCTTTTCTGTATAGCGGTCTGTCAGCTTTTGAATCTCGTCCTCGAAGACATAATACTCATCTTCGCTCAAATCGGAGTTCTTAAGATGCTTTTTAAATAGGTCCAGAGCCTCACGACGAATATTTCTGAGTGAAACTTTGGCTTCTTCACCCATCCGTGATACATCCTTGGTTAGATCTTTACGGCGATCCTCGGTTAGCTCTGGAAAGGCTAGACGAATCATCTTGCCATCATTCAGGGGGTTGATGCCTAAATCAGAGGCTTGAATCGCCTTTTCAATATCAGTAAGCACCTTAGTTTCCCATGGGGTGATGGTGATCAACCGAGCTTCCGGGACTTGAACATTAGCAACCTGATTGAGTGGTGTTTCAACCCCGTAGTAAGGAACTGTGATCCGATCCAATAAACGTGGGTTAGCTCGCCCGGCTCTGATTGTATTAAATTCATCATCCAGGACTCTCAGCGTTGTCTGCATTTTCTCTTCGTATGGTTTATAAGTTGCAGAACTTAATTCAATGCGTGCCATCTTGCACCTCCTGAAATACTTTCGCTTGTATTATAGTTTATCTTGAGCTTCGCGACCAGTTTAGAGCAAACTAGTAAACTAGGGTGCCAATTTCTTCCCCCTCAATTGCCCGAATAATATTCTCCGGATCAGCCAAAGAGAAAACCAATAATTTGATTTTATTATCTCGGCATAATGCTGCTGCAGTGGCATCCATGACCTTTAAATTCCGATCCAAAACTTCCTGCAAGCTAAGCTTGGTATAGCGTTTTGCTTCTGGATTGAGGTGGGGGTCTGAATCATAAACTCCATCAACCTGAGTAGCCTTTAACATCAAGTCCGCCTCAATTTCTGAAGCTCTCAAGGCTGCAGCAGAGTCAGTTGTAAAATATGGAGAGCCGGTACCACCTGCAAAGATTACAATCCGCCCCTTTTCCATATGGCGCAAAGCTCTTTTTCTGATGTAGGGCTCAGTAATTTGATTCATGGTTACTGCATTCATGACCCGATTCTCTGCTCCGGCCTGATTCAAGGCATCAGATAGGGCCATCGCGTTCATTGTCGTGGCTAGCATGCCAATCTGGTCAGCAGTAACCCGATCCATCTCAGGATAGGCCCGGCCACGCCAAAAATTACCACCACCGACGACAATCCCTAATTGCACACCAAGCTTAGGAATCCTGGCCAAAATAGCTGCAATCTTTCTGATTTTAGCTGGCTCGATCCCATTACCTGCACCTTCAGCTAAGGCTTCACCCGATAATTTTAGTAAGACTCTTTTATATTTCATCTTTTATCCACCCCTATAAAAGCATAAAAAAAGAGCAAGGCCGAAGCCTTGCTCTAGCTTTTTAATTAGCCATTGAGCTGTTTCTGGACTTCATCCAGGAAGCACTCTTCTTTCTTCTCTATGCCCTCACCCAGCTCGTAGCGGGTAAAGCGTCTGACTTGGATATTCTCGCCAATGTAGGCAATCATCTCTTTGACCAACTGGTCGATGGTCTTATCCTCATCGCGGATATAGGCTTGTTCCATCAAGCAGTTCTCTGCATAGAATTTTTCCAGGCGACCTGCGACAATCTTTTCGATAATCTTCTCAGGTTTGCCTTCGTTTTTGGCCTGGGTGGAGACGATATCTTTCTCGCGCTCGATAATCTCGGCGGGAACTTCATCTCTTCTGACCCATGAGGGGTTCATGGCAGCAATCTGCATTGCAATATTGCGGCACATTTCTTGGAAATCTTCGTTCTTTGCAGCAAAGTCAGTTTCAATGTTGACTTCGAGCAAAACGCCGACTGTACCACCACCGTGGATATATGAGCAAACCAGACCTTCAGCTGCTGTCCGGCTAGACTTCTTCTCGGCTGAGGCAATGCCTTTTTTACGCAGCCATTCAACTGATTTTTCGATGTCGTTATCACACTCTGCCAGGGCCTTTTTGCAATCCATCAAACCGGACCCAGTCAGCTCACGCAGTTCTTTAATTAACTCAATTGTTGATGCCATTGCTTACTCCTCGTATGTTTCTGCATATTCTTCATCGGTCTCTTCAACCATCTGAAGTTCTTCTTGCTGTTCACCCGCGATGGCTTCCATATCACCCATCTGCACACCCTGCTTACCTTCGAGGACTGCATCAGCCATCGTAGCGGTAATCAGTTTAATTGCACGGATAGCATCGTCGTTACCCGGAATTACATAGTCTACTTCTTCGGGATCGCAGTTGGTATCAACAATACCGACAATCGGGATACCCAGGCGTCTTGCCTCGGCAACTGCGATGTATTCTTTCTTGGGATCGACTACGAACATAGCATCAGGTACACGATCCATATCCTTGATACCGCCTAGGTTCTTTTCAAGTTTCTCGAGCTCGAGATTGAGCTGAGCAACTTCCTTTTTCGGCAGAGCATCGTAGGCATTATTGGCAAAACCAGCTTCTAACTCTTTCAGGCGGTTAACACGTGAATGAATTGTCTTCCAGTTGGTCAAAGTGCCACCCAGCCAACGGTTATTCACATAGAACATCTCGCAGCGTTCTGCTTCTTCTCGGATTGAATCCTGGGCTTGCTTTTTTGTCCCGACAAAAAGAATGATTCCATTGTTCAGTGATACTTCACGTAAGAACATGTAGGCTTCTTCAATCTTCTGTACGGTCTGTTGCAGGTCAATGATATAAATCCCATTGCGCTCTGTGAAGATGTATGGTTTCATCTTCGGGTTCCACCGGCGGGTCTGGTGACCAAAGTGGACACCGCCCTCCAATAAATGTTTCATGCTAATAATCGCCATAGATACCTCCTGTTTTTGCACCTCCGCCGGCCCAAATATAGTCAAACAGGTTTGGCCAGCGTGCGTTTTAGCCAATCGATAATAACATTAAAGTCCCCTCCCCGCAAGCTCCCGGCTAAGTTTTGACAAATGTTTTTAATCGCTTATGATAAGGCTGTAATTTAATATCTGCGCAAACAGGGGGTGCCTTCACGGCTGAGATTATACCCTTCGAATCGGATCAAGTTAAAGCTTGCGTCGAGATGTTGTCGCTTCTCCTCCCAACTTGCGCCAGAGAAAGGGAGTTTTTTATGTCCAAAGAAAGAATTCGTGTTCTTGTTGAAATTGCTTTAATGGCTGCGCTTGCCATGCTGCTCGACGTGATTATTCCGTCCTTCGGCCATGGTTTGAAGATTACAATTAAAATGCTGCCCATAGTCATTTTAGCTTTACGTCGAGGCCTCATTCCAGGTTTAGTTGGAGGTTTCCTCTGGGGTCTGTTACAGGTAGTTACCGGAGAGGCTTGGATTCTAAATGCACTCCAGGTCTTCTTAGAGTATTTTTTAGCCTTTACTCTAATTGGCTTAGCTGGTTTATTCATGCCATTAATCCAAAAAGAGTTGCGTCAGCAAAACCCCTCGCGCGGCAAACTGGCTTTAGAAGCAGGGTCAGCTTTAGTCCTTGGCTCTTTGGCTCGCTACATTATGCACTTTTTTGCCGGCATCGCCTTTTGGTCAGACAATCTACCTGAGGGTGTGAACGCTGCCATCAACTCATTAGTAATTAATGGCTCAGCCTTCCTAAGTGAGACTTTGACTTCCTTAGTCGTCTTACTCTTAGCCATACCATTCTACCGACAATTAATTAGAAACGACCAGATTTAAAGTATTTTAAAACCGAGAATCGAGAGAAGCGGATAGATAAAAAGGGGCAGTCACTGCCCCTTTTTAAGATTCCTTAATTTTATACTTTGATTCTACTTGGCCTGATTATCTGCCAATGCCTTGATCGCATCCTTATAAATCTTTGCCGAGGCAAATAATTTTTCCTTATCGACAAATTCGTCGACCTGGTGGAAGCAGTCGACATCCCCGGGGAAGAGCATTCCGAAGGCTAAAATATTGGGTAAGGCTCTGGCATAGGTACCTCCTCCAATCGCAATTGCTTCAGCATCTGTGCCACAAAGATCGTTATATACCTTCATGATTGAACGAACCATCTCTGAATCTTTACCTAAGTTCAGCGGTTCGGAGTCGACGTAATCTGTCAATTCAAAGCCATATTTCTCACCTGCAGCACGCAGCTTCTGCTCTAATTCTTGCCGGTCCATAGTAATTGGGTAGCGAATATCAAAGCCGAGCTTAGCAAGCTGTGGCGTGACTTCCAGAAGAGCCAGGTTGCAGGTTAAGGGCCCGGACTCGTCAGTAAAGTCAATCTTCAAGCCTTGACCATTCCACTCATTTGCAAAAGCTTCTGCCCAGAAGTCTAGCAGCTGATCCTTGCCCTCACCGAGCTCAGCGCGTAATTCGCCTAAAAGTTTAGCAATAGCGTTATCGCCGTTCCAGGGAGTTGAAGCGTGAGCAGCCTTACCTCTGACAGCCAAAGTTTTCAGCTCAGCAGCTTGATTTTTATATTCAGCTTCAGCAGCATCAGGAACCATATTTAAAGCAGAGCCTCCTACAGCTTTGCTAATCACTGCTGTATTCGGATCACGAGCCAGGAAGTAGAAAGCCGATACATGACCTTTTTCTGCATAGATGGCCGGGAAATTAGCATCAGCTGTGAAGCCTGATACAGGAATCTCAGCGACCTTAGCGTAATGCCTTAAGCAAGAAGAGCCGCATTCCTCATCCGTGCCAAAAATTAAACGAATCCGACAAGGTGGTTTGTACCCTTCGTCCAACAAGGCCTTCATGGCGTAGAGACAAGCAACCAAGGGTCCCTTGTCATCAGCGACACCACGGCCATAAAGGAAACCATCACGTTCTGACATTTCGAAAGGTGGGGTGGTCCAACCATCACCGACAGGAACCACATCCAAGTGGCAGACAGCGGCAACCATCTTCTCACCTTCACCAAATTCTAGGTAGCCACAGCGATTATCAACATTACCGCTTCTGAAACCTAGTTCCTCACCTAGCTTTAAGGCAAAGTCCAAAACTTCGCGGTTTGCTCTACCATACGGAGCTCCCTCCTCTGCCTCTGCCTTAACCGAGGGAAAGGCTACTAAATCAGCTAAAGTTTTCACTATATCAGCGTGATAGCACTCCATTTGCGCAGCAATTTCAGCCAATCTTGCCTTGCTTGGTGCAGCATTATTCATTTTGTCCATATCTTATCCTTTCAACTCTCCCATTTAGGGTTCGCTTGAATTTATCCTAACACAAAGCTAGCCCCGGTGAGCACCGGAGCTAGCTTGAATTACTATCTAAATTTCACTAGAAACTCAGCCTTTACTACTCTTCAGTAGCTTCGACCTCTGCTTCAGCAGTTTCTGCACTTGCTTCTTCTGCAGTTTCTTCTGCAGGCTCTTCGGCCTTTTCAGCCTCTTCAGCAGCCTTCTTCTCGGCTTCTTCGGCAGCTTTCTTCTCAGCTTCCTCAGCCGCTTTTTTCTCGGCTTCACGCTGGGCCTTCTGCTTGGCAATACGCTCTTCTTCGAGCGCCTTTAGGCGAGCTTCAGCTTCTTCTTTTTCTTTCTCGATTTGCTCGACGATCTCAGTACCCTCTTCGCTTGCAACGGTCAGACTTGCTAAGCCGGCAAGAGTTGAGGTTGGAGCCTGGTCGATGTAATCAGAAGAGCCTTCTTCTCTCTGCTGATCGTCACGGCGGCGGCGACGACGCGGACGACGGTCGCGCTGCTGCTGTTGCTCGAGCTCTTGACGCTTGTCTTCGGGTGGGTCGATGGGCTCAACTTCACGGATTGAAATTGAAATCTTGCGCTCATCATTAGAAGCCTCGAGGACTCTGGCGTCAACCTCCATGCCTTCCTGGAGAACGTCCTCAGGACGATTCAGACGGAAGTTGGAGATTTGTGAGATGTGGCAGAGTGCGTCAACACCTGGTGCAATCTCAACAAAGGCACCAAAGGGGAGCATTCTAACGACGATACCACGAACGATTGTGCCGATCGGGAAGCGTTCTTCAATCTGGTAGTACGGATCGTTCTCTGGACGCTTAAAGCCCAGTGAAATGCGCTTCTTCTCTTTATCAAAGTCGATGATGTAGACTCTGAGCACGTCACCAATTGAAACAACCTGAGCCGGATCATGGATCCGCTCCCAGCTTAATTCAGTGATGTGTACCAGGCCATCGACTCCGCCGATGTCTACGAAGGCACCAAAGTTGGTCAGATTTCTGACTACGCCGTCATACTCTTGGCCGACTTCAATGTTTTCCCAAAGTTCCTTAGCTTGTTTTCTGCGTTCCTTCTGAATCAATGCTCTTCTGGAACCTGAAACTCTAAGGCGGCGTCTATTGGTGTCAAACTGGGTAACCAAGACTTCGAAGGTCTTGCCACGCCATTCTTCGAGATTTTCAACAATCTGATGGTCGAGCTGAGTGCGATGGATATAGAGATCAACACTGCCGAAAGAACCAATTACCCCATCCTTAACCACGTTGGTCACGGTTACGGTCACAGGCACTTTCTTATTGTATGCTTCCTCAATCGCCTCTTTATGCTTAGCGAAGTCAACCTTGGCTTTTGAAAGGACAATTTCTTTACCCATATCCGAGTTTCTAATTGAGCGGACATAAACATCCATCTCGCTATGCTCGGCTACGGCCTTATCAATATCGAATTCAAGATCGCCGGTAAATTCGTGACGCGGCACTTTACCTTCGCTCTTGTCCTTAACGTCGATATAGACATACTCATCGTCGTAGCGGATGATACGGCCCTTAACAATTGTTCCAGTTTTTAAGGTTGGAATTGAGTCAATAAAGTCTTCGAAGTTAATGTCTTCTTCGACCTCGGCCTTTTTCTCGCTTTTTCCACCACCAACAAATTCCGAGTTCGCGGTAACTTGTGCGGTCACCGTTTGCTCGGCTTTCTTGGCTGCTCCTTCTGCTGAAGGCTCTGCAGCCGGGCTCTCTTCTACTGGTGCTGGGGCTTCATTTTCTAAGCCTGCAATAGCATCGTGTGTAATCTTCTCACCGGTTGCGCCTTCAGCTTCTTTCTGATTCTCTTCGATGCATTCTTTAACATCGATTTCACCTTCAAGATTCTCTGCCTTGGCTGGATCGAGTGGTGCTACGTCTAAGTCACGCTTAGCGCTCTCTGCTCTGTCCTGCTGCAATTCGCTGATTTGCTTTTCCTGATCTGTCATTCGTCGGATAACCTCCCTGATCATACGCTCCGGTGTTGATGCTCCTGCTGTGATGCCGATTCGCAAATGTCGCAAATCCCTGCCTGTAAACAGTGCAGGAACCTGGTCCGGCCGCTGTATTAAATGTGCTTCACGACAATCCTTGCGACACAACTCTAGAAGCTTTCGAGTGTTGGCACTGCGTGCTGATCCTAGCACCAAGAGGATGTCACAACGCTTGGCCAAGTCAATCGCCTCAGTTTGCCGCTCAGAGGTCGTATAGCATATTGTATCAAAGATACGGAGATTTGCAATTTTCTGGGCTACAAAATTAAGAATTAAATCTTTAATTTCTTTGCGAAATGTGGTTTGCATCACGACTGCGAATTCAGCCTCCAGCAAATCCTGCTTTTCGAGCTCGAGTAAAAGCTCTGCTGCTTCATCTAAATCCGCAATAATATAGCAGCCCGTTTCAACCTCTCCGGCAATCCCCCGAATCTCAGGGTGTTGACTATCCCCAATGATGATGATTCGCTTTCCGGCTTCAGCTTCCCGCTTCACAATCCGATGTATTTTTTCGACATAAGGACAAGTGCAGTCAACAATCGCACAGCGTTTTTCAATTAGGCTCGATCTTTCCTGCGGTGAGACCCCGTGGGCACGAATTACAACTGCCTCTCCCTCTTTAGCTTCTGTCGCATCTTCAAGTAGACGAACCCCACGTTTTGTGAACTCCTCAACGACCAGCTCATTGTGCACGATTGGTCCCAGGTGAGCCTGTTCGGCTGCCTGAACTTGACGCGCCATCTTAATTGCCCTTTTAACCCCCGGGCAAAAACCTGCCGACTTAGCTACTAAGATTTCCACGCTGCTTAACTTCTTCTAACATCAGTTCAAGTGTTTCGCTAAAGCTCAGTTTTGACGAATCTATAATTATTGCATCGTCAGCTGCTTTCAAAGGGCTTGCCTCGCGCTCTGAGTCTTGCTTATCGCGATACTTTAACTCGTTCTCTACTTCGGCCAAACTTTTCCCTTTGCCCTCTTCTTGATACTGCTTAAAACGTCGTTCAATCCGCTCTTTTTCACCCGCAGTCAGGAAGAATTTAACACTTGCATTAGGTAGGACAACGGTGCCAATATCGCGTCCTTCGAGCACGTAACTACCCTGCCTGGCCAGAGCCTGTTGATAGGAGACCAAAGCCATCCGAACTAAGGGTAGAGTCGATAAGTCAGAGGCTGCCTTAGAAACCTCAGGGCTACGTAAATAGGGCCGCATATCCTCCCCATTTACCCGCGTCACCTGCTCACCATTTTCGTAGTCCAAACTCAGCTTGCAGCTCAAGAGCAGCTCCTCTGCCGCCTCTGGATCCTTTGGGTCTAGGCCACGCCTAATCGCGGCCGCCGCATAAGCCCGATACATCGCACCTGTGTCCATGTAGCGCAAACCTAATTTCTTTGCCAAAGCCTTTGCCAGGCTGGTCTTGCCAGCACCAGATGGGCCATCTATTGCAATTGCGTTAATCATTTCCGCCTCTTTCTTTAATCAATCCCAAAGCCAAGTTAAAACTCCCGCTAGTTAGCAATTAAGCTTGGCTGATATCTTGTAAATCGGTATACATACTCAAATCTATTGAGGGTAAATCTTCAACCCCACTGTAGCCAAACTCCTGCCAGAATTTCTGGCTGACTTTAAAGCTCTGCGGACGCCCAGGTAAGTCTAGCTTGCCGGCTTCTTCCAGTAGCCCTTCTACCTGTAAGCGGTTAATTATATGGTCTGAATTAACTCCCCGCACCGCTTCAATTTGTGCCCGAGTCGCCGGCTGTAAATATGCTACAGCAGCTAAAACCTCATAGGACTGCGGACTTAATCTGCGCTCACCATCAGGCCGGAAATAAGCGCTTGCCACTTCTTGAAACTCCGGCTTCACGCTGAGATAGTATTTCTCCTCTAACTGCCTCAAGCAAAGCGCACCGGGCGCTTGCCATAAACGCAGGTGCAGGCTGCGCAGCAAAGAAATTATCTGTTCTGTGCTAAAGTCTAGAATATTCGAGAGCTCTGCGAGACTCAAAGGTTCAGCTGCAAGGAATAACACAGCCTCCAAGGCAGCTAAATCGAAATCCGAACTTGGCCGAGATCTATTATTTTCCTTATTCTTCAAAGCCGCTCTCCTTCCAGTTCTCGTCGATAAAATCTAAAGTAGTTGCAGATTCTTCTTTGCGGATAATAATCGGCGCATAGAGATTCTCTTGCACAGCAGTAATTTTATTTCTTCTAAGTAACTCCAAAACTGCTAAAAAAGCAGCTAATTGCTCACCTAAGCTATCCGGCCTATTTAAGAGCTCTCTAAACTCATAGCTTTCCCCATCAGCAATAGTAGTCCAAAGTTCTTTTAGCTTTTGCTTCACTGAATATGGCTCTAATTTCAAAATCCTTTTAAATTTCGCTTGATTTTGACTAAAGCGCTCAGCAGTCTGAATTTGGAGCAGTCTTATCGCCTGGATAAACAAAGCTGGATCTAGCTTTAATTTTCTGCGAGCTAAGCTAAAACCGCTCAGCTCAGGAGCAAATTCGTTGACCCTGCTTAAATAACGGTAACGTGGGTGGCGTCTCTCTAATTCTTCTGCCAGTAACTTGTTGCGTCTAAACGCCATCAGCTTGAAAATCAGATTGTCCGCTGTAAGGAAATCATCTGCTTCTGGGTCAGCCGAATCATTGACCGGCAACAAAAGTCTGGACTTTAATTGTAGAAGTTGCGCGGCTACCAGCAAAAACTCAGTGGCCAAAGCCATATCTAAGCCTGCCTGACCTGCCTCAATCACCGCTAGGTAATAATCACAAATCTTGCTAATGGAAATCTCCGCAAGTGGCAACTTAGACTCTTTAAACAAGTAATCTAAAAGTTCTAAGGGTCCGTCAAAAGAACTTAGGTCGAGCTCCGCAAAATCAATGGCAAGATCAGTCAATGCTCCATTTTCATTAGTCTTAGAAAGTCTTATATCTCTCGCGAAGGCTTCTGCCATTAATATCTTTCCTTCAGCTAACAATTAATAGAAAAACTTTAGCAACCAATCAAAGAAGGTCGATAAAGGTATCGTAATAAGCCATCTAAAGGGATAGGAAATGTAATAAATGACGGTGCCGATAAGCCCCCGGCCAAAGATTAAAATTAAAAAGAAGGCCATCCCGATGTAGCGTTCATACTGCATAATTGTGAAATAAAGCTTCTTTGGTAAAATCGCGCCGAAAATTCTTGAGCCATCGAGTGGTGGCAGAGGCAACAAGTTAAAGAAAGCCAGAGCGATATTCATGTTCAGTAAGGCAGTTAAAATATCAGTAAAAACCGCAGTAAATGGACCACCGACTAAATTTCCGCCCTGCAAAACTATGACTCGCGCAGCAAAGAACCAAGTTTGCATTATAAACATAGAGATCGTGGCAAGGATTAAATTTGCAATCGGCCCAGCAACAGCAGTTAAGAACATGCCCTTTTGCACAGAGTACTTGCGATCAAAGCGGGCAGGATTAACAGGCACAGGCTTCGCCCAGCCAATCCCTGCCAAAAGTATGGCCATGGTACCCAAGGGGTCCAAGTGAGCCATAGGGTTGAGACTCAGGCGCCCTCTTTCCGCAGCAGTTGCATCCCCTAATCGATAAGCAGTCCACGCGTGAGCAAATTCATGAAAAGACAGGGATAGGGTCAACGCAAATATTCTAATTAGTAAATCTCTAAAACTCATGCCAAACATAAACTGTTCATGCTCCTTTACTTATACCAAGTATAGCAGAAGCATACTAACCTGAACTAGACCGCATTTCAATAATCATTGTGACGGGCCCACAGTCTATTTGTAGGCCCGTCAAGCTTAGATCCCCCGTTTAAAGATAAATAAACTGGCAGCCAAAAGACTAAAGAGTGCGGCCCAATAGTAGCTAGTTCCAGTCTCTCCGGTCGCTGGTATTTGAGTCGTTTTACTGCAGTCAAGCGAAACCCGGTTTGCTTTAGCGCTAGCTAATGGCAGAGTTCTCAGCTCCTTCACTTTGATTACACGAGTAGTTTCAGTGGGGCAAGGCTTTTCAGATTGACTTGGCTGGGGTAGCAGCCGCTCATTAATCACTTCAATCTCAATCAGATTCGGCCCTTCAGCCTCCGGCTTAGCCTGATAAATAAATCTACGGCTTTTCTCGTCTAGCTTATAATCACTATGAGTTTTAATTTCAAGCAACTCATAAACTCCTTCTTCTGCAAGCTCGAAGACCACTTGTGCTTGGCTGTAATCAGAGTTCCATTTCAGTTTTGCCAGCTTGACGTCCTTGTACTCAGCTTTTAGTCCTAAGGCTTCAAGCGTCGCTAAATCTTCTGCAGTACCAAGATAGGCAAGCGAAAATATTGTTTCATTAGCTATCTTTTCTTTTTCAGCATTAGATTCAGGTAGCTCTTTAAATTTCTTCTTGACCACTAATTTGCCAGCTTCTACTGGAGGCTTTGGTTCTGGTTCCGGCTCTGGTTC
>JAUNVR010000008.1:0-52671 GCA_030537595.1 Eubacteriales bacterium
TATTGATTCAGGCTCGTCTTTTCAAGTTGTTTGCTATTCAATTGTCAAGGTCCGTCGCCTCTCTTCTTTCAGAGTGCTTTGCCATAATAGCAATTCAGCAACTTACTGTCAAGCTAATTTTTCTCTCTTTTTTCCTAATTTCAACACCTGGCCCGGGCGTTCCGTCATTCAAGCTTCTGCAAATCCCGTTGTGCAAGGGCTGCACCTCTTGCTGTCGCGAATTCGGGCTCCTCTGGTATTATAATTTCCTTATTATATAGTTTGGCAAATTCTTTTAGACTTCTTTGTCCTGCTCTACTTTTTGCTAGTGAACCGATAAATACTATGGTTTCACAATTCTTTACTTTGGCCGATAGGATTGCCGCCGTCCCGAGCGATTGGAAGACCAGGTTAATTAGACCTGCTGCTAAATCTGCCTCACTGGCCCGCTCGGTCAACTTGCCAAAGTTCGCCGCAGTTGTCTCCTTTGAAAGCCCTGGGATACCTACTGGGGTTAAGTCCCCTACTGTCAGATCAACGTGGCTTAGTTCGCCACTTGCAGCAAGCTCATTTAGCGAATCAAATTCGCGGATTTTTAGCAGTGCTTGACTGAGTCCGAGCAGGGTTCCGCCACCAACTCCTGAGCCAATAATGTGCTCATGGGCTTCTTTATCTCCTAGGACTATGGAGGTACCGGTGCCCATCGAGACCACAATTGCCCGTTCCTTCTTGGCAGCATAGAGTCCACCTAATGCGACGGCTTGGAATTCTGCACATAGATATGTCGGTACTCCGAACATCGGATTCTTCAAATATGCCGAACCTACGCCAGTTAGAACAATTCTGCTTAATTCACTGATAGCTAGATTATTGACAAATAAAAAGCGCCCCAGAGCACCATATGCGGAGCTCAAAGGGTCGCTTGCTGTTACATGGCAGGATTCTAATTGGCTGCTTTCACTAAAGGCTGCTGCCTTTGTGGAGGAGCCGCCAATATCCAGACCGAGAACTATTCCTGCTTTATCTCGCATAGACGTGTGCGCGCCGGACGTCTTCATTTTGGCCGGCGGGGCGATACGGGCTCTCCTCACGCACTCGCTGTGAATGCTGAGCCAGTGCCCGGTTGATGTCTTCTGCTGTTGAGACCTGGGTCGAGCGCGGTGCAACCACAAAAATCAGTGATGAGATTGGCTCTACAGATCCTGAAAGCGCATAGGTCGCTCCGGTTAGGAAGTCAATTACACGCTGGGCAATTTTAGTATCAATCTGCTCAATATTACAGATGACTGTTTTGCCTGAGCGGACATAGTCGCAAACTTGTTGGGCTGTGGTAATATCTCGAGGTTCAATAATGATGACTTCATTGGTGACACCAGGATTGCGGAAGTTTACCACTCTGCCATCCTCACGACGACCGGGATTCTGTCCTTGCAATGATCTTGCTACTTCCTCGCGGCTCGGGCCATGGTTAGTTTCAACTTCATCATAAAACTCATCTTCATAACCGCCCATATTGCCAAAAAAGCGTTCCAGGAAATTTGCCATCTTGCTCCTCCATCCTCGAATCTAGCTCGAGTGAATTAAATTTATTTTAAAAATTTGTCTTTTCTAGACTGTTCTTGAAAATTATACCATAAGAAAGAAGTTCTGATTCTATACTTCTAATAATGTCTTTCACCAAAAATCGCTGAGCCGATCCGCACTATAGTTGCACCTTCTGCAATAGCTTCAGGAAAATCTCCGCTCATGCCCATAGAAAGCTCAACGGCTTCCGGGAAATCACTTCTGATCTCAACTAAGATTTTGCGCAGGCGTGAGAAATACTTATGTAATTCCTCGCTACTTGCAGTAAAAGGAGCCATTGTCATCAGGCCTCTTAATTCGCTATGCTTGGCGGTTTTTAAAAAACTTAAGGCTGCTGCCAATTCACTCTCCTCGAATCCCTGCTTACTCTCTTCTCCTGAAACATTCACTTGAAGTAAAATCTTTTGCACAACTCCAGCCTGCTCTGCGCGCTTCTCAATTTCTTTTAGCAGCCTCAGCGAATCAACAGAATGAATTAAATAAACATCCCCCACTATCTGCCGCACCTTATTTCTTTGCAGATGGCCAATTAAGTGCCAGCGCAGCTGTAGCTCAGGATAAAGCTCCTTCGCTTCAAGGATTTTCTCGCTTAGTTCCTGCACCTTATTCTCACCAAAATCGACCTGTCCATTTGCTGCAACTGCGGCAATTTCAGTGATCGGATGAGTTTTACTAACTGCCAGTAAAGCTACTGAGTCCTCAGCCCTACCGGCGGCTTGGGTGCTTTCTCGCAATGTTTCTTTTAGTTGGAAGTACTTTTCTTTTAATTCTTGATTCCGTTGATTTTCTCTAGACAATGTCAAAATAAACCCCTTTTTAATTTGCTGATTTGAGCGATCCTTGCCTTATTCAATATTGTCGATCGGATCGCCGTCTTTGACTGCCGAAGGATTGACCACGACCATGGTTGCAGCTCCGATAACTTCGCCTGAATTCAGGCTCTCATCTTCAGGGTTGTCAATCAGAGCGTAGTCTGAGTTAAAGTCCAAAATCTGCACCTGGATTTCTCTAACATAGCCACCAGAGACAATTTTCACTTTTGCTTCAACCTGACCTGGTTTAAAGTCAATTAAAGCCTGACGCGGTAATTTTAAGCCTCTGTCTGAACTTAGTTTAATTGCTAGACGCGCCAACCTTTGTCCAGATAATGCGGCTAATCCGGTATCTGCCTTTAAGAGTAAAAGTGTACCCTGCCTAGTTTCCTCGGCCCGTAGAACACGCAGCCTTTTGAGCTCAAAACCGTAGTCTAAAGATTCGGCTGAGATGCGCTGTGCCGTCTCGACCTCGTCGGCTAAACCGGCAGGTAGGAAAGTAATGAAGTACTGGTTAATCCCATGAATTATCTTAAACACCGGAGTTTCTGCATCGACTTTGCCTGTGGCTAGCTTTGCTTTTCCGCTACAGTCACGGATTAACTCATAAAGCTCCGGGCCTTCTTTATCTTGTAAATCTTCAATCTTTAATTCTTCGTGTCCATCAATACTAAATGAGAGCAGACCACTTTCACTAGCCGACACAGAGACTGCAGCATTAGCTAATAAGGATTTGATATTCTCATAATTCTCGAGTGCTTGCTGATATTCTCGATCGCGGAATTTGACCTGTCTGAGATCGCTGCTTCGCTGCTCGAGCAAGAGCTTTAAAGCTGCGGAAATATTCGCTAAATTGCCCCGCTCCTTAACTTTGTCTATAGCATAGTATCGGGACATTAATGAATGGATTTCTAAATCTTTCTTTTCCGCAATCCGTCTGCCTTCAAAGCCCTCTTCCGCATTTAATAGCTCATATCTACGTGCAATCAGGTCCGATTCGGCTTTATTCAATTCACTGAGTCTGGTTTTTGCATTATCGCCGACTACTCGGCCGACCAATTCTGCCTTTGCAACTCTGGTGCCTTGCGGGAATTCACTAATAAACTCGCCTTCTGCCCCAGCTTTCACAATATGCTCATCCCTGACAATCAATGCTAGGGTTTCATACTTTCTTTCTAAGCTGTCTTCTTGAATAAAGATATAGCGTGGTACAGCCTTCGAGCTACCGAGGATTCTCAAGAGTAAAAATAAAGTAACAACCGTAATCAGCAGAATCAGTGTTGCTAAAAAGAGATTCCGTGATAGATTACTTCTCTTCTCCATAATAATCCGCTTGCCACCGCTCTGCTTACTACCAGCAGACTTGGCCCCTTGTCTTGCGGAATCTCTTTGCGACTTTCTTTTACTCAAGTCCTTCTCCTATTTGCTTAGCACCGACTGCTGTGGCTGCCAACATTCCGGCTAAGCGCCCCGTAGTAAAATTGAAAGAGCCTTGGAAAAAAGCGGTGTATGGTTCCCGCATTGGGCCATCCGCTGACAGCTCTATTGAGGATCCTTGGGTAAAAGATCCCGATGCCATAATAATATCACAATCATAGCCAGGCATGGGTGAGGCCACTGGGGTGAAATGATGATCAATTGGAGCCGCTGCTTGAATCGCGCAGCAGAATTGCTCGAGCCTCTGTGCATTTTCGAGGTAAATAATCTGCACTATATCACCTCTCACGCCGCAAGGTAATGGTTCAACTTGATAGCCTAGCTTGGAAAATAAGCCGGCCAAATGAGCTGCCGTCTGTAGTGCTTCTTTAACTATTAAGGGAGCTAAATAAAGGCCAATTCCCAGCTCTCGCAAATGACCTAAGCTGGGTCCAATTTCTCGTCCTAAGCCGGGAGCTGTAACTGCTTCAGCTACACGCTCGACCAAGTCCTCACGTCCGGCAACATAGCCCCCGCTCGGTGCGATTCCTCCACCAGGATTTTTAATCAGTGAGCCGGCGATTAAATCTGCCCCAAACGCAGTCGGCTCTTCTAGCTCGACGAATTCACCGTAGCAATTGTCGACTAAAAGCGGTTTAGTAAAGCCCTGCTCGAGTAAAAATTTCTTGAGTTCACCAATCTTGGCCGAAGTTAATGATGGTCTTAATGAGTAGCCTCTTGATTTTTGCACATACACTGCTGCGGTTTTTTCATTTAAAGCTGCAGCAATTGCTGGATAGTCAAAACTAGCCTCCTCAGCAAGAGATAATTCGACATAGCGCAAGTTGATGCCCATATTCTCTAATGCCGCAACACCTGGCTTCAAACTGTCGTAAACTTCGCCACTCACGATTAAAAGCTCATCGCCTGCTTTTAACAGCGCTCGTAGCATCTGGTATAGGACCTGGGTGCCTGAGGCAAACTGCCAGCGTAAGAATGCAGCCTCAGCTTGAAAGCAATCCGCGAGTACGGCTTCTAATTTATCTCGCCCACTATCAGCATAGCCGTAGCCTGTGCTGCCGTGTAACTCGGCCTCGCAGAACTGATGTTTCTGGAAGGCGGCAAGTACCTCTAGTTGACGTTTGCTTGAGATTAATTCCAGCTCCGCATATTTTTCAGCTAAGTCCTGATTGATTTGCTCCGAGAGTCTATATACTGCTTCAGATACTCCAAATTTCTGGTAATAAGGATAAGCATCTATGGTCATTGGTTCTCCCCGTTTCAAGTCTGAATTCTTTTAGAAAAAAGCAAAACCCGCAGCGAAGGCTACGGGTTTGGTGCGACCAGCGAGACTCGAACTCGCACGGTGTTATCCACATGCACCTCAAGCATGCACGTCTGCCAATTCCGCCATGGTCGCATGCCTCATCGGCTTTGCCATTATAGGTAGTCCACGCCTATCTTGTCAAGCGCTTTGACGGCTTTTTTCTAAATTCCTATGCTTCATTGTATCTTTGCAGGACAAAGTCCTTAACCTCAGCTAGCGGCAATTCAAATGACTCTTCAGAATCGCTGAATTTTACTTCAACAATGCCTTCTGCGCTCTTCTTGCCGCAGGTGATACGACACCAGGTACCGATTAGTTCATGGTCGTTGAATTTGACCCCGGCGCGCTCGTTTCGATCGTCGAGTGCGACATCTAAATCACTTTGACTAAAGTCTTGGTACAGCTTTTCGCCAAGCTCTACTTGCTCTTTATTCTTCATGTTGATAATCACTATACCAACCTGGATCGGGGCAATCTCCTTTGGCCAGAAGATTTTGCCATCAGCATTATTCTGCTCAACAATAGCAGCCAAGCAACGGCCTGGACCGATACCATAGGATCCCATGTAGACCGGGTGGAGGGAGTTTTGCTCGTCCTGGAAATAAAGGTCCATAGCCTCGGAGTACTTTGTGCCGAGCTTAAAGGTATTACCAATCTCAATCCCGCGCACGAAATGCACTGGACCAGCTCCGTTTTCGCAGATTTCACCTTCGGTGATCTCGCGGATATCTCCAACTTTTGCCGCCTTGAAATCACGCAGATTACAGTTTATATAGTGTAAATCAAGCTGATTTGCGCCTACACAGAAATTACGCATTTGCTCGACTTCACGGTCCATGATAATCGGAATTGTCGCCCCAACAGGCCCCGCAAAGCCTACGGGAGCACCGGTCACTCTTTCGACGGTCTGAGCATCTGCCAACTCCGCCTCATTCGCGCCGAGCAGTTTCAAGACTTTCTGCTCGCAGACATTGTGGTCACCGCGTAGGCAAATCAGGTATTCGCGACCGTCAATTAGATAGACTAATGACTTCATAAATTCCTGCGGAGTTTTCTGTAAAAAGGCAGAAACTTCTTCGATGGTTTTTTGCTCCGGAGTTTCAACCGCCTCGAGCTCAGCTAATTCAACCTCCGGCGCAGCTTTCGGCTCTGGGCACGCGGCAACTTCAATATTCGCAGCGTAGCCTGAACTATCCTCAACGACCAGCACATCTTCCCCGATTGGGCAAATTGCTTGGAATTCTTCTGAGAGCAGACCACCCATCACGCCAGTATCTGCCCTGACGATTCGATAGTCTAATCCCATCCGATCGAAGGCACGTTTATATGCGTCAAACATCAATTGATAGGAGTGATCCAAACCGGCCAAATCACGGTCAAAAGTATATGAATCCTTCATGTGGAATTCGCGCACTCGAATTAAGCCAAAGCGCGGACGCGGCTCGTCCCTAAACTTATTCTGGAATTGATAAATCATAATTGGTAAGTCTTTATAAGACTTAATTGCCATCTTCGCGGCAACAGCGAACAATTCCTCGTGAGTGGGGCCAAGTACATAGGGTTTATGATTTCGGTCATAGAGGCTAAACATTGATTTACCAAAGTTTTCTCTACGGCCGGATTCAATATATACCTCTTCCGGAATTAGACTGGGCATCAGAACTTCTAAGGCACCGGTTGCATTCATCTCTTCACGAACAATCTTCTCAATTTTATTTAAGGCCTTTAAACCTAGAGGCAAATACATATAGACTCCGGCTGAAGTCTTTTTAATCATGCCGGCTCTGGTCAGTAGGTTACCGGAGATTGATTCTTCGTCTTTTAAATCTTCGCGAATGGTATAAAAAAATGAACTTGCTAAACGCATCTGACACCTCAATCATTTCGAATTCTTGTTTTTAGAACTACTAAGCGGCTTGTATTATAAGGTTTTAAGCCTCAAGATACAAGCCGCCATTGCATAAATTATAAGTCTTTTTAAAGCCTAGAATGGCTGTTCAGCCAAGTCTAGCCTGACTCTGATTTGGCTAGTCTTCCTTAGTTTTGAGTTCCGGGCCAGGCACTTCGTGGCCGGTTTCTTCTAAAATTACAGTGTAGGTGTCAAGATACTTCTGCGCTGACTTCGCCCAGCTAAAGTCTTTGCCCATCGCAGTGCGCACTAACTTCGCCCAGTGTTGACGATTATTGCGATAGAGGTCTAAACCTGTTTGTAAGGCAAAGAGGAATTCATGAGCGTTGATATTCGCAAAGGAGAAACCTGTGCCCTCACCAGTGTATTTATTGTAGGGCTCGACCGTATCTCTTAAGCCACCTGTCTCCCTAACCACCGGCAAGGCTCCGTAGCGCATCGCAATCATCTGCGATAGCCCACAGGGCTCGAAGAGAGAGGGCATCATAAAGAGATCTGCAGCGGCATAAAGGCGTCTCGCCAAATCCTCATCAAAGTCGATAATTGCCCGCATTTTATCAGGATGACGTTCGGCTAATAGTCGCAATTCGGACTCGTAATTTGCATCACCAGTTCCGAGCACAATTAACTGAATATCGTCCTCTAAAAGCTCATCGCCAATCCGCAGTAATAAATCCGGTCCCTTCTGCTCCGATAATCTACTAATTAAAACTAGTAGTGGTGTGTCAGCCTTTGCTGCCAAGCCTAAATCCTTAGCGAGGCTCAGCTTATTGGCTTCCTTGCCACTCCGCCAGTTAATTCGATTATAGTTTTTACTCAAAGCCTTATCCGTAGAGGGATTGTAGCTCTCCATGTCGATCCCGTTGAGAATTCCAATAACTTTCCAGGATTGAGCTCCGAGCAGTCCATTTAAGCCCTCACCGTAATAATCCAGCATGATTTCCTTTGCATAGGTCGGTGAAACTGTAGTCACCCGATTTGCATACTGGATGCCTGTTTTCATGAAGTTGGGTACACCATCCTTCATAATGCCGGACTCAGACATATAGCGATCAGGTAGTTCGAATAAGTCTTGGACTCGCTCGCGACCATGGATGCCCTGATACTTTAGATTATGAATTGTGAACACAGTTTCGAGTTCTTGCAGATAACCATGATGCTTGTAGTGTGCTTCCAGCAAAACCGGAACCATCCCTGTTTGCCAGTCATTTAAATGCAGGATATTTGGCATAAAGCCCAGGGGCTCGCCCAAAGTCTCTAGTACGGCGCGCTGGAAAAAGGCGAAACGCTCGATATCGAAGCTATAGTCAACATAGAGGGCGTCGTGGCCAAAGTAATACTCATTGTCAATAAAATAAACTGGCAAACCCTCGTAATCCATTTTAAAGAGACCAGAATACATGGTACGCCAACCAAGTTTGATCATTGCCCAGCGCACGAACTCCAGATCCTCACGGTATTTGTCCTTGATGCGCTTATAAAGCGGCATGATGACCCTGGCATCATGCCCTGCCTCACGCAGAGCGCGCGGTAAAGCCGCAACCACATCACCTAAGCCACCTGATTTAGCCAGTGGGCTCATTTCTGAACTTAAAAAGAGAATATTCATAATCCTATCCTTGCTCTAATAGCCGGCCCAATAATGAGCCGGCTTAATTCTTAGCAGTACTTTAAAACTTTCCTAAACAATAACGCCTTTGCCGATAACTACAGGATAATCGGGTTGCCCAACGAGCTTTACCCCGGGTCGAATCACCGTATCCTTATCAAGAATTACATAGCTTAACTCGGCACCTTCTGAAATCACACAGTCTTGGCCGATAATGCAATTATCAAGCACGGCATGACGGCCGACTTGCACGCCACGGAAAATAATCGAATCCTTAACCTCGCCGGCGACGGAGCAACCGTCTGAGAGCAAAGAGTTGACTACTTTATTCCCGGTTAAGTACATTGCCGGGGCCTCGTTTTTAACCTTCGTATAAATTGGCCGATCTTCCTGGTTGAAAAAGAGGTCAAATATATCCATCTCTAAAAATCTCTGTGAAGCTTGGAAATAAGTGGCCAGAGAATTAATTCGTAAAATCATCCCGGAGTATTCCAAGGCGAAAATCTGCTCTTCCTCATAAAGGCGGAGAAGATTTTCGACAGAGAGCTTATTCCGCCCTCTAGCAACTTCTAATTCTAGGTGCTGGATTAGAAAATCCCGCTCCAAAATCATAATGCCTAGAGCTGTATTCGTGGTCGGCAGCTCCCGCGGACTGAGGAAGAGGTCATTGACGTAATTATCCTCATCTAGTCCGAGTAAGAAATATGGCTGCCCGCTCTTATTTCCATCCTGGTTATAGAGGATAGTCATCTTTGCCCCACTCGCCTTGGCGGCTTGGACATAGGGGCCAAAGTCGATGTTCATAACCTGATTTGACTCGCAAATGACGACATAATTTTGTGTTGCGTCACGCACGAAATCATAGAGGCCAACTAAATCCCCTTCTTGCTCATCTTGGTGATGTGAGATTAGAAACGGCGGCAAGATTGATAGGCCCTGCTGCATTCTATCGAGGTCCCAGTAGGCACCCGTTCCCAGGTGATCCATCAAGGAGCGATATTTATGATTGGCGACTACTCCGACATTCTTAACCCCTGAATTGACCAGTGATGAAAGCGTAAAATCAATAATTCTATAACGCCCAGCAAAAGGTACGGCAGCCAGGGATCTGGGTTCTTCCAAGTCACCTAGATTGGCACGTGTGTGGTCGGCTAAAATTAAGCCCATTGCATCAATAAACATTTGCGCCTCCTTAATAGAGTAATGTGCCCGGCTGATGGGCTATTACTAAGGCTTCTTGAACATTCGCGTCGCTCACCAGCATGGAGTTACCGCCGACCTTTGCGCCGGCCTTGAGCTCGGTATTCGATTGTAAAACTGAAATGCCCTCGGAGCATAATTTATTAACATACTCTTGACTGCCAAAGTCAGTTGCCGGACGCATTTCAGCGCCTCTGCCAACTACACCATGTAAGCCAATAATTGCCTTCTCAACATATGCTCCAGCTTCAACTACTGCTCCCGGCATCAGCACAGAATCTTTGACAACTGCCCCTTCACCGACATAACAGGAAGCAGCCAGGACAGAGTTTTCAAGTCGACCATAAATTTTACAACCGTCAGTGATTACTGAGTTAACTACTTCTCCACTAGTCGAAATGTAGTGTGAGGGCTGGACAGGAGTCCGGCCATAAATTCTCCAGCGATCATCTGATAAATCAATTTCTTGTGGATCACGAATTAAGTCCATATTGGCATCCCAGAGGGAGAAAATCGTACCCACGTCACGCCAATAATCCGCAAAGGTATAGGCGTAGAGCTTCTGCTCTTCTGCGAGCATGGCAGGAATAATATTCTTGCCAAAATCATTATCCGAGTCCGGGTTCTGCTCATCAGCAATTAGCTTTTCTTTTAAAACTGGCCAATTAAAGATGTAAATACCCATTGAAGCAAGTCTGCTCTTAGGCTCGGGTGGTTTTTCTACGAATTCAGTAATTCTGGCATCTTCATCAGTATTCATAATGCCAAAGCGGGAAGCCTCTTCCCAGGGAACCTCGATGACGGCAATCGTACAGTCAGCTTCCTTTTCCACATGGAAGCTCAGCATTTTACCGTAATTCATCTTATAAATATGGTCACCGGAAAGGATTAGCACATATTTCGGATTATAGCGGTCGATATAATAGATGTTCTGGTAAATTGCATTGGCAGTTCCCTTGTACCAATCAGAGCGACCGCTGCGTTGGAAGGGCGGGAGAATTGCTAGGCCTCCGGTATTTCGGTCCAGGTCCCAGGAATGCCCGTTCCCCATATACTGATTGAGTTCCAGTGGCTGATATTGGGTTAAGACGCCCACCGCTTCAATACCCGAGTTGGTGCAGTTACTTAAGGGAAAGTCGATTATCCGGTAACGGCTGCCAAATGGCACGGCGGGCTTTGCTACATACTGAGTCAAAATACCCAAACGCGATCCTTGCCCTCCAGCTAGAATCATCGCTACAACTTCTTGTTTTGCCATAAATTGCTCCTTTCCGGGTCAACTATATGTCTTTGTCAGTGGATATAGCTTTTTTACCCGGTTCTTCTGCGTCGTCAAGACTATCTGCTGCACGCTCCAATATCAGGGCGCAAAGCGGCGGTACACTTAGTTTCAAATAACACTGAGAATTTTCTTCACTAGTGTTGCGATCTAAAATATTGGCCGTTCCTGAGCAGGCTCCACCATCGATTAATTCGCTACCACGGCCCGAGCAATATGCTGGGAAGCTGATCTCCTCATCTTCCAAGTATCCTGAGCCTCCATATTTCGGGGAGTCGGAGTTTAAAATTAAACGATACTCTCCCTTCCTGTGAATCGGTAGACGGTACTCTGGGAAGACACGGGGTGTGAGATTCAAAATGACAACCTTATCCTGAGCCCCCGGCGCATTTCTCAAATAAGCGAAAAGCTCATTGTCGACATCGTCGACCTGCAGCCAGCGGTAGCCGTCCCAGCTCTGATCGACAGCCCAGAATGCTGGATCTTCTAAATAGAGATGATTTAGGTCCCGGACAAAGTCTCTGACCTGACGATGGCTATCATAGTTCAGCATGAACCATTCAATTTCTTCGTAATAGCGCCACTCGGTATAGGGGGCAATCTCGTTGCCCATAAAGTTTAATTTATGACCTGGGTGCGTCATCTGATAGGCAAAGAGGGTGCGCAAACCTGCAAACTGACGCCAGTAATCTCCCGGCATTTTTTGCAATAAAGTGCCTTTCCCGTGAACCACTTCGTCATGCGACAACGCAAGTAGGAAGTGTTCGGAAAAGGCATAGGTCATCGAGAAAGTTAATTGATCGTGGTGGTGGGTCCGGTGGACAAAGTCCCGCTTAAAGTAGCTGAGAGTATCATTCATCCAACCCATGTTCCACTTATGGGTAAAGCCTAGGCCGCCCTCTGCAACTGGAGCGGTAACTTTTGGCCAGGCAGTAGATTCTTCCGCAATCATCAGAACCCCAGGATAGTGTTGATGCATTCTCTCGTTCAGCTCCTGCAGGAAGGATATTGCTTCGTAGTTCTCTTCTCCCCCGTCGACATTGCGAATGTCCTGATCGCGACCGAAGTTGATATAAATCATGGAGGATACGGCATCAACTCTTAAGCCGTCAAAATGAAATTCTGAAAGCCAGAAATCAGCTGAAGAGAAGAGGAATGAGCGAACTTCTGTTCGTTCATAATCAAAAACTAGAGTACCCCACTCCTGATGCTCGGCAATCCTACTATCCGCATATTCATAGGTCGGTCCACCATCGAAACTGGCGAGGGCAAATGCATCTTTAGGGAAGTGTGCGGGAACCCAGTCTAAAAGCACTGCAATCCCCTCATTATGTAAATAATTTATGAGATACTTTAAATCCTCGGGGGTGCCGTAGCGTGAAGTTGGAGCGAAATACCCTGTCACCTGGTAGCCCCAGGACATATCCAAGGGATATTCTGTCAAGGGCATGAACTCTACTGCGTTATAGCCCATTTCTTGGAGATATTCTGCCAACTGCTCAGCTAGGTCTCGGTAATTGTAAACAGATCCATCCTGATGCCGCCTCCAAGAACCGAGGTGCATCTCGTAAATATTTAGCGGCCGGTCATAGCCTAGCCGCTCTTTGCGCTTGGCTAACCATTCTGCGTCACTCCAGGGGAACTCTTCTTCATGATAAAGAATTGAGGCGGTGCCGGGTCTGGTTTCTGCATGTCTGGCGTAGGGGTCGGCTTTCAACATACAATAGTTGTCACTACCGACAATCGCATACTTATAGCGTTGCCATTTTTGCAGATTATCTAATTCCGTATACCAAATCCCACTGGTGCCAAAACGCTCTAGAGGATTAACACCCTCAACCCAGCCATTGAAATCACCGACCACAGAAACAAATCTTGCATTCGGTGCCCACACGGCAAAGCGATAACGTTCGCCCATTGGAGTAGAACCGAGGTAGTGAGCTCCTAAAAATTCATAGGCCTTTTGGTTCTCACCACGATTAAATAGATAAGCTGCGTCTTCCATATGCTTCAGGCTCATCCGGATCTCCTCCTTTTTTCTAATTATACCTTTTAATCCCACTAGTTCAAATTTAGCCGCTTAATCTCTTAAGACTTTTTCAAGTCCAAATAGGTCACTCCCGAGTCACCTTCACCAAAGCCAGCTTCTCGATAGCCGGCAACTCGCGAGTCGCTTGCTGCTTTCGAGCGAACCGCAGAGCGCAAGGCTCCACTACCCTTACCGTGGACTACACGTAGACTATCTAAATTCGTCAAAAGGGCTAAATCAATGGCTTTATCTAACTCGCTTAAAGCTTCCTCGACTCTGAGACCAATTAACTTAATTTCTGAACAGACCGTCTGCTGTGCCGCTGAACGGATTTCCCGGGCAGATTGATTGAATTTCTGCTCCTTCAGTCGTGGCGCTTCCGCTTCTTCTAAGCCGGCGAGAGGGACGTTCAGCTTAATCTGTCCTTTGGCCAGTTGTAATTGACCGCGGCGGTCGACCTCACTTACTGCTTGTCCGACAAAGTTCAGGGCCGGCGCACGGTAGTACTGACCAATGACTATGTCCTCAGCCTTTAGGGCCCTTTTGACCCCTTTACTCAGTGCTTTTTTGCCAAGCGCGGAGGCTCTTTTTTCTGACTTTTTCTGCAGTTTGCTTTGCGCACTACGTAAGGCAGATAGTTCCTGCTCTTGTAATTTTCGTTCAGATTTATCAGCAGATTCTAACTGCTCTTTAAAGCGGGCAAAGTCCTGCTCTTTCTGTCTGATTTCTGCAGCTACTTCAGCCCTCGCAGCCTCAATTATCTGATAGGCTTTATCTTCTGCCTCGGCAATTAAGCTTTTTTCCTTCTCCGCAATTTCGCTTTCACGTTTAGCCAAGCGCGCTTCCAGCTCCTTTGCCGCAGTATGCAATTCTGAAATCTCTGTCTCCATTTTCACAGCCTGCTGCTTAGACTGCTCTATGGCCGAAATTAATTCTTCAAAGCGGTGCCCCTCGTCGGAAACCAAAGCTTTTGCATGCTCAATAATTGAGCTATCTAAACCTAGCCTTAAAGCTATTGCCAGTGCATTGGAAACGCCCGGGACTCCAATTAACAGACGATAAGTTGGGCGTAGAGTCTGAGTATCAAATTCACAGCAAGCATTGGACACACCTGGGGTGTTTAAGGCATAGCCCTTGAGCTCCTGATAGTGAGTTGTGGCAACGACCTTAGCACCTTTTCGTCTAAATGCATCAACTAGGGCTATCGCTAAAGCTGCACCTTCAGAGGGGTCTGTGCCGGATCCGAGTTCATCACAAAGAACCAGGCTGTCTGGACCCGTTAAGCTCAGCATCTTAATTAGATTTTTCAAATGTGAAGAAAAGGTAGATAGACTCTGTTCAATACTCTGCTCATCACCGATATCGGCTAAAACTTCCTTGAAAACTGAAACCTCACTACCTGCTGCCGTGGGCAAGGCTAAACCACTCATCGCCATCAGACTGAGTAAACCACAGGTTTTTAAAGAGACTGTCTTACCACCTGTATTAGGTCCAGTAATCAGTAGGCTATCGAAGTCATAGCCGAGTTCAAAATCAATCGGAACTACATCTGCAGCTGGAATCAGTGGATGCCGTGCCGCCTTTAAGCGAATCCTGCCCTCAGCATTGACCTTTGGGCAATGGGCTTCTAGCTTCAAAGCCAAACGAGCCTTCGCCTGAGCAAAGTCAAGTGCGGCTAAGAGCTCTGCGTTCGCAATTAATTCGCTTTGATAATTGCAAATAAACTCACCCAATTGACGGAGGATCCGTTCGACTTCTTTACTTTCCTCGAATTCCAGCTCGCGCAGCTTATTGTTCAGCTCAACGACAGCTAAAGGTTCAACAAAAAGGGTCTGGCCTGAGGCCGAGGAATCGTGCACCAGGCCTTTAATCGCATTCTTATGTGCGGCCTTAACCGGCAGTACATAGCGTCCATTCCGCAAGGTCACAAGACTATCTTGCAGATCATCCGACTGTTTGCGGATCAATCTTTCGAGTACGATTTTGACCTCATCTTGGGTCCTAATTAACTGGCGCCTAATCTGCTTTAGCTCTGCTGAAGCATCGTCATAAAGATCTTCATCGGAGGCCACACAGCGCTCAATTTCGCTCCGACAGTCCGTCAGTTCAAAGAGCGCGGAAAGCAGCTGGTAGACTGGTCTGGCCATTTCTTCTTGATAATTATCACTGTCACTTGGCGGCAAGTTTTTCTTTAAGTCGCGGACGACACGTAAAAATCTAGCGACCTTATTCAGCTCATCACAAAAGGGCACAATTTCACGATCTAGTCGGCGAATTAAAGGACGAATCTCATCAACAGAAGATAAAGCTAGGTCGGAGCGAGCTAAAAGATAGCTGATGAAATCACTGGTTTCCGCCAATCTCCACTTCACCTCAGCCAGTTCTGAACTGGGCTTTAACTCTAGACAAAGTTCACGCCCAGGACGACTCATCGCCTCTGCTGCCAGCAGTTCAATAATTTTCTGATATTCTAAACTCTGCAAGGAAAAGACTGCTGGGTCGTATTTTCGATCAGGAGCCAATTCCCGATAATTTATCTTCTCTTCTATCATTGATACCCCTTTTTATTGAAGCGGACTAGTTCTTAAGCTAATTAATTTAGAGACTGAGAATACCGGCTCTCTTGAAAGCTTCCTCGGTAATCAATTTTTCCATCTCTAGGGCTTCTGCCAAGTCGAGGTCGACAACTCGACCATGGAGGGAGGAAATCATGCGGTTGTAACGGCCTTTCATCAGGCACTCTACAGCCTCTATGCCCATCATCGAAGAGAGGTACCTGTCGCGCAGAGAAGGATTGCCGCCACGCTGCACGTAGCCGAGTATAGTTGCATTAGTTTCAATCCCGGTTAACTCTTTAATCCGACTGGCAATTGCAATTGCCGGGGAGTCAATCTGCTCATCAGCGAAGCTACCATTCAGCTTAATGCCTTCTGCGACAATTACGATAAAGTGCTGCTTCCCTCTGTTTCTCGCCCCCAGGATTTTCTGCACAACATCCTTTTCGAAATCACAGGGGACCTCCGGGATTAGTACGACTTCTGCACCTGTCGCAACTCCTACCTCAAAGGCTAAAAAGCCGGCATTGCGGCCCATCACTTCAACGACTGAGCAGCGCTCATGTGAGCTGGCACTATCGCGAATCTTATCGACCGCAGAAATAACCGTGTTCATCGCTGTATCAAAGCCCACAGTCTCATCTGTTCCGGCCATGTCATTATCGATAGTCGCCGGTACCACGATCACCGGTAAGCCCTGTCTGGCTAAATCTAAGGCTCCTTTAGCTGTGCCATCACCACCAATTGCAACTAGTCCATCTAAGCCAAAGACCTGAGCCATGGAAATGGCCTTTTGCTGCCCTTCATCACTTCTGAAGGTCTTGCTTCTCGCAGTCATTAGCAAGGTTCCGCCACGTTGGAGCATATCCGAAACATCGCGCGCAGACAAATCTATAAAATCACCTCGCCAGAGGCCGTGGTATCCGCGTCGAATCCCTTTGACCTCAATGCCATGGGAAATTCCGGTTCGCACGACAGCTCTAATCACGCCATTCATCCCCGGCGCATCACCACCGGAGGTTAATACGCCAATCCGTTTGATTTCCTTTGGCTCAGCCTGAGTCGATACCGGCTCAAGCTCTTTTGTCAGCTCGCGCTGTACATTAGCTCTGGATTTATGAACTGTTTCTGCTTTACTCATCTTTGACTCCTTATTCATCAGCTAAGCTTTTTCTGGACTGATCTTTTAATCTCATCACTCCGCCTATTTCCTCGCCCTACTAAATAAAGTGGACATTCTCTTCCCCGTAACGTTTAACCAAGTATGGCAAATAGGCTAGGTCGACGCCATAGGACGGGGGTAAGAGTTGACCCTTGCGTTCGGTGATCAGATAGACTCGACACTGACCACTAAAGTATTCTAATAAGGCCAAAAGAGAATCTCTTTCCGCCTCTTCATCTACACCTGGTACTTTGATTGCCAACTGTAAATCTAGTGCATTGTAATTAAGTGGAACGGCTTTGACCTGGCCCCATTCAGACTCAAAGTCTGGCTGGGATTGCGCATCCGATTCAACTTTCTCCGCTTCACTCAGAGCAGTTTTTGCAGCTTCTTCACTGGCTAAAAATTCATTTAAATCAATTGCAGATTCCAGAATTATTTTACCCGGCTCATCTTCACGGAAACTACTCCTGCCCTCTAAATAAACAATTCTGCCGACTTGCAGGTATTGGCGACTCTCGATATAAACTTGTGGGAATACGACTAACTCGTAATTTCCGTAAAGGTCCTCGACCTCAACAAAGGCCATCAAGTCACCCTTTTTAGTGCTTAGGCTGCGGACTGAAACAATTTGCGCAATCAGCTTGCACTGGCTTTCACGCACATACTGCCCCTCTGCTAATGCTTCACTCAGCTCCTGCAATTTGCGGCTGTCAAAATTGCTGTACTTTTCAATTGCTGCCTGATACCCGTCGAGCGGATGGCCGGAAAGATAGAGCCCGATCATTTCGCGCTCCTGCTGCAAGAGGTAGCTTAAAGAAGGCTCTGCTAAGTCGGGATAGACTATATTGACCTTATTTAACTCAGGCTTTTTAGCTAGGTCAAAGAGTGAAACTTGGCCATCTAAGTTATTCGTTCTGCGCTCTCTAATCTGGCGCATGCTATCCTCATAGACTGCCAGAAGTTTATTGCGGGCTATTCCGAAGCTATCCAGGGCCGAGGCCATGATTAAGCTTTCCACAGCCTTACGGCTTAAATCGAGCTCATCACTGCGCTCTAAAAAGTCTGCAAAATCTTTAAACGGACCATTCTTTTCTCGCTCTCGAACCAAATCCTCCATCGAGCTTTGGCCCAGGTTTTTAATTGCACAGAGGGCATAACGGATTGCTCCGCCCTTAGTCGTGGTGAATTTTACGCCACTTTCGTTGAGGTCGGGCGCTAAAACTTCAACCCCTGCCTCCCTACTGTCACGAATTAATTTCGCAACCTTATCGAGATTACCGCGATAAGCATTGAGCATGGCGGCCATGAATTCGCAGGGGTAGTGACACTTCAGCCAGGCTGTTTGATAGGCCAAAATCGCATAGCCTGTGGCATGAGCCTTGTTAAAGGCGTAACCAGCAAAGGCCATCAACTCCCGATAAATTTCGCGCGAAATCTCCTCTTTGACCCCACGCTTTAAAGCGCCTTCTATCGCCTGTCCGCTATCGTCCACACCGCCTTTGACGAAAAGCTCTTCATAGCGCGCCATCAGCTCAGGTTTTTTCTTAGACATCGCACGCCTGACATTGTCGGCCTGACCCATGCTAAAACCGGCTAAATCACGCACTATTCTCATCACCTGCTCCTGGTAAATAATGCAGCCCTTAGTGGTGTCTAGGATATCGACCAAGAGGGGGTGAATATAGCTAATCGTTTCCGGATTGCGATGGGCCTCAACATAGCGCGGTATCTGCTCCATCGGGCCCGGACGATACATTGAGATAATCGCGATTATATCTTCTAAATTGCTCGGGCGGACATCCTTCACAAAGGCAGTCATCCCGGCCGATTCGAGTTGGAAGACAGAGCTGGTCCGACCCTCAGAAAGCATTTTAAAAACTTCTGGATCATCAAAAGTCATTTGCTCGTAATTGATTTTTTTGCCGTAATTCGCCTCAATTAACTCAGCCGCTTCACGCAGAACAGTCATCGTTCTAAGGCCCAGGAAGTCAAACTTAAGTAAGCCCACATCCTCTATCGTGTCCTTATCAAACTGGACGACAATCGCCTCATCATTGCGCGCCAGGGGAGCAATTTCTTTAATATCTTTGGCCGAAATTACAACTCCTGCAGCATGAGTCGAAGCGTGACGGGGCATGCCCTCAAGCTTTCGCGCGAGGCGGAAAACCTCCTTGGCTCGCTCATTGACCCGCAGCTCCTCAGCTAGGTCCGGATTCTTTTCGATGGCCTCTGCCAGCTTAATATTGAGCGTATTAGGAATCATTTTCGCGAGGCGATCGGCCTCTGAATATGGCATATCTAAGACTCTCGCAACATCTCGTACGCAAGCCTTTGCCGCAAGGGTACCGAAGGTTATAACCTGGCAAACATGGCCTGAGCCATATTTTTCCGTGACATAGTCAATCAACTCTCCTCGCCGCTCATAACAAAAGTCGAGGTCAAAGTCTGGCATCGAAACCCGCTCCGGGTTTAAGAAGCGCTCGAAGAGCAAATCATACTCTAGCGAATCTATATTCGTAATTCCCAGCGCATAGGCAACTAGCGAACCACCACCAGAACCACGGCCTGGACCTACTGCTATCCCATTTTCACGGGCATAACGCACAATGTCCCAGACGATCAGGTAGTAGTCGTCATAGCCCATCCGATGGATAATTTCGAGCTCTTGGTCTAAACGCTTACGGTAGGCTTCGGGTAAAGTATCGCAATTTAAGCGCGCAGCCATCCCAGAGTGCGAAAGGCTGGCTAAATAACTTTCAGCGCTTTCCCCACCTGGACAGTCAAAGGCCGGCAGATATAATTTGCCAAACTCCATCTCGAAATTGCAGCGCTCTGCAATCTTGACCGTATTTTCAATCGCCTCAGGGTGGTCGGGGAAGGCCGCCCGCATCTCCGCTTCCGACTTCAGATAAAACTCGTCGTTACCCATTTGCATGCGATCTGGGTCGCTCATTCTCTTGTTAGTTTGGAGGCAGGTTAAGACCTGCTGCGCATAGGCATCTTCTCGCCGCAAATAATGGCAGTCGTTTGTTGCCACTAAGTTCAAGGAGCATTCCTCAGCCAATTTAAATAACTGCTCGTTATACTCCTTCTGTTCCGCTAAGCCGTTGGCCTGCACTTCCAGGAAGTAATTATCCCGGCCAAAAACTTCAGCATAGCGCAAGGCGACCTCTTTCATCGCTGCATAGCCTTGGTCAAAATAGCTTCTGGCCAGCTCTCCGCCGAGGCAGGCAGAGAGGCAAATTAAGCCTTCCTTATGCTGCTGCAAAAGCTCGAAGTCTATCCTCGGCCGATAATAATAGCCGTCAATAAAGGCAATCGAGTCCAGATGCATCAAATTGCGCCAGCCGATTTCATTCGTAGCTAGAAGAATCAAATGGTAGGGATTGCGGTCAGCAGCACCCTCCTTCTGAGTCAAGCTCCGCGGACCAAGATAGGCTTCCAAACCTAAGATCGGCTTGATGCCTTCTTTTTTCAAGGCTCGGAAAAAGTCCACCGAGCCGTAAAGCACTCCATGGTCGGTAAGAGCGCAGGCCTCCTGCCCCAACTCTTTGAGGCGGGGGCCTAGCTCTTTAATGCGAATAGCACCATCTAAAAGTGAGTATTCGCTATGTAAGTGTAAGTGTACAAATGCCATTTAGACTCTAGGCATCCAATAATTTCTCAATCACATCAACGACCTCGGCTTCAATCCGCTCTAAGGCAGCCTGGGCCTCTTTTTGATCCTTGCGGTAGGCACCCATGTAGACCTTTAGCTTCGGTTCTGTGCCTGAAGGTCTGGTTGCAAACCAATCTAGGTCGTTCAGGCTGTAAATCAGGAGATTGGATGGATTTACATCTAAGGCCGAGCTGCTCTTACTGGCAAAGGAATACTCCTCCGGCACTGCAAAGTCGTCTAGTTTAACCGGCTCTAAGGCATTAAAGAGCTCGGCGCGATTTGCCCGTACTTCCTTCATTGCATTAGCAATTGAGGCCAATCCCTCCTTACCTTCACGAGTGAAGGCAACTGTTTTCTCTGCCGCATAACGATAGCGCTTGAACAGTTCATTGCAGCGCTCGTAAAGTGACATTCCCTCATCTCGGGCGGCGGCTGCCATTTCGCAAACCATGGCTGCAGCGACTACAGCATCCTTATCCCGGACTCGATCGCCGATTAAGTAACCAAAGCTTTCTTCAAATGCAAAGTCAAATACCTCGCCTTTGGCCAAGCCTTCACGCATCTTTTCCGCAATGAACTTAAATCCGGTCAGACATTCGTAGAGCTTAACTCCGTAGTCCTGACAGATAAGGCGCGGGAGACGACTCGAGACAACCGAGCAAACACAGAAATGCTGCTTGTCGTCGGCATTTAATTTGGCCTTTGCTGAAAGAATGTAGTCCATCAGGAGAATCCCGATCTCATTCCCACTTAAAATCTTAAACTCACCCTCATTCGTGCGGACTGCAACACCTAGTCGGTCCGCATCCGGATCGGTGGCAATTAAGAGGTCTGCCTGCTCTTTTTCTGCCAATTGAATCCCTAACTCTAGGGCTTCTCTGGCTTCTGGATTCGGGTATGGGGCGGTGGGGAAATCGCCGTCAGGCAGCGCCTGTTCAGGGACCACGTGAACAGCCTCAAAGCCGAGAGCGGCTAAGGCCTCGGTCACTGGTTTGTAACCTGTGCCATGGAGCGGAGAGTAGACAATTTTCATGTCTTTCTGACGCTCTATTGCAGCATGGTTGATGGCTAAGCCTAAGAGGTATTCGCGATACTCCTGGTCCAGATCTCGGCTGAGATAGACTAAATTATCCCCTGCTGAATCGAGCTCCGGTAAATCCCTAAGTAGCGCTGGTAAGTCTTTTAATTGATCCATTTCCCGAGCAACTAAGTCAGCCGCTTCAGGGTCCAACTGAGAGCCATCTCTCGAGTAGACCTTAAAACCGTTGTAAGCCTTCGGGTTATGTGAAGCAGTGACCATTACACCGCCAGCACAGCCGCGACTCCGAATCGCGAAGCTGATTAAGGGCACGGGGCGTAACTCGTCACTGAGGTAAACCTTATATCCATGCTTTAAGAAAATCCGTGCTGTTAGCTCAGCAAATTCAGCTGAAAAATGGCGCGAATCATAAGATATTCCGATACCTTCTGCTTTCGCATTAGCTTCGGTTTTAACCAAGGCACGCGCATAGCCTTCAGCTGCCCTGGCCACGGTGTAAAAGTTCATCCGATTGGTCCCGGCACCGAGAATTCCTCTGAGTCCGGCTGTACCGAATTTTAAGTCCTGATAAAAACGATCTTCTATTTCTGCTTGATTATCGGCAATCGCCAGCAGTTCCTCGCGTACTGAGCTAGAAAAGTACGGATTGTCGAGCCAAGCTTGATAACGTTCCTGAGCAGTCATAAGCTACCTTCTTTCCGGATTTAAATTATTATTCCTATTATAGCAAGTTTTCACTCCTACTTCAGACCCTTTAATTCAAAAATACGATCTCGAATCACCGCGGCCGCTTCGAAGTCTAAAGCCTGTGAGGCTCGCTGCATTGCACTTTGTAGGCGTTTGATTTCTTTGCGGAGGGCTTCCCCACTTAAACGCTCTTCTGCTGCTTCACCTTCTGCAAGTAGTTCAACCGCATCAGATTCAATCTCATAAGCCGTATCCATAATCGCCCGCAGATCTTTCTTAATCGTCTTGGGCTCAATCCCATGTTCGCGATTATAGGCTTCCTGAACTTCCCTACGTCTTTGGGTGACTTCTATCGCTTCATACATCGAGTCGGTGATTTTGTCCGCATAGAGAATTACCCGACCATTAATATTTCTCGCCGCACGACCGATAATCTGGATTAAGGAGGTTACAGAGCGTAAGAAACCTTCTTTGTCTGCGTCCAAAATTGCGATTAATGAAACCTCCGGCAAATCTAGACCTTCACGCAAGAGATTAATCCCGACCAGGACATCAAATTCACCTTTTCTTAAATCACGCAGGATTTCTAAGCGTTCTACCGTCTTAATATCCGAGTGCAAGTAGCGAACCCGTAAGCCCTCTTGGGCAAAGAAGTCGCTTAAATCTTCAGCCATCCGCTTAGTTAAGGTCAGGACCAAGCTCCGCTCGCCTTTTTTAATATTCTCTCTAATTTCATAAAGCAAGTCCGGGATTTGGTCTTCAACTGGCCGCACAAATATCTGCGGATCTAAAAGACCGGTCGGGCGAATAATTTGCTCAACAACCTGGCTTTGGTGTTCAGCTTCATAGCGTGAAGGGGTCGCTGAAACGAAAATACTTTGGCCCATCCTGGCTTCAAACTCAGCAAAATTTAGCGGCCGATTATCGAAGGCTGAGGGCAGGCGGAAACCAAAGTCGACTAGAGATTTCTTCCGCGCCTGGTCTCCGTGGTACATCGCGCCAATCTGTGGGATGGTTACGTGCGACTCATCAATCATCAGTAGGTAATCATCAGGAAAGAAATCAAGCAAGGTGTGCGGCGGGGTGCCTGGCGCTCTGCCGTCGAGATGGCGTGAGTAGTTTTCAATCCCCTTGACAAAACCGGTCTCCAACATCATTTCTAAGTCATAGCGGGTACGTTGCTCTAAGCGATAGGCCTCGACAATCTTGCCCTCGTCTTGCAGCTCCTTCAGGCGCTCAGTCAGTTCTGCCTGAATTGAGACAGCTGCTGCGCGCAGCTTTGTCATTGTCGTTGCGTAGTGAGATGCCGGATAAATCTGCTGATAGCTGCGCCCGTGAATGACCCGACCTGTTAGTGCATCCAGCTCCTTTATTTCTTCGATCTCATCACCGAAAAAACTGACCCGAGTAATCCGCTCCTCTGCCGCAGCAGGGAAAATATCCAGGGTGTCACCTCTGACTCTAAAGGTGCCTCGATGCAAATCATAGTCATTTCGTGTGTATTGGATATCGATTAGTTCTCTAATCACGTCTTCACGGCTTTTATTTTGGCCGGGACGCAAATGAACCATCAGGTCGCGATAGTCTTCTGGGTTACCGATACCGTAAATACAAGATACTGAGGCGACCACGATAACATCCCTGCGCTCCATCAGCGAGGCTGTGGCGGAGTGCCGCAAGCGGTCGATCTCATCATTAATTGCCGAGTCTTTCTCGATGTAAGTGTCGGTCGAGGGAATGTAGGCTTCAGGCTGGTAGTAATCGTAGTAGGAGACAAAATACTCAACCGCATTCTCTGGGAACAAGGCCATGAATTCAGCGCAAAGCTGGCCGGCCAAGGTTTTATTGTGGGCAATAACCAGGGTTGGCCGCTGGGTCGCTTCAATGACCTTTGCCATGGTAAAGGTCTTACCTGAACCCGTGACTCCGAGGAGGGTCTGAGCCTGATCTCCCCGCTCCAATCCCTCGACTAATTTGGCAATTGCTTCTGGTTGATCCCCGGCGGGGGCAAAGTCACTTTTGATGACGAATTTTTTTTGCAAATTATACTCCTTTAAATTAAGTGATTTAAGCCTTAAATTTAATCAATTTCCACCTTCTAAAGCTTGTTTAAGCTAGATTTAACTAATGATTATAGGGCTGTCGCATCGGCTCAATCAAGGCCAGTTCCTCTAATTTCTGGCGCACTGTTAAAAGATCCGCGAAAAGCTCTGGCTTACGGCGCGGGTCGCGCAGGATGTAGGCCGGGTGGAAGGAGGGTAAAAGCAAAATACCATCAGACTCGAGCCAGCTCCCCCTCGCCTTTGTGATTCCACTCTTTATCCCGGTAAAGTTCTGAAATGCAGTATTACCAAGCAGCAAAATAATTTTCGGCTGTAAAAGTTTGAATTGCTCGCGCAGCAGCGGTCGGCAGGCTTCTAGCTCCCCCGGCGTCGGCGCACGATTCCCGGGTGGGCGGCATTTGACCATATTCGCGACATGGATATCATCTGCCTTGAACTCTAAGGCTCTGAGGGCCGCATCTAAGAGGCGCCCTGAACGCCCACAAAAAGGATAGCCTTGTAAATCCTCATCTCGGCCTGGACCCTCACCTAAGATTAAGAGCGGTGCCTTAGTGCTACCCCGAAAGACCACAACATTATTGCGACTTTCCGCCAAGGGGCAGGCCGTGCAGCTGCGGCAAGTTGAGACAAAGGATGACCAGCTTGGACTTAATTCAGAACTCTCCTTAGCTGCTTCACCAAGCAGCACCCCTTTATCACGCTCAATTTTAAAATCAGCCTTCACAATTTCCCTCCGTTTAAAACTCACAGTCCTCAGTCTATCACTTTCTCAGATCAGGCGAATTGCTAAGTTAATCGCCAAAGTAAGGCTGAGCAAATTGCTTTTAAAAGCTTCTTCAAATTTAAGCTATTATATCAATTAGAGAGCAAAGGAGTGGGAAAATGGCAAAGCAAAAGTCTAAAAATGATAAGAATTACATCCGCCTCGATCGCTTATTGGCAGAGGCCGGTTTCGGCACGCGTTCCGAGGTCAAAAAGCTGCTCAATAAAGGCGTTGTACGCCTCGAGGCAAAAGTGCTCAACAATCCAGGCCAAAGGATTAGGCCGGAAGAAGTAAAGGCTATCACAGTCTTTAATCAAGACTTGGACTGGCAGCCAGAACTGCACTACCTGCTGAACAAGCCGGCCGGTGTAGTTACGGCCTTAAGGGATGGATATTATCCGGTGGTTTATGAGTACTTACCTGAGCTTGAGTTAAAACGCAAAGCTATGGCCGTGGGGCGCCTGGACCTCGACACCACCGGTTTGCTGCTCTTTACTACAGATGGGCAGTTAAATCACCGGCTAAGTTCGCCAAAGTATAAGATTCCCAAACGCTACCACTTCACTTATAAAGGGCCTGAGTTTTCAGCTCAGGATTTAGCCGCTGTTGAAGATGGCCTTCTACTCCCAGGTGATCTGAGGCTCCGCCCAGCAGAGCTTCGTCCACTCGAAACCGGTGTGGCCGAACTCATTATTAGTGAGGGAATTTACCACCAAGTTAAACGGATGGTCGAAGCGCTAGGCCGCAAGCTTGAGACTTTAAGTAGACTGTCACTTGGCCCGCTTGAACTAGATCCCGAGCTCGACTATGGTGAAGGTAGAAGTCTGAGACCAGAAGAAATCTCTGCACTATATGCAGCAGTGGAAGGAGAATAAAGATGAAAGTATCAGTTCAGGTCAAAGAATCTTCACTCAATGATCCTCAGTTTAATTTTGAAGTTTTAGCCTCAGCTGCGAGGCAAGCCAAAGCTAATAATAGTGAGCTCCTACTTTTTGCTGAAGCATTTTTGCAAGGCTTTGAAGCTATGAGCTTTGACTATGCCGAGGATATTCAGAAGGCATATTCTATTCGCGGCAGTGAGCTAGCTAAAGTCCGGCAAATCGCTAGAGAGAATGAACTCGCGATTGGCTTAGGTTTCTATGAAAATTACAAGGGTGGAATCTACTCAGCCTATGCGATTTTTGACCAAGATGGAGAAACAATTGAACACTACCGCAGAGTTTCACCGGGTTGGAAGATGCCTAAAGCCTGTGCCGACTATCGCGAGGGCTCGAATTTTCACAGCTTCCGCTTTGCTGGCAAGACTTTCGCTACCTTAATCTGTGGTGACTTTTGGACAGATGAGCTGCTTCCTGCAATTATTGCCATGGATGCAGATGTCGATGCCTTTATTTGGCCCGTTCACTGCGATTATGAAAGTGAGTTTTGGCAGCAAGAAGAAAAGGCAGAATATGCTAAACGCAGTGCGATTCTAGCGAAACCTATTCTCTTTATTAATAACTTTGTCAAAGAGAAAAATCGAGCAAAGGGCGGGGTTTATCTCTGGCAGCAAGGAAAGACCTTAGCTGCTCTGGAGATGGGTGAGCTGGGTCAGTTAAATCTGGAGCTCTAGGAGCTGATTTAGAATCCGAATTCAATTATTACAAAGTTCAAATTTAATCGACTAAAAAGGGCTAGCAGAGATCTGCTAGCCCTTACTCATATCAGAACTTAGACTTTTAATACATTTTTGCACCGGCGGGGATTCTCGGGCTGAGGGTGATTAGATTTAATCTTTCCTCTCCCTCCTCCTCGTGAATTGCTGAAATCAGCATGCCTTCAGATTCGATGCCCATCATCTTCCGCGGAGGCAGATTGCAGATTGCTAAAAGGGTCTTACCAATTAGCTCCTCCGGCTGATAATATTCCTTAATCCCACTTAAAATCACGCGCTCTTTTTCTGAACCATCATTTAAGGTGAACTTAAGTAGTTTCTTGCTCTTTGGAACTTCTTCACAATTTAATACTTTGACTGCCCGATAATCAGACTTAATAAATGTTTCAAAGTCGATCATATCCTCAAAGAGGGCTTCAACTTTGACCTTGGAAAAATCAATTTTCTCTAGCTCAGCCGCGGGCGATTCAGAACTCTCGCTACTCGCCCCGTCGCTAGCTTGATTTATAGTCGTCTTATCGCCTAGCGGCTTCATCGTCGGGAATAAGAGCACATCACGGATTGAGCTATTATCTGTTAGCAGCATGACTAAACGGTCAATTCCGATGCCCAGGCCTCCGGTCGGTGGCATTGCATACTCCAGCGCTTCAACGAAGTCCTGATCTGGGAGATTGGCCTCATCATCACCTGCTTGACGACGTCTGAGCTGCTCTTGGAAACGCTCCTTCTGATCGCGTGGGTCATTGAGCTCTGAGTAGGCGTTGGCAAACTCCATGCCTGAGATGAAAAGTTCGAAGCGTTCAGTGAAACGCGGATCTTCGGGTTTCTTCTTGGTTAAAGGAGAAATTTCAATCGGATAGTCGTAAACAAAGGTCGGCTGAATTAGCTCTGCTTCACAGAGTTCTTCAAAGAGTAGATTTAAGATATCTCCTCTACCCATTTCTGCCGTCACTTGCTCAGCCAAGCCTGCTTTTTCCGCTACGGCCTTTGCTTCCTCGAGGCCTAAGTCCCCAGTAAAGTCGACGCCCGTCTTTGCTTCGACGAGTTCGGCCATGCTGACTCTTCTAAATGGCGGGGTCAAATCAATCTCCTGCCCATTAAAGCTGATCTCGCACTCCCCTGCATTCACGGTTCGGCAAGCATCAGCAATGATATTTTCACAAATTTCCATCATACCTTTATAGTCGGTATATGCTTCGTAAAGCTCTAACATTGTGAATTCAGGATTATGTCTGACACTCATCCCTTCATTGCGGAAGTTTCTGCCGAGCTCATAAACCCGTTCGAAGCCACCAACAATCAGGCGCTTTAAATACAGCTCCGGAGATATTCTCAAGAATAAATCGAGGTCTAAACTATTGTGATGCGTGATAAATGGCCTGGCACTCGCTCCACCTGCGATGATATTTAGTAGGGGAGTTTCAACTTCGAGGAAGTCATGCTGATTGAGGTAGCTACGAACTGCAGAAATGATTCTACTGCGCTTCTCAAATGAAGTCTTAACTTCAGGATTGACAATTAAATCTAAATAACGCTTGCGATAGCGTGTGTCTTTGTCAGTCAAGCCGTGGAATTTTTCCGGCAAGGGACGTAGGCACTTTGCTAAGAGTCGGTAACTCTCACTGCGCACAGAGATTTCACCGCGCTTAGTTCTAAAGACCTCACCGTGAACCTCTACCAGATCACCGATGTCTAAGTTTAGCCAGGCACGATAAGCTTCCTCACCTAGAAGATCAATTTTACTAAAAATCTGGACTGTTCCGCTGCGATCCTGCAAGTCTGAGAAGGATACCTTACCCATCCCCCGCTTGCTCATCATGCGGCCAGCAACGACTACTTTTTGACCCTCTAAGGAGGCGAAATCATCAATGATCTGCGCGGCATGGTGGCTCTGTTCAGCTGTTCTTACGGTGAACGGCTTACAACCTTCCGCCTCAAGGCCTTCTAGTTTTTCGAGGCGGATTTGCATCTGCTCATTCAGATTTTCTGTTGTATCTACTGTTTCTCTAACTTCGCTCTGTTGTTCTTTCTTCATATCTTCCATCTCTATTTATCTTAGGCTTTGATTGGCTGAATCTAGCCTTGGTATGCTTCGGGGCGACTGATGCGCAGGATTTTATAATTGATAATTCCAGCTGGAGTGCGCACTCCAACGGTCTCGCCTTCTTTGTGACCGAGGATAGCTGCACCGACTGGGCTGCCGCTAGATATCTTATTTTTGAAAATATCTTCTTCTTTTTCTGAAACAAGCATGTATTCCTGAACTTCCCCGCGCTCGACATCTTCAATCTCGACCAAGGAGCCAAGAGTGACTTCATCTTTGGAAATCTTATCCTCTTCGATTAGGCGCGCCTTCTTGAGGATGTTTTCAATCTCGGCAATGCGCATTTCATTTTTTGCCTGGGCTTCTTTGGCATCATCATATTCAGAGTTTTCTGAAAGGTCGCCCAAAGATCTGGCTTCCTTTAAACGCTCGGCAATCTCGATTGAGGTTACAGTTTTGCGTTCATCCAATTCGTGTTGCAGTTCTTTAATCCCTGCATAAGTCAGTTCAAATACTTCTTCCGGCATAAATAACTCCTTGTGCACCGTTCGAGCGGTTGCTTTATTGCTTTAGCTTTATTTTAAAATTTTCTCGTGCCTAGACTATGACAGCAGTCTTAAATTATTGCATCGAGTCCTTTTCTTTACGAATTACGTTGTGCGCTCCACCTTCGACAATACTGGTTGGTGAGACCGCAACAAGTCTAGCCTTATCTTGGAATTCGGCAATTGACTTTGAACCGCAGGAAACCATGGTCGCTTTAATCTTTGCCACTGAGACATCTAGATTATCCTGCATCTTACCGGCGTAGGGTACGTAGGAATCGACACCCTCTTCAAATTGCATCTTTCCACCACTGCCGCCGTCGTCGTAGCGCTGCCAATTTCGCGCCCGGTTACTACCCTCGCCCCAGTACTCCTTAACGTAGCTTCCGTTGAGCACCAGACGGCGACCAGGACTTTCATCAAAACGGGCAAAGTAACGACCGAGCATCATGAAATCTGCGCCCATCGCCAAGGCTAAGGCCATGTGGTAATCGTAGACGATACCGCCGTCTGAACAGATGGGGATGTACACACCAGTCTCTTCTAGGTATTCTGCTCTGGCCTTGGCTACAGTTTGAATCGCTGAAGCCTGGCCTGAACCAATACCCTTTTGCTCACGTGTGACACAGATTGACCCGCCGCCGATACCAACTTTAATAAAGTCTGCCCCAGCTTCTGCGAGGAAGCGGAAGCCTTCTGCATCGACGACATTGCCTGCACCAACGATAATCTCGTCACCGTAATGTTCACGAATCCAGACTAGGGTATCTTCCTGCCAGCGTGAAAAACCATCTGATGAGTCAATGCAGAGCGCATCTGCACCGGCCTCAATTAAGGCTGGCACTCGTTCCTTGTAGTCTCTGGTATTAATTCCTGCGCCGACTAGTAAACGCTTGCGGCTATCGAGTAGCTCTTCGGGATTTTCTTTATGCTCATCGTAGTCTTTACGGAAGACCAAGGAAACCAGACGGCCTTCTTTATCGACCAGGGGCAATTGATTGAGCTTATTGTCCCAGATGATATCGTTGGCTTCAGAAAGCGAAATCCCTTCCTCGGCATAAATCATCTCTGCTAAGGGGGTCATGAAGTCTTTGACCTTTGTGTCTAAAGGGGTCCGGCTCAGTCGATAATCACGCGAAGTAACAATTCCCATTAACTTACCATTGGGTGTACCGTCATCTGTGACTGGCATAGTTGAATGCCCAGAGAGCTTTTTCAAGCGCAGCACATCCTCGAGGCAATCCTCTGCTCGGAGGTTGACATCCGAGGCAACAAAGCCTGCCTTATAACGTTTAACTCGACTGACCATTTCTGCCTGTTGGGCTATACTCTGCGAGCCGTAGATGAAGGATAGACCGCCTAGTCTCGCTAATGCGATTGCCATCTTATCATCAGATACAGCCTGCATGATTGCCGAAACAAAGGGCAGGTTTAGTTTGACGCGTGCTTCTGAGCCTTGTTTAAACTTACAAAGGGGTGTTTGTAAATCTACGTTGTCCGGCGTGCAGTCCCTTTCCGTGAGGTTTGGGATCAGCAAATACTCGCTGAATGTACGCGATAGTTCAGGAAAAACTTGAGCCATGTTCGCCTCCTTGCAGTGATACATTTTTCTATGATATAACTTCCTTATTAATCTTGCCAGCTTCGCTCAATTAGCGGTCATTATCGCAGCAGTTTACGGTAAAAGTCAATTGCCAGCTGGGTGCGGTCACGTAGCCCCAGAATATTCAGGATTTCGGAGAGCTTATTGCGAACAGTTCCCTCAGAGAGGTGGACCGTCTCTGCAATCTCCCGATTCGATAGACCTTCTGCCACCAAGCGGACGATTTCATTCTGGCTGGGGCTAAGGCGCGGATCATTCTCAACTACTGGTTCTTCAGCTAAGGTCGCGATGACCTCTTCATCAAAAACTAGATTTCCTGCTGCAACCGCATCTAGAGCAGAATTGATTGAGGCAAAATTCTGCTTTAATAAGTAGCCTTTACAGCCCAGAGCCAAAGCTTCAGAAATATAAGCCGCATCCTTAAAAGTTGTTAAAAGTAAGATTTTCAGATCTTTGTCGAGCTGAAGAATTTCCCGCGCGGCCTCCAGACCGTTCATTTCAGGCATCCGGATATCGAGCAATAGTAGCTCGGCTGGAAAATCCTGACTTAGGCGGATTGCATCTTCACCCGAATAACCGCAGGCTAGAACTTCATGTCCACCGGACTCGAGTATTATCTTTAGCGAATTCACAATCAAGCGATCATCATCAACGAGTATTAGCTTCATCCATGGCTCCTTTTCCTTTAAACTTCTAAACTTGAGAGACTAAATTTGCGGCGGTTTTTGAAAATTTGCTAAGAGCAGGAAACCATCTTTTTTCCAACCAGCCTTGAGTGCTGAGTTGTACCTTGCTGCCAAGGCTTCCAGGTTGTTTAAACCTAGGCCGAGGCTGCTTCTTTCTAGGTAGATAATCTGCTCTTCATCAGAACCCCAAGCCCTTTTCAATCTGCCATTATCCTTGAGTCGCAGGTGAATATATTGCATCTGCTCAATCACAGTGACGGTCAAGTGATTACCGTTCGAGTGTCGATAATAGTTGGCAATTCCAATCCGGCAAAAATTTAGGATATCTAGGCGTAACTGGATTGGAAGATCCGCCTTAAAATGCAGATTAAACTGTATTCTGCGGCCGGGAACCTGCGCATCTAAATCTTTAATGCTGTCCGCCAAGTCAAAGGCTGTCTGATTCATTTCGTGTAAGGTCAGACGTGTGTCATTAAGCCCAGTTTTTAAGGTCTCGAGGAGGGCATCAATTTGGCTCAGTAAAACTTCTGAAGCAGGAGATTCCGCAGCGCCTTGCCCGCCTAAAGAAGCCTCCTTGCTTAGACCAGCAGCTGGCTGACTCAGGGAATTCTCTACTTCCTGCTGTGACTTAACTTGCCCTTGGTAGCTTATCTTCAAGGCCTCTGTTTGCAATAGAGCTGAAGCAAGACTGTGACCAATGCTGTCATGTAAAGCCCGAGATATCCTGAGCTGCTCATCTTTTCTAATTATTCTCTCTTGTTCTGGGCTGGCCGCTTTCATGGCCTGACTTTCCAGCTCCATGCTACGCAGGCGACTATTTAATTCATCTGTAGCCGAATAATATGTGCTCCGATATTTGGCCAAAGCTAGAATCAATTGGTCGATACAAAGTGCCAGGATCACGAGCAATGCTGAGGCATATTGGCCGCGTAAGAATAATGGCAAGCTGAGCAGTAGATAGTACGGGCGAAGTTTAGGCCAAGCCCGATAAAGTGGTCTAATCCACAGCGCAAGATAAGTACTAAATAGAGGATTTAAACTGTAGAAAATTGAGGCTATAAATGTTAAGACTGCTGAAAGTTTCGGCTTTCCTCCTTTTAGATAAAAAAGCTCGAGGGCTAAAAGCAGGACTATTGTCAAAAGCCCTATAGCAATCTTCAGTTTAAGCCCAGGATAGTTCAGCCGAGGAAAATAGCTCGACTCTGACGCTGTTAAATCGTTCAACCCCACTACAACAGAAGTCAAAAAGAGTAAAACTTGAACGTTCGCAACAGCCTTCCTATCCTGCATTTCTATCCGCCCTTCCGGTCATAGCGACCGGCCTCTGTGAGCACGCTATCCAAGGGGTAATCCCAGGGCTTCGGCTCAAGATACGCTAACTTTTGCGCCTCGAAAGCTACCGCCATGATGTAGGCACGCTTACACTGCGGCAAGAAACGATCATAATAGCCGGCACCCATCCCAATTCGCTCGCAATTCTCAGCAAAAGCTACACAGGGCGCTATGACTAGATCGAGCTCCCCTGCTGAAATCTCTTCAGACTGCTCAGGAATCGGTTCAGGAATGCCAAAACTCCCACTTTGCCAAGCCGCTTCTGACTCTGGTCTTAAAGCAATCAGCTCAGTCTTGGAGCTACAGAAAGGGTAAAAAAAGCGCTTGCCAAGCTCCCCTTCTAAAGCCCTTAAGGCATCCAGATTAACCTCAGCTTTAACAGCCCTGTAAATCAAGATATTTTTCGCTTCTTTAAACTCTTCACTAGCCAGTAGTTGAGCGATTATTTTGGCCGAGAAGGCAGCTCTCGCTGTATCGGTCAGGGCTGCCCTAGCCGCTAAGGCTGACTTTCTAAGACTGCTATTATCAGGCTGTGCCTCCTGCTTTAAAGCCCTATGAACAAATTCACATAGCAAATCCGGCTCAGCATCTTGGCTAAAGTCAAAATCAGAAATTAAAGCGAGGTGAAAGGCATCGCTACTTAGGGCTAAACAACTTGCCTTCTGCTCATTTTCATCTGTTGCCAAATAGACCCAACCTGCCCGATAAAGCCGACCCTGAATCGCTGGATGCAGTTCGCGCTCCCCCCGATGTAGTAGATATAGGCTGGAATCCTGCGTGAAAATCTGGGGATAGTCGGGATCAGAACTTAGCTTTTCACGCTGTCCCCCAAAGCGGAGTGAAGAATTAGCAGTAGACTTTAGCTCGCCCGACTCCTCGCTTGCTCTATTTGCAGGATCCTCCGGCCAAAAAATTCGCCAATCAGAATCCTTGAGCTCACAATCCGCTGCTAGGCTTAAATGCTTTGACCCATAGGCTCGTAAAAGCCCTGCATAGACCAGGGTGGAGAAACCACTAGCCAGGCCCAAGCAGGGCAAGTTAAGAGCCCTTGCCATTTCAATTAAGTCAATTAAGCTGGATCCAGCCTGCTCCGCCCTAAAAGATTCACCTTGTAGGTAACGCTCTTTTAAATCAGCAATTAAGAGGCCACGACAATTCAATAAAGTCTCGCGAACTGAATTTTGACTCAAGTCTAAACTACGTAGATTAAGACTTTCCCCCTGCTGCTTAGCAATTAGAAGATCTAGCTCCCTACCCTGGCTCTGCTTTTTGTAAATCCTTTTTAGAGCCTGGATAAGTTCACTTGCCTCAGCCTCAGAGCAGATTTTCTCTACTACTCTAGGGTCCTTAAAATCACTAGTCCAAAATGCAGGACAAATAAAACAGAGCTGATCCTTCACTTATAGATACCACCTTTCGCTACTTATCCTCGGTTTCGTCAAGCTGTTTTGCTTTCTCTTCTCCCTTTAACTTAGCCTTTTTCCTCGCAAGCGTCGAGGGCGGATTGTAGGCCATCGCTGCAGTATCGGCTCCTGCTTTGAGAGTTTTTTTAGATTCTATACAACCAGCTTTTTCGAGTACCAACTTTGCAACCAAGGGCCCCAGCAACTCATATATTAAAGTTGCGGCTAGAATTATCGTGCGCACCATCCGAGCCTCAGGAGCTGGCAAAATACGCACAGCGAGCAGGGATAAGCCAATTGCAACACCGGCTTGTGGCATTAAGGTAAAGCCCAAATACTTTTGCACTTCCTTACTGAAACCAGCTTTTTTGGTCCCCAGGAAAGCTCCCAGAGCCTTACCCAAGACTCGCGCAATAATGTAAAAGATTCCGAGTGCCCCTACTGCCGTAAGCTGGCTTAGATTCAAATCCGCACCAGATAAGACGAAAAAGGCAATAAAAATAGGTGGAGTTATGGGATCGAGTAATTGCTGATAACGCCGTGTAGTGCCCTGAAGATTTCCCATCGTGAAACCAAAGACCATCAAGGTCAAAAGACTAGAGATGTCGACGTATAAGGTCAAAGCAGTTAGGCCGAAAATCGAAGCAATCATAAAGGAAATCATGCTTTGCTCGTTTTTCAAGAAACGTAGGACGTGAGCTCCGACAAAACCGGCAATAGCTCCAAGTAAAACAGCCAAGACAATATCCTTCAGAGGATTTAAGAGCATTGGCAAGTACTGTAATTCCTCACCCGAAGTCAGGCTTCTGGCAACCGAGCTCGCGATACCAAAGACCATGATACAGACCGCATCATCCAAGGCTACGACAGGTAAGAGGACGTCAACCAACTCACCCTTAGCTCGGTACTGTTTAATTACTAATAAAGTCGAAGCTGGCGCCGTTGCACATGCGATACTGCCGAGCACGAGGGCAAATGAAACTGAACTTTTGAAAATTAAAATTAAGCCCGCTGTGACTACGAAAAACGCACCCAGGGCTTCACAGATGGTGACAATAAGAATGCCGCTACCTAGCCGCTTCAAATTATCAATCTTCATCTCGTTACCAATCGAAAAGGCGATTAAGCTGAGCGCAACCTGGCTGATAATACCGAGCGAGGAAACCGCTGACTCAGGCAGTAAACCGCTGACCCAGGGGCCGAGAACTAAACCTGCTAAGAGGTAGCCTGTGACATCAGGCAAATTTAATTTTCCGACTAGGCGCGCAAAAATCAGCCCGCCAAAAATTAGGACTGCAATATAGTAAAGCGCTTGCATCTATTTTTCCCCCAATGAGTTCTGACCTAAGCCCTCAACAGATGAGACGGGCATGGTGAACATCAGGCCGGAGTTTTCATGGTGCAAGCCTCCGGTCACAGCCCTTACAGACTCTTTAACTATTTCGATATGCTCACTGGGCAGCACAAAGAAGAGCGTTTTATTATAAGGCCGCCCCTCATTCATAATCATTCTCAGATAGCCCAAGCCAATATCATGTGAAGATTCTGCTAAAGTCGCAGCCAAACCTTGACTTTCCAGTATCGTTCCAGCCGTAATTCCCTTATCTCTTAAATCAATTAAGAGTCGATCCATATGCGATGGATGATTTAAAATAACAAATAAAGCTTCCATTTTTCCTCCCGGTCAAAAGCTAATAAAAAATATAAATTTAATCCTTACTGCCCCAATTCAACTTTGCACTGGGTGCTCAGAAGAATCTCCCTACTATCTTACTACTCTCAATCCAAAAGTGCATAATCCGTTGCAAAAATACTCTACGCTAGATATTTGTATCAGCAATTAGATAGTTAGCTCCAAGATAGACTGCTTGATAAATAGCTAAGTCATCAGAAATATGGTATCTCCGGGGTAGCATGGAAAAGCAATTAAAAACCCTCCTAAGTGGGAGGGTCTGTAAAAGCTTACGCGATAGTTTTATTTAGATTTTACTTACTCTCAGCTTCCTTTTCTGCCTTCAAGATTTCATAATCAGAAGTCGGGATAGCAAGATAAACATTCATCATCTCATCGTCTCTACAGAAGTTAATCACTATAGTTTCCTGATCCAGGCCTTTATATAAAAGATTGTTTGACGCATATACCTTTAACAAGATAGGCGCTTCTTCTTTGAATAGCGCAGTAGAATAGGGATCTGACAAATCATTTAATGCTAAATCAACTACTATGTACTCATACGTCTCGCCATCTTTACCGGTCACATAGACAAAATCTCCAAGTTTCATATGCCAGAATGGCGCAAAGGCATCTTCCCTATTATGCCCCGTAAACCAAGTTAGTTGATTATCTTTGGCATCAAACTCTGTGCCAACCTCCCAGATGTCATACTCCTGTCCATCCAATATCTCATACCTTTCCGCTGCGCTCATTTCACTATCAAAGGCAAGCTCTGGCCTCTCACTTAAGGGCTGGTAAGATAGGGTGATTCCATTCCAAGTAAGGGTATTTTTAGGATAGAGTTTTCCTAAAGACTTTCTTGCTTCAGTCATCTTCTCTTGGCGCTTCTTTCTGGCCTCAAGCTCTTTCGCCCAATGATCCTCGACCTCTTTGCCCCTATTCTCATACTTTTCGGCTTGGCTTCTGGCTATCTTATCTGAAAGTCTTTCTTCAGTCTCCTTTGTTTCCGTTTCCAAAGGCTTTTTTTCCTCCTCTTTTTCAGGGGATTTTAAATCAGAAGGCTCATCCGTATTAGAAAGCTTTTCGCCTTCTTGGACCTCGGCATGTTCTGTCATAGAAACATTAGCATCTTTACATGCTGTGAGGTTTAGGAATAATCCAATGCTGATTAGGAAAATTATTAGGCTAGAAAAACTTCTCTTACTCTTCATACTCTCTTTCCTTTCATCTACTTCTGACTTGGCTTTTCTCTTTCTATTCGCTCTTTCTCAGTAAATAAGAAATATAGAATACATTTATGAGATTTAAACTCTGCCAAATCTTATAGAAAGCCTCCTCGAGCTATCCATGTTACAAGCCCTTTACCCTTCAGTTTATTTGCATAGTCTAGTTAAGATATATGCTCAATCAGATCATCTAAATCTTCTTCAGCTAAGCCCAGAACTATATGCTAATAAGGATCACTAGCTTTAGCGCTTTTCAAAACTAAATAAGCAAGCTTTAGATATTATACAATAGTATCCATTTTTAGTCACAAGAGAAAGTCTAAGCTAGCTTCTCTTTTAGGCCTTAACTTTAATCAAGTAGCTAGTTCACACATAATTTATTAATTTTTAAGGGATTTATTGAATATGAATTGTTCCGAAGCTGCTCCAAGAATTAGAGCAACTAATTAGTTTTAGAAAATCTTCCTCCTTGAACCAAGAAGAAAGAGTAGCATCATTAATATAAAGCCTTGGTTTATCTCCCTACTATCTTACTACTCTCAATCCAAAAGTGCATAATCCGTTGCAAAAATACTCTACGCTAGATATAATGGCGCTTGTTGTAAGCAATCTGGAAGCGTACCGAAGTGGCCGTAACGGGGTGCTCTCGAAAAGCATTTGTCGGGTGACCGACACGTGGGTTCGAATCCCACCGCTTCCGCCAAAAAGCTCTGTAATGCCTTATTTACAGGGCTTTTCGCTTTTTATACGTAAGAATTAAGTAGCAAAATTTAAAGAGCTTCTACTTCCATCTTCATAAGTTTAATCAAATCAAGCTACTTAGACGGATATAAATGCGGGCATGTATCCAAAGTAATATAAGTTTTTTATGCCCTAACCACTTACTAATAAGGACGATATTGGCAGAATGATTTATAAGATAGGACGCATGCTTGATGGGGATTTATTCTCATGCAGAAGAGCCCATTCGTGATATGTTAATCATATATGGGGAGTCTGGACTATTGAACTGGAAAGGGGCGTTAGTGGCTTTTAAATTAACAAAAGCAAATGATCTTAGACGTTTTTTAGCTCGTAGTGCTAATGAGACTTATAGTGGGAAGCTAGAAGCGCAAGAGGAAATAGCATCACGACTTGCAACGCTATCTTGAACAGCATGAGGCTTGATGACACTCAAAAGCTGCTTGAAGCCTTACAAGATTAGGTTTACAGGACAATCAAGGTTTAAGGCAATCTAGGCTGAAGCCAGGTTCTTAATAGGACTAAAGCATGTCTAGTTGGGATAGAGAGCATTTTGGGCCACCGCCTAGCAAAACATTACACCGTTAATCAAACTCGATATTACAACACCTTAAAGGGGGAGAAGAAATTGAAAGGGTTAAGAACTGTTGAGAGTGAACCATTTTTAAAATTCTTTGCTAAAGTTCAATCTTCAGCAGAAGAACTAGGCAAGGTTTTCTTCTTAGATTTTGGAGACTGCAAGGGTGATAAATTCCTGAATATGGAGATTGACGACTTATGCGGGTGGCTTGTACCTATTTCTGAGTCCGAGGAGTTTGAAAAGGAGTTCAAAGCTTTTGAGTCTCTGGAGCAATGGGATGACTTCATCACTTGGTGTTTACCACAAAAACAAGATGGCTCGTTGAGCATTAAATTCAAGCAGTTTTAAAGCGAATCATATAGCAAATGTTTTTTCATAGCTTAAAGGAAAAGTGTGAAAGGCAGAGCGTGCACTCGATAATCCTGCTTCACCCCCTTAAATATTGAAGCAGTGACGAAGCATTGAAAATTTCAAATACCGGTTAAATTCTGCCCATTTCTCACCTTCAAATCTATCTGAAAAGTTCGTGATAAATCTTCGGTTTATCTGCATGCTTAGCTAGAAATGAACTGTGAAAATGCCATATTTCAGTCCGCAAAATAGCTGAATATGTATTTATTTTTCGGGGTTTAAAAAAGACCAGAAATAACACAGCGAAATAAGATGGATCTGTATAGAAGTAGCCTAGCAAGAGAGCTTAAATAATAAAATGCCTGTACTGTATTCTATCTTTGACTTTTGGCATGGGGTACCCATCTAGTACCTCATAAGTAATACTCTAAATTAATAGCTAGCTAGGAGTAACAAAATTATGTAAAAAGTAAGTAAACAAGTGGAATAAACTATTTCCATTTGAACTAAGGCCAGAATATCAAGCTTGTAAAAGGGTAAAATGCTTATATGAATCCCAGCCCTTCCGCCACAGTATCTAGTTATAGATCTACAACGCCAAGAAACCACCGTTTTACGGTGGTTTCTTCAGTTTACTGATAAGAACTAAGTCTAATCAAATAGTTGGCGCGGTGAAAAGCCGCTTGCAACTGTCTTCTCTTCAATCAAAGTCATATCCCAGCTACTTTGTATGGCTTTGGCCAGGGGTAGGTCTGGATAAATCGCGAACTCTTTGTAGAAGTCTTCAGGTTGCTGACCCTGCTCTTTGATATATGCCACAATTTTACTTAAAAAGTGACGTTGGTTGGGGAGGGCAATTTCTGAAATCATTCGAACCTGAGTCCAGACGAACTGCTCTTCAGAAAAGTTCAAGCGCTCTAGATTCTCCCGTTCAAGCTCGCCTAATTCCGAACCGCTCGGGAAGAATGAATCCTCCAGCACTGTACAAAGCTCACTTAATCCCTTTTCAACAGTTGAGCGCGGATACGCATACTGTAAGGTAATCCAGCCTTGAAGATAGAGGTAGTGGCTCGCGCGCATGAGAATAATTGAAAGCAGACGCTCGATATGTTTGCCTCGCTTTAAGCTGGCCAGGGTTGGGAACAGTAATGCTAAGTCCTCATGGTTTAAGGAAAAAGCAAATCGCGATAAACGCTCCTGATTATTACAGTGATTCAACTGAGCCAACAGCCAGGTCCGATGCGTTGGCTGTTGTTTCAACTGCATCTCCCGAGGCAGCGGGTGTAGCCTGCGTGCAAAGTCTAACGCCTCATTAAAGGAGGAGGCTTGACGTGGTAGCCGTGGCACATAGAAAGGCGGTGCAAGTGCTCCTGATTGAAGCTTCTGTACAGTTTGATCTATGGCTGCTTGGCGTAAGGGGGCTAAAGACTCCTGAAATTCCTGATGCGCTTTTTCTCGCTTCTGCCCTTCCTCAGCTGCAATTATATTCTGGCTGCCACTGACCGGCATCGGCTTTGGCCCACGAATTAAATTGGGCTTAGCTATAGGCTCTGCCTCTAGAAGTGGATGTGTTTGAGATTCAGGCTCAGACTCGAAGGCAGAATCAGTGGCTGAGTCTTTTTTAGTCTCTGATTCCTGAAGCTCTGCTCCAGCTTCTACATCTTTTCTCTCCGTCTCTAGCTCCGGAGTCTTAATTCTAAGTGGGCGCAGCCCTGGCCTAAGCTCTGCTTCCGGCTCAGGAACCAGCTCCTCCGGCAAGTCAATTTCCTGCTGGTTCAGTAGCTCACTACCAATTATCCGGTTTTCACTACTGGTCTTAGCAGTCCCGTCCATCGTGAACTCTGGCATCCGATTACTAAATGTATCCTCAGCTAATAACTCAGGCTTCATCTCCTCTTCGCTTTCTGCAGCCTTTATCATTGCTTCGAATTCTCTAGCTGAAGCTTCACGCTCGGCCTCTTCGGCTAAGAATTTCGCTTCTAAATCTTCCGCCTGAGCAGATTTTTTTAGCGCCTCGGTCTCAGCTTTTAAGCGCGAACTTAAACTCTCCAAGCTCTCGTTTAAATGCTGTTCAGCCCGCTTGGCTCGTGGAGCAAGTCCTAGGCGAAATTTACGAATACCAGCCTGGGTTCTTTCCGCTTCTTCTGCTTGCGCCGCCCTGGCCGAGGGCTCATTATCGACCTCACTAGCTTCAGTCTCCTGCGACTCCTTAAACAAGAGCGTACCTTCTTCCGACTGATTCTGACTTGAGCACTTTTCTTCGCCCGCATCTAATCCAGCGAATACAGGCTCATCTTCTGCCTCGCCAGGTTCTAAATCAATAGGATTAATGCTAGGTTCTCTTAGTGGGCCGGGGTCGCGCTGCTCTTTTAACTCGTCTCCGCGGTACAGGGAGTGGACAAAATCTCTGATCTTCTCTTCCTTATCCTCCAGAAAAGCTAAGTCGTCGAGCTCCTCTGACTCCTCAAGACTTCTTGCGAAAAGCTCTTCCGAGCTCTTTTCCAGCTGCCGCTTCAGTTCTTGCTCCGGTTCTTTTGCCCGTTCCGGCGCACCTGCTTTACGAGCATGAGCGGCATTAATCTGCCGCCATAACTCGTCTTCGCGGAACTGATCTAAGGGACGTTTAATCTGCTTATCATCGCCTTCTGGCATTGCTAAACCTCGTTTTATTCTCGATTGGGACGTAGGGCTACCGGCAAGGCGTCAACGGCATCGCGGATTGCAGAAGCAGTGAAAATTAGTCGCTCTACAACCTCTGCCAGACCACTGTCGAAGCTTTGTAGTGTCTGATTGACGTATTCACCAGACTCACGTGTGAAGTTTTGGCTCGAATGTGAAAGGCTTTCAGCTACCACGTTCAGCTCATTGCTGACAGCTTCTAAGCTCGCAACCAGAGCTTGATTCTGGCCTTCCTGATCGCTCCGCACAGTGGCTGCTAATTCGAGTGATTTGCCCGAAGATTCTAGGGCCTGGACTAGGGTGTTGAAGGCACTATTCATTGAGCTGGACAACTGCTTAATTCGATCGGCCAAGCGTGCCTCTTCACCCGCATAGATGGCGGCCATTTTCTCTGTAGTCCGACTGATAATCTCAAGATTTGCAGAAATCTCATTCATCTCGTTCGCCAAATCATTTTTGGCCACGGTCATCAGACGTAAGGATTCAGTTAACTCCTGATTTAAGCCGATGTTCTGCTGACGAGAGGTTTCTAAAACTGCCACAGAATCATGGATAAATTCACGCGTATCCGCAATTAGCTCGGAAAGCTGGCACAGCTCAGTGGCAATCGGATTCAATTCTGACTTCAATTCAGCTGCTACAGCCTGTGAGAATTCTCCGGCCAAATTCCGCATGCCCTCACGTTGCTCACCAATTAGGCGTTCAGATAGCTCGTGAAGGAGTTTTGCTGAGTCCTTAATCGGAGGTGAAATCTCCTGACTCATCACCTGCCGCACACTTTTTTCAATCCCAGCAGAAAACTCTGCATCTGCTAAGTATCTGGCAGTTTCATTAAAATCATTAAAGGCTCTTTGCATGCTGCTCTCGTGGCTCAGTAAATCTTCAACTAATAAGGCCACCCCGGCACGATCATTGAAGACCGGGAAAGCTCCAGCTAAGCTACTCATCAGGGTTGCCATTGCAGCCTTAGAACGGCTTTCTCCCTGCTTATCTGAAAGCAGGAAAATCACGGAAAGTAAAACTGCAACTGCAGTCGGTAACCAGGCAGCCGGAGCTAAACTCTCTGTCTTTCCGGCCAAAAAGAGCACAAAGCTCGAGAGTAAACCAGCAGCTAAAAAGGCTGGTATAAGCTTCATTCTGCGCTCAACCATCACTGCGAACTCCGGTAAAAGCTCAGCCCTCAGCTCGTGCTCCAAAGGTGGCAACCAGCGATTTTCATACTTTAAATCAGCCTCACGTAAAAGCCTCGATAAAGCCTGCTCTACCGCCCCGTCTGGATGCTCAGCGATCAACTCTTCGAGCGCCGGACGATTATCCATAGTCCGCCCTCTGAAGCCAGCAATTCGCTCGCTTAGCTCAGCCACAATCGCTAAATCTCTGCGTCTTCTGCCATTGTGAATGACGATTGAGCTTAGCCCTACGATTAATAAGACTAAGGGTACGATTATCAGAAAAATAAAATCTAAGGGTTCTAAACCAAACAAAGGATTCATAAAGCCTCCTGCCGGGGTCTACCGGCTAAATCTCCCTCCCGATTATAACAGATTGATGACAAAGGATAAGTCCGATTCAATTTTTAGCCATGATTTGGCTCTTTAAGGCTTCACTTAAGCTTGATAACTGGGTGATGTTATTTGTAAGATTTGACGGAATTTTCCACGTTGACAGCATTTTTTTAGTATATTAAGCTAGCTTAGTAAAGAGCGAAAAACTTTCACGCTCAAATATCTCTTAGGAGGAATTACGAGAATGGACTATAGCAAGTATCCGGCAGAACCTTTCCGCATTAAGATGGTCGAACCAGTTACAATGAACACCCGCGCAGAGCGTGAAGAAGTTGCTAAAAGAGCAGGTTACAATACCTTTTTAATTGACTCTGAGGATGTCTATATTGACTTACTCACTGACTCCGGCACGAATGCAATGAGTGATCGTCAGTGGGCCGGTCTGATGATAGGCGACGAAGCCTATGCGGGCAGCCGTAACTTTAAGCATCTCGAGGAAACTGTCCGAGATATCTTTGGCTTTAAACACTTGGTACCGACTCACCAAGGCCGTGGAGCAGAAAACCTGCTCTCTCGTGTCGCAATTAAACCAGGGCAGTATGTCCCAGGAAACATGTACTTTACAACCACCCGCTTCCACCAGGAATTTAACGGTGGTATTTTTGTCGATATTATCCGTGACGAGGCACACGATGCAGCGCTCAACGTACCCTTTAAGGGAGATATCGACCTCGAAAAGCTCGAACGCCTAATCGCAGAAAAGGGCGCTGAGAATATCGCCTATGTCTGTCTTGCAGTTACTGTTAACCTCGCAGGTGGTCAACCCGTCTCCATGAAGAATATGAGAGAGGTTCGCGAGCTGACTAATAAACATGGCATCAAGGTCTTTTACGATGCGACTCGCTGTGTTGAAAACGCCTACTTTATCAAGGAACAAGAAGAAGGCTACGCAGATAAGAGCATTAAAGAAATCGTCCAAGAAATGTTTTCCTATGCTGACGGCTGCACCATGTCTGGTAAAAAGGACTGTATCGTCAACATTGGTGGCTTCCTCTGCATGAATGATGACGAATTATTCCAGGCTGCAAAAGAGCTAGTCGTCGTCTTTGAAGGTATGCCCTCTTATGGTGGCATGACCGGACGCGATATGGAAGCTATGGCAATCGGGCTAAAAGAAGCGATGCAATTTGAATACATTCAGCACCGTGTACTCCAGGTCCGCTACCTTGGTGAGGGTTTGAAGGCTAATGGTGTCCCGATTATTGAACCAGTCGGTGGCCACGCCGTCTTCCTCGACGCTCGCCGCTTCTGCCCCCACCTCAGCCAAGAAGAATTCCCAGCTCAGGCTTTGGCCAATGAGCTTTACATCGAATCTGGCGTACGCTCCATGGAACGTGGTATCGTCTCAGCCGGACGCGATAAAGATACTGGTGAAAACCATCGCCCGAAACTCGAGACAGTCCGCTTAACCATCCCGCGTCGAGTCTACACATATGCCCACATGGATATTGTGATTGATGCGGTCAGTAAGCTCTATAAGCATAAGGAAGATATTCGCGGCCTGAAATTCAGCTATGAGCCGAAGCAGCTGCGCTTCTTCACTGCCCGCTTTGAGCACATCTAGAGCACGCTAATTTTTAACGCTAATTCCAGCTTAGAATAAAGGTCTCCGTTAAGCTAACGGAGACCTTTTAATTCGCTATATTCTTTTAAAATAATGGCTAAACTTTCCTCGGGCAAAATCTCTTTTAACTCCTCTAATTGCTCGCTCTTCAACCCACTACTTTGGGCTTCTGCAAGAATCGCCCGAGCTCGGCTTGCAGAGATAATCTTTCCATCGGGGCTACAAAAACGCTCGACTAAGACAAGCTCATAATTCTTGGCCCGAGCGAGGAGAGTTTGATTATAAATTGAAGTCTCCCAGGACAGCTCCTCTGTCCCTAGATAGCGCCGACCAATCTTTAGGGCAGTTGCAATCTGGGCAAACACCGCTTCGTCCAGGGCCGCCTGGCTCCGCAAGGCCTCCTCTGTATCAGAGTAAAAATAGCCCGGGAAACTTTCTAGGGAGATTAGCCATGGGCCAGTTTCGTGAACAATAAGCCTCGGCCTCGACTTTGCCACTTCCGTCAAGATTTTACGTCGGAGCGCAAAAGGAAAACTACTTGCTTCCGCCGAGAGAATAAATAAATGAAGCACGGCCGATTCTGCTAAGGCAAGATCAATTAGTTTTAAATGCCCCTTGGTCAAAGGATTTAAATTCATCACCAAGGCAGAACTTTCATTTAACTTTGGCTTATATTTATTTAAGCGCTCAAAGCTCTCGTCCTGAAGTTTTTTTAAATAGGCCGGAAAGGCTGCTTGCGGATGATAAAGTAAGGCTGAGCCTCGTAGGCCCGGCTCATTTTCGACCAGGGCCAATTTACTGAAACCCAAGGCGATAAATTTATCCGCTTCCTCAGATTTAGTACTGATGAAAATTGGAGCATTAGCATCTTCTAAAATCAGCTTATCTTTTACTCGGCTTAGCATGTAGGCAGTGTAGCCCTGGCCTTCGAACTCCGGCGCAACTGCGATTGAACGTAGACTGCGCCCGGCCAGCCCAGCAGTGCCGATAATCTGACCGGCTTTACGCAGTACATATCTTTCTTTGATCTGAGGATCGAGTTCAATCCCCCCACTACGATAGATTGCCAAGACAGCTTCCTGGCCTTGCCGATCGAAGTCTGAAAGACGGTCAAAACTGAGCTCTGTATAATCCATCTTCTTGCTAATCGTTGATTATTTCATAAATCGCAGGAATTTCGAAGAAGCGTTCATCAATCTCATTCTTTAATTCGATAATCTCGATGTCACTGACTAGTTTACCCTTCTCGATAATCCTGTGACCTAGAGGCACTCCGGCCTCAGAGAAGTAATAGCGGACATAGCCTGTACGGCCATTTCTGAATTCTTCAAACACAGCCTTCTGCCCATGGAATTCACTCTCCCCAGAACCCGTAAAGACGAGTTTCTGAGCATTAGCATTGAGCTGGGCAAAGGCATAAGCAGAAATTTGCTTAGCAACTTTACTTTCTACATCGATTTTGACCGCAGCATAACTCTCGCGGTCTAAAAGATAGAAGGCTGAGTTGGCCGGCTTTACAATAATTGTCTCTGCCCCATCCTTTTGAAGCTTTAAATAAACTCGGTCGGTAGATAAAAGCAGTAGCATTTCTTGAATCTGCTTGGCTTCCTCATCCTTCTTAGCCACACTCCACTCCCGGTAACTAAAGTACAGTGGGTCGCTTGAAACCAGCTCGAAAAACTGCTGTGTGAGGTGACCGACTACACCTGTGTTCAAGTCTGGATCGACCTGGCTCAGGGGGACCTTTTCCTCATTAGGAATTAAGCGCTTTGGCTCAGTCAGTTCTTCTTTTGCAATTTCTTCTGGACTTAAAGGAGCTGTGCTTTCTGCACTTTCTTCCTGCTCTTCCTTAGCTGCAGGATCACTTACTGCAGCCTGATCATTCTTTTCCGCTTCATCCGCAGTCTGCTGATCAGACTCTGCTGCTTCCTCTTTACTCTCTGATGCGAGATTTGCATCTGATTCAGCATCTGACTCATCAGCCTGCTCTCCGGCTTCCTCTGACGCTTTGGCCGCAGCTTCGTCCTCAGACTTCTCAGCTGTCGGATCAGCCTCCACTCTCGCACTGGGTTTACTCAATTCCGGTAGAGGCTCCTGTGTCACAATCGCCTCTAGCTTACTACCTTCATCTTTAATTTTATTATCTTTGCAAGCGGCCAAAAGTGTAAAACTAAAGCACAGCAGCAAAAGAAGTATAATTGTCTTTTTTAACATCGGGATTTCTCCTTTCCGAAAAAGCCACTGGCTTAATCTTGCTCTTTCAAAGTCTTGGATAGTTCCAAGCAATCAGCAAAAATTTTATGACAGTAGCTCTTCTCATGCTCTTGCGCATTGAATAGGCAGAGCGCGAGAACGACCCGTGGATCTTTCTGATCATAGCCTACAAACCAGCTATTATATTTCATTTTATCATCTTCATCCAGTCCGAGCTCAGCAGTGCCCGACTTGCCTGCAATTTCCATTCCCTTCCGTTCCATCGAAGCAGGATAGCGTACGCTGACAACCTCGCGCATTGCAGATTGTAAAGTAGCCAGCTCAGACTTTTTCAAGTCCAGTTCAGCCCTCGGCGGAAACTCTTCTTCTTGGAAAAGCTTCGGCTCTGGAATAACTGCATCTACCAGGCCCGCATAGACTGCGACTAGATCGAGGGGCGCCAGTTGTAACTGACCCTGCCCGTATGCAGTATCTGCTAAAAGGAGCTCTGAATCCAGTTTTCCGTCACTTGAGATAGTAGATCTGTAGAAGGGATAGGCTGTCTTAAACTGCTGCCCGATGGCGAGCTTATCTAAAGCTTTTAGATAGTTCTCAGCTCCCTCTTTTATTGCCATTTGCGCAAAGAAAATATTATCTGAATAAACTAGTGCGTCATGCAGGTTCAGTGGCTTTTCAATCTTCTCCACTCTGCGAATTTTATACTTACCCCAACTTCCATCCTTCTGCCAGCTCTTCCCTTTGATTGAGATGCGATCTTGGGTATCAATCGTGCCATCGCTAAGCAAGGCAATCGCAGAAATTAACTTCTGCGTCGAGCCGGGAGTATATAGGGCATTGAATTTATTGTAAAGAGGTAGGTTCTGATCTTCTAATAGGGCCTGGTAGTCCTCATTACTAATGCCCTCTAAGAAGAGGTCTGGACGATATGCAGGCGTTGAAATCAAGGCCCGGATAGAACCATCCTTCGGGTCTAGGGCGACCGCTGTAAAGGAGTCATCAGGCTGACTCAGTTTTTCGTGTAAGGCTTGCTGCAATTTCGCATCAATTGTTAAGTGTAAGTCTTCACCTTCACGCATCTCTTCTTCAATTAAAATTACTTCTTCTTTTCCGGTAATATAAACTTGATAGCCATTCTTACCACGTAATTTGGAATCAAATAGGGCTTCTAGACCCGCCTTGCCAATCAATTGTCCAGCTTTCAAATCCGCATATTCCGAATTAGCCAGATCACTTTCACTCGGCTGTCCGAGATAACCGATCAAGATTGAGGCTGCTTCGGCGAGCGGATAACTGCGGCTATATGTGCTTTCTACACGCAGCTTAAAATCACGCAATCTGGCATATTCTTCTGGACTAATCTCAGCCTTTGTAATTAAGGGCACAAAGCTATCGTCTTTAACCCAGGAAGCGCTTAAAGCAGCTTCGATTTTGGCCTCATCAATGCCTAGAAAGTCCGCCAAATCAGAGTCTAAGCTGCGTTCATAATCAGCAGGAACAATCCCTAATCTATAAGCAGTCGCGTTCGCTGCTAAAAGCTCCCCATGACAATCATAAATTTCACCGCGCTGAGCAATTAAGTCGCGGACGCGCACAGTGCCCTGCTCATGTAGACCTGGGATAATTAAATTAGGCCGCCATTGCAGCTCCCAGCGTGCAGACTTAGGGTTGAAGATTAGGCTGAAACTTTCCTTGCGCTCAATTAAACCAAAGGCAGTTTGGATTTTGACCTTGGCCTGATAAATCCTTTTTGCCTGCTCAGGAACTTCATTAATTAATTCTACCTGCTCGTAATTGACCGAAGTAACGCCTAAGTTCCGATGAATTTTCTGATGCCGCTCGATGATTTGCTCAGGACCATAGCGCTGTAAAGATTCTGGATGAACCTTCTTATACAATTCCTCAGCTTGATCGAGCTCGAGTAGCTCAAGAATTAACTTCAAGTCAGCTTCAGGATCTGCGGGGATTTCTTCAGCATCTTGATCCACGGGTAAAACCGTGCTTTCTTCTTTTAAAAAGGAATTATCTTTACAGCCAAAAAGCAAGCTGCAGATTAATAGCAGCAGTAAAAAGATGCTACTAACTAGGCCAAAAGACAGTCTGGAGCTGTCTTTGAGCTCTTTTTTAAGGGGCGCCATCTTCGCCTCCTTTGTTAGCTAATTCTTACCGGCGAGTGCATTGTCAATCAGGGCGCTCATTAACGCGGGACCTGGGTACCCAGCCTCTGCCATCAGCTTCGGATACATCGAGATCTCAGTGAAACCAGGCATAGTGTTGATTTCATTGAGATAAATCTTGCCATCTGCTGTGTAGAAGAAGTCGACCCTGGCCAAGCCATGACAATGCGCACTCCGGAATGCCAATTTAGCATATTCCAGCATCTCGTTATAAGACTGCGGCGGGAGTGAAGCCGGGATCACTAACTCTGAACCGACATTCGCATACTTCGCGTCATAGTCGTAAAATTCATGGGCTGAAACAATCTCGCCAGCTGGGGAAACTACCAGTTTACGAGTCTCATCACCGAGCTCGAGAATAGCTAATTCCAGTTCACGACCAACTATTGTTTCTTCAATCACAACCTTGCTGTCATAGTAAAATGCAGCTTCAATTGCTTCAATTAAAGACTTCTTATTTTTGACCTTACAGACCCCAACCGAAGATCCCGCATTCGCAGGCTTGACGAAAAGTGGCAAAGTCAAGTTCTTGAGAATATGCTCAACTTGTCTTTCTGGATCCATTTCGTATCTGCGCTTACGTAACCATAACCATTTAGCCTGAGGAATCTCGAGCTGGTCAAAGAGCTGTCTTGCAACGGCCTTATCAAGGCAGATTGCTGAGCCTAGAATACCCGCTCCCACATAGGGTAAATCGAGCATTTCAAAGAGCCCTTGTAAACTGCCATCTTCGCCGTAGGCTCCGTGCACACAAGGGAAGGCTAAATCTAAGGGGTGGAATTTATAACTTGTAAAGCTCTCCGTGAAAAAGCCTGGATCACGCGGGTCTAGGTTCCAGTAAATCTGCTTAACTGAATCCTCAGTCCAGCGATCTTCCGGAATTGCCTCGGGTGCTCCAGTATAGTGATAAAACTTTCCGTCACGGCTGATGCCAATCAGGCAAATCTCAATATTTTCCAGCTCAGCTAAACAAGAATGAACGTAGGCTACAGACTTCAGTGAAATCTCGTATTCGCTGGAAACTCCACCAAAGAATAATCCTAATCTCACTGTTCAATCTCCTTCTTATTTCGCTGAATAAAGACAAGCATCTCGGTCAACTGATCTTCTAAGTCAATTAGTACGTTCTTCGCATAATCGATCACCTGGTGCTCGATATTCTTTGCCCTCTGTCCGGCTGCAGTTAGGATTGACCGTGCTTCTTCCTGCGCCTGCTGAGTCACTTCGTGCTCGTCGATCATCCGTGTCATCTGCTGCTCAGCCTCACGCATAATCTGTTCGGCCTCTTTTCTAGCCTCAGCTATCAGTTGCCTATTCTGCTGTAAAAGCCATCTGGCCTGACGCAGCTCCTCGGGTAAATTTTCTCGGATCATCCGAATCATAAAGAGCATTTCTTCTCGATCAAGCAGGACTTGCTCGGAAAAAGGCATTTTCTTCGCCTCTGACACCTGATCTTCCATCCGATTCAGCACCGAAAAGATATTCTTATCTACACCTTGGCGTTCGGCCTCTGCCTGCGCTTGGAGCTCACGCTGAGGTCGCTGTGGCATCGTTTCCTGAGACTGGGCCTCACTCACGCGCTGCCGGCGCACCGGCGCAGTATGTTGAGCCGGCCTTCTCGGCGGATCAATCTGTGGGTAATCGGGTCGGCTTCTTGTATAATCCTGATCCATGTCTACTCCTTTTCACCACGGTCTTTACAATGGCGATATAGTTCTTTGCTATGGGCTTCAATTACCGCCTTTGGTAAAATCGCCTCCAAGGGAGCTCCAAAGCTCGCCAACTCTCTGGCTAGTGAGGAGCTCATCCACGAATGTTCTGGCCAAGACAAGAGAAGCACTGTTTCCAAATTAGGACAAAGCAGCCGATTTGCCTCAGCCATACTTTGCTCATATTGTAAATCATTTGTATTTCTCAGTCCGCGCAAGACTGCATCGGCCTGACTTTCACGAAAATAGTCAGCCAAGAGCCCTGGGCAAGAATCAATCTTAATTTTATCACAGTCTTTTAAGGCAGTATAGGCGAAGGCCATCCGCTCCTTTAGACTGTAATATGAGTTTTTCTCCTGATTTTCTGCAAACAGGATAACTAGCTCATCGGCAAAGGCCAAAACTCTACGACAGAGCGCCTCGTGGGCCTTTGTAAAAGGGTCGAAACTACCCGGGTAAATTATCTTCATAACAAGCTCACCTCATAGCTATCATACATGATTAAAATTCATTAAAGAGAGTCGGATTTCCTAAATCTACTGATCAGCGTACGCCCGTAACTACGACTCGCAATTAGCTCCCAACCTTGGGGCTCAGGACAGACCCCCTCGGATTCGATAATTAAAACTGCATCTGCTGAAGATATTTCTCTAAGGTCTAGGCTTAATTTATTAACTAAACTAGCTAGTTCAGACCAGGGTGGGTCAAAGTAGATTAAGTCGAAACTAAGACCTGCCTTGGCTAAAACTTTTACAGCTTTTTCCGCCGTCATCTGCAAAAGACAGAGACTCGGCTCAGCCTCAGACTTAGAAGCTAAATCAGATAATGCAGTTTTCGACTGTTTACACAGCTCAAGATTCTTTTCAATCACTCTCGTAGCCTGGCGCATCTCCTCGACTAAGACCACGAGCGAGGCACCACGCGATAAAGCTTCCAGGCCAATTTGCCCGCTCCCCGAAAAGAGGTCTAAGAACCTACTCGCATAAATCCTCGGGCTGAGCTGGGAAAAAATAGCTTCCTTCACCCGGTCGCCACTCGGCCTAGTCTTATCCCCGGCCAGGGTCTGGAGTTTAATTCCACGAAATTTACCGCTCACAACTCTAGGCATTGCCTTCCCTCACTATAGTGTTTCACCATGCTGCAACTCCGGAAAGCGTTTTTCTAAAGCTGCACGTAAATTTGCATCATTTAAAGACTCAGTCTCTAAGGCTTGCTCAACCTCCGAGAGCAAGTCTTCGTCCGCATAAGCATAGGCCAGCTTAAACTCATTAATTCCGTGCTGACGCGTGCCAAAAAATTGCCCCGGGCCACGCAGTTGTAAATCAGCCTCGGCAATCTTAAAGCCGTCATCCTCTCGGCACAGTGTCCTGAGTCTTTCCCTCGCTAAGCCCTCCGGCACATCTGAATGTAAAATGCAGAGCGAGCGATATTCTCCCCGCCCAATTCGGCCACGCAATTGATGGAGCTGAGCCAAACCAAAGCGCTCTGCATTTCTAATCAACATTATACTTGCATTAGGATTATCTATTCCTACTTCGATAACTGTGGTAGAAACCAAGAGATCAAGCTCTTTACGAAGGAAGCTAAGTAGGATTTGAGCTTTCTCTTCAGCCTTCATCCCACCATATAAGAGGGCCAGGCGGTAATTTCTAAAGTCTTTCTGACTGAGCTCTTTATACACCTCTTCAGCCGCCTCAGCTTCATTGTTCTCGCTTTCGGCAAGTAGTGGACAAACCACATAAGCCTGCCTTCCAGCGCTTAGCTCCTTCTCGATTAGAGCATTAACCCTAGGCAGGTCGCCGCTTCGTACCGTATAAGTTTCTACAGTCCCACGCCCGGCTGGCTTTTCTGC
>JAUNVR010000008.1:52771-54841 GCA_030537595.1 Eubacteriales bacterium
GCTGACTTTAATTCTCTTCGCTCACTTTGCTTCAAGCCGCCAGTCAAGAGTCCTAGGCGTACACCTGTCCCCTCTAGAAATTTTTGCAATGTTTTGTAGTGCTGATTCGCCAAAATCGAAGTAGGCGCCATAAAGAGAGCTTGATAACCTGCCAAAACTACGTAGTACATTGCGAGAAGGGCGACAACCGTCTTCCCTGAGCCGACATCACCCTGAAGCAGACGATTCATAGGTACAGTCTGGCGTAAATCTTTGAAGATATCATTACAGGCGGCAATTTGCCCGTGGGTTGGTGTGAAAGGTAAGCTTTCGACCAGGGCCTGGAACTTTGCTTTTTCCTCGGCTCCGAGCTCAATCTTCGCTGCCAGCTCTCCACTTAATCTACGTTCACGCAAGAGCTTGAGTGCCGCCCCGGTTAAAAATAGTTCCGCAAAGGCAATCCTTCTTCTCGCTATGGCTAAATCCTCTGCATCTTGGGGCTGGTGAATGCGCTCTATGGCATAGCTGAGCTCAGCTAACTTATACTTTTTCCGAACCGACTTAGGTAGAGGATCTGCAATCCCACGCAGGGCGTCGTCCTTTTGCAAGACCGAGGCAATTACTTGGCGCATAAAATTCTGGCCAATCCCCTCAGTTAAAGGATAGATCGGAAAAATATTCTGCCGCTCCCACTCCTCTGCAGTACAAAATGCCGGGTTACTTAGATTTTTGAAAAAGCCTCGGGCTTCAACCTTGCCGTAAAAATAAAATTCTGAGCCAGGCTGCAATTTAGTCTTTAGCCAAGGCTGATTAAAATAGGTTACATTTATTCTTCCGCTCTCATCCTCGAGCTCTAACTGCCACCACTTTAACCTGCCCTTAGACTTAATACTGCCACTACGTGCAACCACTGCCTTTATCGCTTGAGCTTGGCCGACTTCTAGATCTGCAATGGCTGTGATCTTACTCCAATCCTCATAGCTTCTCGGAAAATGATATAAAAGGTCAGCAAGAGTGCTTATGCCAAGCCGCTTGAAGGCTGCTTGACGTTTGCTTGAAACTCCGCGCAGGGTAGTGATTGGAGCAGCTAAGAATGAACTTTCAGCGCCGGAAAAAATCATGTTCTAAATCTCCTTCAGCTAAGCGCTCACTTAGCTCATCCGCTCTGGCCTGCGCATAAGCACAATCCCGATTGACAGCACATAAAAGACAGGTCCGTTTCCTTGCTCTGCAGCAAACTCGACCATGAGTGACTAATCTGTGCCCCCAATCGGTCCATTCCTCACTCGGTAAAATCGCAGCCAACTCCTGCTCAATTTTCGCCGGGTCGCTAGCTTTGACCAGACCTAAAAGCCGACTGATCCGACCACAATGGGTATCGACGACAATTGCGGGATGACCGTAGTAATCAGAGTAGATTAAATTTGCTATCTTTCGGCCGACTCCGGGTAACTTCATTAAATCTTCCTGGCTATCTGGAACTACGCCGTCAAAATCCTTGATGAGCATTTCGGCTGAAGCCTTAATATTTTTAGCTTTGTTCCGGTATAAGCCACAGCTACGAACCATCTCTTCAACGCTTTCAAGCTCGGCCTCTACATAGTCCTCTAAGTTCGGAAAGCGTGGGAAAAGTTCGGCAGTTACCTTGTTTACTCTTTCATCTGTGCACTGTGCGGCCAAGATTCCACCAACTAAAAGCTCCCAGGCGGAGTCAAAATTTAAGGTGCACTCAACTTCTGGGTAAGCCTTTTTTAAAGCTGCGATAATTCTTAGTGCACGTGCTTTTTTTGCTGTTTTAGATTCTCTAGGCATGAGGCTATTATAGATGAAAGTTTGGCGCGACAAAAATCCTCGCCTTAAATTAGGATTATCGGCGCTTAGCTTCGAAGCCAGTGCTTAATTAAGGGGCATCTTTTTGACATAGATTTTATATGCTTTGACACTGCCATCTTCACAGCTCAGCTTTAAATTTAACAAATCTCCAGATTTAAGCTCCACTGTAATCTTATAAAAGTCGTCAAAACTTTCGATTTTCTCACCATTTGCTTCGATAATGATCTCGCGCTCATTTAAGCCCGCAGTGTAGGCTGG
>JAUNVR010000008.1:54941-61330 GCA_030537595.1 Eubacteriales bacterium
AGGCTTACGGCTCTCGAATTTTCCAAATCCAAGGTCGGTAAGGAACTAGCCTTCTGACCTGGCTTCAGTTTTAAGATTGCCAGGTCAGTCTCATAATCACGGGCTAGCAATTCACACTCGAACTCAGCCTTAGGTAAGGCATTGGAGACGCGGATTACTGTCCTCGGCTTGATTTTTCCTTCACGATCACAAGCTTGTGCAATAGAAGATGCTAAGGTCAGGAAATATCCGCTCTCATCAAGGAGGATCGCGGTACCGCTGTTCCTGATGCGCCAGGCGCCATTTAAATTACTAGATAAAACTTCAAGGGTGTAGACCGAATTGGCTGCTAACTGAATGGCCAGGTCTGCAGCTTCAGAGCTGGCTTCTGTAATTTTTAACTTACGACTTAGGGGCAAATCCGCTGACTGTGCTTTAGTCAGGGGAAAAAATGCAATGAGGCACAGACTTATGACTAAAACGGAAGCGATTATCTTCCGCCAAGACTGTTTTAAATCAAAGTTTTTCATCAGAGCCTCCTCGATGACTGTGTTGCCATTTATAAAAAGCAAAACTTTGCCTAACTTTATCTAATGACCTAATTCTAAACAGAATAAATTAAATATTTATGAACAGTTAGATTTTATGACTCTTAGCCTGCTCTAGCTCGAAGCAGAAACCGGCCCCACCTAGTTCAGAATCGAAGTAGCGGATACTCCCACCATGTCTGGCTAAAATCGATCTTGCAATAAATAGACCCAGGCCAGAACCTTGGCTGGAACGAGACTTATCAACCTTATAAAAGCGATCAAAGATTAAGTCTTGATCGGCCTCAGCGATACCGGGGCCACTGTCCTCCACTCGAAGCTCGACATAACCGCTGCGCTCCGCAAGTCCCGTGCTAACTAAAATCTCTCCATGCTCAGGTGTAAAGTGAATGGCGTTAAGTAAAAGATTGGCAATCACTCGATGGATTAATTGCGGATCAGCAGTAACCTCGAGACGCCCATCACTCTTGCTGCCAAAGAGCTCATAAGAAAGCTTCAGATTCTTCGCCTTTATCTCAGTTTCCAAAACCTCAATATTTCGAACTAGCAGATCATTTAAGTCAAAGTCGGTCAAATCTAGCATTTCTCTGCGCTCTGACAAGGAAGCGTCAAAAATACTCTGAACCAGCTTTTGCATGCGTACTGTTTCTTGCTTAACTAATGCTAGATAATATGCACTTTTATCTAGGGGTATGGTCCCATCTAAAATACCTTCAACAAAGCCCTTAATTGTAGTCAAAGGCGTCCTTAGATCATGTGAAATAGAAGCTAAAAAGCTCTGTCTGTCCAGCTCTTCTTCTTCGAGGGAAGCAATTAGTGAGTTCATGGTTTTGACCAAGAGGGTCAAATCATCGTCACGTGGGTCTTTGGCCTCGAGCTCTCGCTTAGTTAAAAAGCTTTGTTCTAAGCCTTTAAGCTCGACCCTAGCTGATAAGTCTCCGTGGTAAACTGCTTCTGCAGTTTGGGCCAAGGCAGAAATCGGCATGGTTAAATTCCGGGCTAAGAGGGTAATCGCCAAAAATGCCACAGCAACTGCAATGCCGACCGAAATCAGTAGACTTTGTAGTAGATAGTTACCCGGTAATTCTTCCGGCGTAACCTCCTTATGGATTAAAACTTCCCCCACATAGCCACCCAGGTCTGACTCCAAAGGCCAAGAAACTGAGAGCCAGCGGGCATTTCCGCTGAGATAAGAATTAAATTGCTTACCGTGAGACAGCCCTTCTCCACTTTGGTTTAATAGCTCTGAAGGTAATTTAGGCAAATTATTATCCCGGCCAAAGGCTTCTTCAGCGGCCCTCGGGAAGCCGCTCGCATAGACTACCTCACCTCTAGCATTAATTAACCAGAGTAAGCTATTCGTCGAGCGGGCTGCAAAAGCTGCAAAGCGCAGAGGTTCGGCTGAGCTTAACTCAGTGTAGTCATAACTTAATGCCTTCTCATACTCGCCCGCAACTGCCTCGCAGGTCCTTAGTAACTGAGTTTCCATTTGCGCTTCACTGAGTTCTTTAAAAATTATGAGGTAGGAGAAACCGAGCACAGAAAAAATCAGCAGAATCGCCAAGGATAGCTGGATAAAGCTACGTTTGAAAATTGTTTTTTGGACTCTGCTTTTGGCCATAATTTAATTAGAGCTGATGAAGGTCGAGCCGATAACCGACGCCCCAAACAGTTTTTAATTCCCAGTCCGGATGCGGATGAAAGTCTAATTTCTCCCGCAGCCTCCTGATATGCACATCAACCGTGCGATTGTCGCCGTAATAATCGAGACCCCAAATGCTGTCAAGCAGCTGGTCTCTGGTAAACACCCGGCCTGGATGTGAGGCTAGAAAACTTAATAGTTCTAGCTCTTTCGGAGCAAGTTCCACCTCCGCTCCAGCGACAGTTACCTTAAAGCCCCGTTTATCAATTAATAATGAACCCAGGCTTAGCAGCTCAGAACTCGCCCGCTCTGCCGCAGGCTCGCCACCACGCGGGTCGAGCTCTCCTCTGGCCCTTCTTAAAACTGCCTTGAGCCGCGCAATTACCTCCTTTGGCTCGAAGGGCTTTTCAATGTAGTCATCGGCGCCTAATTCGAGCCCAACGACCTTATCGAGCGTGTCTCCTTTCGCCGTTAAAATCAAAATAGGTACATCACTCTCCCGACGTAGCTCTCGGAGCACATCTAGCCCGGACTTTCCCGGTAACATTAAATCGAGTAGGATTCCCTCTGGATTTTGCGCGCGAAATTCTTGTAGAGCTGCCTCTCCGGTCATCGCTGAACAGACAGCAAAGTCTTCCTTTTGCAGGTATAAGCGAAGTAATTCTAAAATATTTGGATCATCATCAACAATCAATATCTTGTGTTGCATCTTGATTTCCTTTGTCAGTATTATTTCGACTTCGACCACTTTCGCGAATCCGCGCTAACTCATCTACAAAGGAATCGATATCCTGAAAATCTCGGTAGACTGAGGCGAAGCGGATATAGGCTACTTCGTCGAGGTCTTGCAAGCGAGAAAGTACGGCTTCACCGAGCTCCTGGCTGGGGATTTCCCGCCGCATCTGATTCAGGGCATGTTGCTCTAAACTGTCGACTAAATCCTCAATTTGCTGCCTGCTTACCGGCCTTTTCTCGCACGATTTAAGGATACCACGAATCAACTTTCCGCGATCAAAGTCTTGTCGACTACCGTCTTTTTTAATCACAAAAAAGCCTAGCTTTTCGAGCTTTTCATAGGTTGTAAAGCGTTTTTTACAGGCTAGGCATTCGCGCCGCCTACGAATTGCGCTGTGATCGTCTGTAGGTCTCGAATCTATGACCTTATCTTCTATATTACTGCAAAAAGGGCAACGCATTTCTTGCCTCCAATCACTCTATTAAAACCTTTCACTATATTAAGAAGGCCTAAGTTTAGTAAAAAAAAGCCGGTTTTAAAGCAACCGGCTCTTTCTACATTAGGATTGATTGACTAGTCGTCAAATTCTTCATCATTGTCCTGCAAGAACCAAGGCAGGATTCTGCCGCTTTGCTTCTTGTTCTCTGTCTTACGCGGGGCCTGGCCAATCTGATCAGCATCCATGGTTGCATGCTCTTGGCTCTGGCGAGTAGACTGACTGACCTTCTGAATTAAGTCGGCCATCTCAGCATTTTCTCTGCTGTTTGAGCTGCCCCATTTATTACCGCGATTATCCTGGGGACGGGCTGCGCTCAAGCCAAAACCGCCATCCTGGCGCTGCTCGCTCCGAGTATTACTTTGGCCACGGAGGAAACCCGGCAGCTCGTTATCGAGGCGACCACTCTGGGCAGTTTTCGATGCAAAGCCTGGCGCAAAGCCAGTCTGAGCTGTCTTCTGCCGCGGTCTGGCCTCACCGTCGAAACCTGAGGCAATGACCGTAATCATAATTTCGTCCTGCATGTTCTCGTCAATAACTGCACCAACAATGATATCTGCTTCAGGTGAGACAGCATCGCGAACCACAGACGCGGCTTCGTCGACCTCTCTCATCTTCATATCATGGCCACCGGTAAAGTTAATTAAAACACCGCGTGCCCCATCGATCGTTGTATCCAGTAATGGACTGTTGATTGCCTGACGAATTGCTGTTGCAGCACGACTCTCGCCAGCCGCCTGACCAATACCCATATGACAGATACCAGCATTTGTCATGACTCTTCTAACGTCTGCCAAGTCGAGGTTAATTAAGCCCGGCACAGCAACTAAGTCTGAAATTGAGGATACGCCAAAGCGCAGGACCCGGTCTGCGAGACTGAAGGCCTCATCGATCGATGTGTCATCAGAAGCAATTTCTAAGAGTTTATCGTTAGGTACGATTACTAAGGAGTCAACATACTGCTCCATCTCTCTGATTCCGCGCTCAGCATTCTGAGCCCGACGTGCACCTTCGAAGCGGAAGGGTCTGGTCACAACACCAACAGTCAGGATGTTCATCCTTCTGGCGATTTGTGCAACTACAGGTGCGGCACCTGTACCGGTTCCACCACCCATTCCGGCGGTAATAAAGAGCATATCAGTGCCCTCTATTGCCTGCTGAATCTCCTCAGCCGATTCTTCTGCAGCTTTTTGGCCCACTTCAGGATTAGCACCGGCACCCAAACCGCGAGTTACTTTTTCTCCGATTTGAATTCTGACCTGTGCTTTACTGCGCTGCAAACATTGATTATCCGTATTTATAGCGATGAACTCGATACCTTGTACTGCTGACTCAATCATCCGATCTACAGCATTACATCCGCCGCCGCCAACACCAATTACTTTTATGGTCGCGTAATGTTCATCTTCCATCCCAAAACCCATTTGATAGTCTACCAAAATGACCACTCCTTTCATCCCTTAGGAAATGTACAGGATTGACGCTCCTCATAACTAAACAATTTTAGGATGCATAAAACAGTTTTCTTTAACTAATTTAATGCAACGCTCGGCTTGAGTCTCATCTTCTCCCAAGCATCTAGCTCGTAGGCCGTCTCACACCTGATTTTATGCTATTTACAGCCATTTAACAAGCTCTTGTATTACAATTGAGTTGCAATTTGGCTAAAAGTCAATTTATTATGTAACATCATTACATCCTGATGTGATTGCACTACTCTGAATAGCCTAAATCATCACCATATGTAATTTCATCACCGTATTCTCCAGTCCATGCATCCTCGCTCCATTCCGACTCGAGGGGTTCTTCCTCTACGGGCATAACTGGAGCCTGCGGAGCTGGATCAATCGGAATTCCATCCCATTGATAAACCTCTTTTTCGCCTCGCTTATCGAGCGGCTTAAAGATCTGGTAACGTCCGGATAAATCCAAGGTTCCGGGAACCCGGTCATCGAAGACGCCGGCTGCTATGACCTTTCTTAGCCAGACAAAATGCTTAGTCAAATAATCATTCTGGGCACAGGATAAATTCAGGCTTTTATTATTCGCAGGAAGTCTTAGCTTAATTACCACACGCTGGTATGCCCCAGGACGTAATTCCTCAAGTAGCGGCATTAAATGAAGTTCACCAGCACTGGCAGCATCTGCTTCAATTAAGGCTGAGAGCATGCTTAAAGCCCGATTTAATTCGCGCTCTAGGTCAACTTCAAGTTTGTCGCCAATCTTTGCCTGCCGAACTTCCAGGCCAGCAATCACTGGAACACCCTGGGGAATAGTATTTTTTAGGCCTAAAACAATTCCATCTCTGTCCATTAAGACAATGCCGTCAGGGATCTCAATCGCTGCTATCGGCAGGCGCTCCAGGACTGTAAAGTGAATTGTGTTGGGGAAATGAAGCTTTATCTCCACATCTCTGATTTGAGGAAATTTTGCCTTCAGCCGTGCCTCAGCTTTGACATAGCGTCCGCGGAGGGTCTTCGCAAAGTCCGGATTAAGCAGGCGAGTTAAGAAATGTTGATTATATTTCAATCCACTTTCTTGGAGTAATTGGCCTTCTGAGACAAAGCGCAGGGGTGTAGAAGTGAACTTCTTTATCCTGAAGCTTGGCAGGGTGAAAAATAAAATTAGCATCATAATGACGGCACAGAGAACAATCAGGCGCCTAACTCTTGGATCTAAAAGAGCCTTTAGATTTATCGGGGCTTCGTTTTCTGCCTTGTCGATGGATTTTATGAGCTCTTCAGGATTACTTAGCTGCTCTTCTTTAGCATGCTTAATATCCTTCTTAGCCTGCTCTTTGAACTGTATTTGCTTCGACTCTCGAGGCTTATTTAAACTGGGCTTTTGGGCTGCAGACTTTTGCTCAGAAGACTTTTTCTCACTGGGCTTATTCGGCTTCTGCTTTTCGGCTGCTGTCTTTTTTTCAGCAGGCTTTTTAGTAGCGCTCTGATTAACGGCAGGCTTTTGCACAGTGGCTTTCTTAGCAGC
>JAUNVR010000008.1:61430-73488 GCA_030537595.1 Eubacteriales bacterium
CCTCAGATTTTGCGCTTCCGAAAATCTGCCATCTGCGTCTTTTAGCTTAGGCTCCCTGATCTTTTTTGGCTCTTGCTTTTTTTGACCTCGAGAAGATGACACTATAGCTCCTTCACTACTATGTCTGCAATCTCTTTTGCAGCATTTAGCTTCGCCAGAGATGCAATGTTTTGACTCAAGATCGCTCTGCGCTCTTGATCCTTTAATAGCTCGTCTAGTAAATTCAACAAGGCCTGCGGACTTAACTTGTCTTGCTGCAAGACAATTGCGGCATCGTTCTTTTTAAATAACTCTGCATTAGCATCCTGATGAGCATTTGCAGCTTCCGGGAAGGGCACAATAATTGCAGGCTTTTGACAGGCAGCAAGTTCCATCAGTATTGATGCCCCGGCCCGCCCCAAAACTAGGTCTGAAGCTGGTATCCAAAGCTTACTATCGACATAATTACTGGCTGAAATTATTTCATCCTCAGCAAATTCCGCCTTAAAAATACGGGAGTTGACCAAGCCTGAAACGAGCATAATTCTGAAGCCTGGATGTCTTTGCTTAAACTCGGACCAACCAGCTGTTTCTGGTAAGGCAGCAATGCAATCATTTAGAGCCTTTGCGCCTAAACTTCCGCCGAGGACCAGAAGCCAGCTCTCCTTTGCCTGAATGCCTAATTGCTTCCGGCAAGCTGAGCGCTCAGCTTTGAAAAATTCTCCCCGGACCGGATTGCCTGTATAGCGAATCTTACACCCAGCAGGAAATGCACTCTCCGTTCCAGGAAATGAGGTGAACACGGCTTTCGCCTTTTTCGAAAACAGCCTAGTCACCCGACCTGGAATTGCGTTTTGCTCGTGTAAATAACTAGCTATGCCGAGACTTTGCGCAGCCGCTAATAAGGGAGCAGAGACAAAACCACCACCCGCAAAAACTAAGTCGGGACGAAGTTTTTTTAGGACTCTGCGGGCAGATAAGACCCCCTGTGTGTTCTTTAAGGCGAAGGCAGGATAGCCACTTTTCTTTAATGGCGTTCTCGCCGCGTTGATTTCTAGGCGTTTGAATTCTTTCCAGTCGACCAAATCCCGCTCCGGACCATCTTCCGAAATTGCATAGTAGAACTCTGCTTCCGGCAAAAGCTCACGCAAGGCAGTAGCTACTGCAAGGGTGGGATAGATGTGTCCAGCAGTTCCTCCGCCTACAAATACCAGCTTTCGTGCTTTCATCTCTGACATTATGAACTACGCCGTTTCTGCGCATCTAAATAATTTCTGGAGCGCGCGAAGCCACGATTACTAAACGGCGAAGCAGTTTCACCATTGCTGCGATACTCAACGGGCGGCGGATTAAGCTGCGGGTATTCTAATTCCTGAGTCTGCTTTGGCTCTGTATTTTGCTTATTTCTCTTGCTCTTCCCTGCCGTGAATTGACGGTACAAGCGGCCTAAACTATTGCCTTGACTCCGTTTATTTGCAGATTTCTTTTTACTGCGCTGAGTCTTCATACTCGACTGCTGAGCTGAGGCCGAAACTCTATCTGTTCTACTTCTTTGTCTAAAACTGCGCTCGGAATTCAAGCCTAGGGCTGTTCTTAATTCCTTTGGTGAACGCTGTGCTGTCCGCGAAACTGAGAGAATCAGGCCAACTGCTATTAAGAAGAATAAATTCGATGAGCCACCATAAGAGAAAAAGGGCAGCGAAATGCCAGTCGCTGGAACTAGGCCCAAGGTTACAACCATATGTAAGATCGCCTGTATCGTAATCAGCATTGTATAACCCCAGGCTATGATTAAGGCAAATAGAGAATTGGCTCGAATTGTAATACTTAAACCAAACCACATAAAGAGGAGGAAGCCGGCCAAAACCATAGTGGTGCCTAAGAAGCCGAGCTCCTCACCCAGGGCTGGGAACATATAGTCGTTATAGCTCATCGGCAGGTAATTGAACTTCTGGCGACCCTGACCAAAACCGACTCCAGTTAAGCCACCAGCACCCATCGCAAGCTTCGCCTGGCGCACCTGGTAAAGCTCATCAGCACTGGCTTCATCCGGGCTATCGTGAGTTGCTAAACGTCTACTAACATGGGCAAAACGCTGGCCTATGAACTCAGTCAGGCTCTGCTGCTTAATCATCGGGAAGAAGATTGCGACCAAGAGGAGTAAAACCAGGAGAATAGCTAAGCACTGCATGCCTCCAGCCAGCCAAGAACGCAGGGGAATCTTTGCGACTAAAAAGCAAGCCAAAACCACCAATGAGAAGATGATTGCTCCTGAAAGGTGAGGCTGTAATAGGATCAGGAATAACCATAAGCCCATCGCCATTGCCGGAAAGGTAAAATCGATAAAGGCATGGTAAAAGAGTCCGTACTTTGCCCACCTGCCCTTTGCCTGGATCTGGTCCCGACTGCGCAGTGACCGAATTTCAGAAAAATAGAAGGCTAGGCAGAAAACTGCAGCAATCTTTGCAACTTCTGAAGGCTGTAGCGAAAGACCGAAGACTCTGAGCCAACGTTGCGCTCCGTCAATTGTCCGACCCTTTACTTTAATTAAAACCAAAAGGCCTGTCGTTGCAAGATAGGCTAAAAGCGCCATGTAGCGCCGATTGAATTTTCTAACGTGCACGAAGCGCCCGATTAGGAGCATGGCACAGACCCCCAGAGCCGTAAAGCGCAGTTGTCGCTTGAAAAAATACAAGGCTGTTGGCGCACCATCTTGGGCTGAACGAATCAGGGATGAAGAAAGAGAGATTGAGAACATCATAACTAAGCCCGCAGCCAGTAGCAGGATGGTTAAAATTAAAAGTGGCCCATGCATTCGCCGGTATTGAACTAACTCCTGCAGAATATCTTTTTGGCCAATTTTATCTTCGGCCAATTTTAGACCAGATTGAATTTTCATTTTTGCAACTTTACCCGGCATAGTCTCCTCTTTTCTATCGACCTTGCGGTCTTTTTACCTTCTTCTACCCACTTTAGATTGCTCCTCAGTGCCAGATCTCATAATTAAAATTATGCCATATTTACTCAGTTCTTCGAAGTCAAAATAGCTTCTGAAGGCCTGATCTTTAAGCCTTAAACCAGCCCGTTTTTGCTTCGCCTAAATAATCAAATAGGCGACGGCGGATAAGACTAGAGTAATTAGTGAAAACACAGCAACTATCTTCCATTCGCCCCAGCCGCTCAATTCAAAGTGGTGGTGAATTGGAGTCATCTTGAAAATCCTCTTGCCGCCACTATGTTTAAAGTAGGCCACCTGAATGACCACTGAGAGAGCCTCCATAATATAGACAAAGCCTACAAATAGGAGAGCCCAAGGTAGACCTAAGTAAAGGAAGGCTAAGGCAATTCCTGCACCCAGGGCCAAAGATCCAGTATCACCCATAAAGACTTTGGCCGGATGGCGATTGAAATACAAGAAAGCGATTAATCCGGCTGCCAGTCCTAGGGCAAAATAAATTACTGAAGTTTTGGCTGCATCAGCTAAGCCGAGCTTATTGCTAATCACCGCAATCGCCAAAGCGACGATTATGCTGACTGAAGAAGCGAGGCCATCTATCCCATCGGTCAAATTCACTGCATTTGTCATAAAGTAGAGATAGACGGCTGTAAACAGTAGATAAACTATCTTCCAAAGGCCGCTAATCTCGAGGCTGCGGCCCACAAAAGGCAGCCTAAAGACTGCTGCTTCTGCTAGGAAGTAGAGATAATAGATGCCGCAGGCAAAGACAGCAATAAGCATCAGGACTGTCTTTTGCCGCACAGATAGCCCGCCTTTTTGCACGTAAACTTTAATGTAGTCATCTGCAAAGCCAATTAAGGCAAATAAGAGCATGCCAAGGACTAAGAGTCTAAACAGGCCAAAAGCGGGGAAATAAAAGCTAGCAAGAGCTGCAATTACGAGCGGAATGATGAAAAAGGCACCACCAAAAGTTGCTGTCCCAGATTTCTTATAGTGACTTTCTGGACCCTCTTCCCTGACTTCCTGACCAGCCGCCTTGCGCTTTAAGATCCGCAATCCAAAGTGACCACAGACCAGGCCCAGAATCACTAAAGCCAGCATATATAAAAGAATTGCTTTTAAATCTAGCATCTAAGTTCTACTCCTCAGCCGCCAAAATGGCTTTGGCAATTTTTTCAACCTCATAAAAACGCGAACCCTTTAAGAGCACGACATCACCAGTTTTAAGCTCCGGTAATAGGGCGTTCGCCGCGTCTTCACTACTTTCAAAATGAGCGCAGGCTATAGCCGAACCAGCCTCCTGCATTCCTGCTAAAATATCCTTGGCCTCTTCACCGATTAGATAGACTGCAGCTAAATTTAAGCCAGCGATTTTTTGTCCAATCTGGCGGTGGAGCTCGCTCTGGTAATTGCCAAGTTCGCGCATCCCGCCAATACAAGCAATTGCCCGGCGCTCACCAGCAACCAGAGTTAAGGTATCCAGAGCTGTCGAAACTGACTCAGGGGAAGCATTGTAGCTATCATCAATTAAAATATGCTGGGGAGTTTCAATTAGGCGCAAACGTCCACCAGTATTCTTAAACTTGGCGCAGCCAGCCACAGCCTGATCCATATCCAGACCCAGGAAATAAGCCGAAGCCAGAGCAAAGAGTGCCGCTCTAACCAGGTGATTACCCGGAGCGGGGATCACAACCTCGTGCTGTAATGAAGGATCCAGGCTAGCCCGCAGTCTGAATTTGGTCTGCTGGCAATCTACCTCGACGTCCTCCGCCCAAAAGACTGGGGAATCGGGTATCTCATCTGTGGTCAAAGCTTCATTACTGACCCGCCAGATTGCTCTCGTGGGCGCTGCTTGTTTTGCCCATTCAGTTAAGTACTCGTCCTGACCATTAAGTAGGATTAAACCATTCGGCTTCATCCCCTTGATGATGTCAGTCTTCTCGGCCAAAATCGCTTCCCGGGTACCGAGTTGCGCTGCATGTGAATAGCCGATGGCCGTCACCACTGCAATATCCGGATGGGCAACTTCTGAAAGTACACCAATCTCTCCGGGCCGATCCATGCCCAGTTCAGCCACAATGACCTGGTCTTGGTCTACGGCCTCTAAAAGAGTTAAGGGTAAACCGATTTGGTTATTCTTATTATCTTCAGTTTCATGGCAGCGCAGTTGCTCCCCGATGACCGTCGCGATCATCCGCCGGGTCGTAGTTTTACCAACTGAACCAGTAATTCCAATGACGGTAGCCAAGAGGGTCTGGCGGTAACCTTCCGCAACTCTTTGATAGGCATCCAAAGTGTCTTCAACGAGCAGTAGGTCAGGCACATCCTGACCACGCAGGAGTTTGTGATAAAGCTTCATCGCCTCCTCACTGCGCTCGTCCAGAATTAACATGCCAGCGCCCTTTTCAATGGCCTCTTGCGTAAAGTCGTGACCATCAAAGCGCTCACCTCTGAGGGCGAGGAAAATTTCACCCCCGAGTAACTTTCTACTATCTGTGGAAATCCCACGGTAGAATCGATCAGTCTGGGTTTGGTGCTCCGGTGTCTGGAGCAAGATGCCCCCCGTCCAGGAGGCAATTTGTGCGGGTATAAATCTGGTCATTCGTTCAGACCACCTTCCAAGCTTAAGGCCAGGCGAACAATTGAACCCTTCGGTAATTCATAGCCTGGTTCCTCAACTATATTCTCTGTCGCTGTCGGATCATCCGGCAGGATGTAACTTGCTCTTTGGGCAAAGCAAGTACCTTTCATATCACCTTCAAAATTGACTATCAGGCCCGAGCGATTAGCCTCGGTGATGCACTCAAAGGCATTCTTGCCACTAAAGTCTGGCATCTTCACCATTTCCACCTTGGGAAAGGCCTCGGTGTACACATATGCTGCATTACCCGGGAAGATTGTCGAACCTTCAGCCGGGCTTTGGGCTGAGATGATGTCGTCCTTGCTCATCTCCTTTGAGCCCATCCGCAGGGGAATTCTGCGCCACTTCAAAAAGTCAGCAGCCTGCTCATAAGTCATGCCAATAATTCCCGGCATCATGGTCGGGACTACAGCCTGACTACCAGCTCCCTCGTTGAGATCACGGTCAATATTTAAGTATTCCAGAATCTCTGAGGTCGCATCCATCGTGAGGACCTGAGCTTCAACTCCACCAACCGCAGGGTTCTCAGGCTTTTGCACAATGAACATTACCAATAAGCGCGGGTGTTCAATTGGCGCTGCTTCCATAAAGGAAACAGTTGTATAGCCCGTGGCCTCGTCAACTGAAGTGGAGGTTTTGCCTCCGACATTATAGCCTCCTGCGTTCGTATAGTTAACACTAATGTCCACCATCTTTTTCATCAGTTCCCTGATCCGCGCCGAGGTGGATTCGGAAACTACCTGACGAGCGACCTCGACCGGAGCTTCCATCAATAATTCTCCGTCCTGGGCGCGAACTTCTTTGACAATTGTCGGGGTAATCAGCTTACCGCCGTTCACGAGTGCGGCATATGCCCGCATCATGTGCAAGGGAGTAACCGAAGATTGCTCGCCAAAACTCAGGGTCGCCAAGTCAATCAAGGTCGGATTGTCGTGGAAAATGCAATTCGCCTCACCTGGTAGATTAATCCCGGTCGGCTCTCTGAAGCCAAAGGCTTCGACATATTCATAGAACTTGTCAATTCCAGTCTGCAAGCTAATTTGGACGAAGACTGGGTTACAGCTTAGGGCAAAGCCATCTTCCATCGTCACATAACCATGGCCCTGATCGCCGGAATAACAGGAAATCCAATAATCCAGAACCTGGATTTTCGCATCGTTGTAGGAGACCTGTTCGTTGGTCACATTCTCTTCAAAACCAATCGCTGCGGTAATTGCCTTAAATGTAGAACCCGCCTCGTAAACGTCTGAGATTACCTTGTTACGCCAAACTGAGCTGGAGAGGTAAGTAATCTTTCTTTGCGAGAGTTCCCACTGTGCAAGCTCGGCCTGACTAGGCTCCTGGCCGTCACGCTTCGGATAGGGCTCGGCACTAAAGTTCTTGAGATTATCAAATTTGAACTCTTCCCAAGTCCGCTCATCAAACTTTGACGGCGGCCCAGTCGGATCCGAAGAACGGAAATAGGGGTAAGACGCCATGCCATATATTTCACCTGTATATGGATCCATAGCAACAGCCATTCCATCCTCGGTTGCCGCATATTTGATGCAAGCTTCTTCAAGATGGTCCTGCAAGATTTTCTGGATCGTCCGGTCAATGGTCAAATAGAGATGCGAACCATCACGCTTTGCCAAGCTTGAACTTTGCGTAAAGGGCATCGCTCCGTAGTCCCCATAGTTCATCCGCGCGCCGTAGGTATACCCACGTTGACCGCTGAGGATATCGTCATAGGATAATTCAACGCCCAGGCGACCTTTTAGAATCTGACCCTCGGTCGAAGTAAAGCCAATAACTTGTGAGGCTAAATCATCATTAAAGTAGACTCGATGTGGTTCGGCATCCATTTTGACCCCGCCGATTTGATGCTCAGCTAAAAACTCTTCAAGCTCCTGGCCTTTTTCATAGGTCAAATCCTTGGTCAATTGAATGTAGGCCGCATCCTCATCCTGAGCTGCAGCTTTTACCTCGTCAAAGCTAAGATTTAAAAGCTCGGCTAATTTACTATAAATTTCATCTGCTTCTACAGACTTTGATCTCGAGTAGAGATGCTTTGGTGTAATCCCAACACGATAAAGATAAGTTGTTGAGGCTAATTTAAAGCCGTTCCGATCGTAGATGTCACCTCGAGTTGGCAACTCCAGGCTCCGGGCATAGTACTGCTTAGCAGCCTCTGCCCGAATCTCCTCGTGGTCCTTAATTTGTAAACGATATAAGGCGACTATAATTAAGACAGAAACTAGTAGAACCACTGCAACCGAAAAGAAAATACTCTTTAAGGAGAAGCCGTAAGAAGCCTCACGTACTTCACGCACTGTGCGTAGGGGGCTAGCTCGTAGAACTCTGGTATCCCCAATTAATAAATCGACCTCAGCCTTCTGCTCCGCCTTGTCCTTAGCCTTGGCCAATTTGGCTTCTTTACGCAGTCGTTTTGATGAGGATGTCTTGACGTCGGGATGTAATTTCTTTTTGCGGCTAAAAAAATTCTTCTTTTTAGCTGCTGTTTCAGACTTTTTTAGAACTTTTGCATTAGTCCGCTTTTGATTATGCAAAGCTTCAGGCTGCAGATTCTTCTCCTGACCTGCCCGATTCTGCCGCGGAGGATTGACTAGGCTTGGCTTATTAACCCGCGCCTTGTTCCGTGCGGGATTGCTCCGACTGCCCTGAGGCCGGGCCGGAGATTTAGCCTGACGTGAAGGAGCAGCAGCCTGCGCTTTACTCTGCGGCGGCCGCTGACCCTTTGTCCTTTTAGCATCTACTCTTGGCTGCTCTTTTTTATTTTTTCCTTTATTATCTCTAGTCATAGATACCCGCTACACCATCAAAATAGTGCTCCAACTTCTGGTAATTAAGATAATCAAATGCGATTATATCCTCTTTAACCAAATTCTTCTCGCCTATTTCATTACTGTATAAAATGCAACGGTCTGCCTCAGGCAAGTAGATATGGATCCGCTGACTTTGCGAAGCCGGCCGCAGGCCGAGTTCAGTCATTGCTTTTAAACGCAATTCGTTCAAATCATACATCTCCATAATCTCTTCATAGTTCTCATGATTTTTTGCAGTCAACTCATGCACCATAGCACGCTTATCTGCAATTGCAAAATTCGCCTCAACAATTGCTGCCTGACGAGTCAAAAGTCCAATGAAGATTCCGCCAACTGCTAAGACCAAAGAAAGATAAGTCATAATTGCAGCTAGACGCTTCACACCTAAGGCGCGATATAGCCTGCGCAGGTTAATTTTCTGCTCGAGGGCCTCAAGCTCCAAAGAGCGCTCAGCCTTTTCATCTTCCTCGGCTGCCTTCCGCTCTTCTAACTTTTTCAAAAGCTCCTGATCATCTAAAGGTTCAGGAATCAGAGCAAGGTTGCCGGCGGTCATACTCGGCCTGAGCAAGGATTCTGCAGATTCTTCCGCGGCGAGCAGGCTATAAGCTCTGGGACTGCGACTCCGATAATTTGCGGACTCATAGGTATCAAAACCAGCCGGCCCCATTTCCTCAACCAGGAGGAAACGCTCATCACTACTGCGCTCTGCCATTTCGACTTGTAATCTGCTTTGCTCATAGTCGCTGAGCTCTTGTTGTTTTTCAAACCAACGGCCGATTTTACGGCTAGCAGTAGAGAGCGGGTTAGTAACTCTGTTCGAGTTGCCAAGGCCTGCGTTTAGGCTTCTTTCACTAAACAGGTCTACCTCTTCTAAAGCCTTATTATCATAGTCATATCTGGTATCATCGTAATACGATTCGATCTTCTTTTTAGCAAATGAAAAATCAGGTTCGGAGCTTTCTAAAGTCAAATCTCCGCCCTTAAAATCAGCTTCTTTAAAACTGTAGGAAGGCTGCTTTTTACTCTTATTTCGGGCTCTTTTAAGCGGTTCGGGCTCAGCTTTTATGGCAAAGCTATAATCAAGTTCAGAGGAACTCAGCTCCTTTTCCTCAAGACTTCTTTCATCAGCATTATAAGCGGCAAAGAACTGATCGGCGAAGGCGCTATTTGCCCGGCGAAATTCTTCCAGCTTAAACTCCTCATTTTGCGGAGCAGGCTGTGCTTTTTTATATGCCAGATTGCCTCTTGTTTGTGCCATCTAATACTTTGCCTCTCTTGTTTTTACTTCTATTGTGAAAACTTCAGCGCTCTGCTGAAGTTCTTCTGCTCTTTAATCTGCTTGCGGTAGATAGTTGAATACTCTTAAGGTCGCTGACCTAGCCCGCGGATTAGCACTGAGCTCTGCCTCGCCTGCCCTGATCGCTTTTTCAGCTTTACCTAAAGGCTTCAGGCCGCAGTTACAGGGTAGCTGCTTAGGGCATTTACAAGGATTAGTCCAATCACGCATCGCCTCTTTTACCAGGCGATCTTCCAGAGAGTGAAAGCTGATAATCGCCACCCTAGAATCTGGATTCAAAATCTCAGGAATTGATTCTAAAAGCGCTTCAAGGGCGTCTAACTCTCCGTTTACGGCAATTCTTAGAGCTTGGAAGCACTTCCTGGCTGGGTGCTTTTCCCGCCGTACTTTTGCTGGAACTGCATTCGCAATTATTTCTGCCAGTTGAGCTGTGCGCTCAATGGGCTCAGTTTCTCTAGCCTTCACAATCGCTCTAGCTATGCCCTTTGCATAGCGCTCTTCCCCGTATCTGCTGAAAATCCTCTGCAGTTCTGCTGCTGAAGCTTCTGCAATCAGGGCACGGCAATCTAAGCTCTGACTCAGATCCATGCGCATGTCCAGGGGACCATCATGAAGATAAGAGAAACCACGCTCTGCTCGGTCAATCTGCGGTGACGAAAAGCCTAAATCAGCGATTACGCCATCAACCTTCTCGATATTGAGTCGCTGTAGAACCTGCTTAGCTTCTGAAAAGCTCGCCTTGACCGGCTTAAAGGACTCAGCATAGCCTTGATCCTTAATGCGCTCACTGGCCGCCTCCAAGGCTGTCTCGTCCTTATCGATTCCGATGACGACACAATTACCATCTACTGCTGTCAAGATTCCGAGACTATGCCCACCCCCACCTAGAGTGCAATCTAGATACAGCTTGCCGGCTGCCGGTCGGATGGCCGCTATCGTCTCCTCGAGGAGTACTGTCCTGTGCTCAAACTTAGACACCGGGCAGGTTGTAAGCGCTTAGATCAATCTCACTCAGGCTCGGGCCTTCTGCCTTTGCCTTATCCCGGGTTGTCTTCGCACAGATCTCCAATTTACCGAACATATCAATAAAGCAAATTTCATCACCTGCACTAACCCCAATCTGCTGCCAGAGACCGTCATCTACTGAAATTCGGCCCTGTGAGTCAGGATTACAGGCAATTGCTTCACCTAAGAGTTCACGTCTTAAGATACGCACGTTGGGATCGGTTCCGGAAAGAGCTTCCAACTGTAATCTGAGTTCATTAAATGACTGCTCGTTGTAGACAGCTAGATAATCGGGATCGAGACTTTTGGTCAAATACAAAACCCCCGTGAGTGCATTACGCAATCTCGCCGGGACGATAACACGACCTTTGGCATCTATGGTGTGAGTATATGTTGCCACGATGCATCCTCTCTTCCGATTTGAGCTCTGTAGGAGTAAGTCGCAGCAGGAAATTCACCATTTTCCACCACATCTCACTCTTTCTAAACCACTTCACTCCACTTAGTTGAAATATTACCGTCAAATGACGTAAATTGCAAGTTAATTATTTTTAACTAAAGAGCAGAAAGAGAGCTAAAAGCCGAAAAAAAGGCGATTTCCGAAGAAATCGCCGAGAAAAACACTTTTGGTGGAGCCAAGTGGTGGGAAAAAGCTCAAACTGTAGAGGAAAGACTCATATAATTCTCATTTAGGGCTATATTTAGGATTACCCCTAGGGCGAGGAAATTAACAACCATCGAAGTGCCCCCGTCACTAATAAAAGGCAGAGGTATCCCCGTGATTGGTAGGAGCCCGATATTCATCCCAATATTCTCGATAAAGTGGAAGGCCATCTGGCCCGCCAGGGCAGTTACAATATAGCTAGAAGCATAATTCTTCTCAGACAATCTCGAAGCCAATGTAAAGCTACGCCAAAAGAAGATCGAAGATAGAGCCAAGATTGAAGTCGTACCAAAGAAGCCGAGGTATTCAGAAATAGCCGTATAGATTGAGTCCGACTCTTTGACCGGGACATAGATATCAAATCCTGAGCGATCCCCGGTTAAGCCACCTTGGGCAACAGCCCTAAGAGCCTGCTCCGTATGGTATGAAAGCGCGGGATCGTGCCCTCTAAACGGAATGGTCAGCACCCGATTGCGCTGATAATCCTCAAAATAGAAAAACCATAAGAGCGGTAAAATTATGAGGACAGAAATCATCACAATGAGGAAAACTTTGCGCCAGGAGATACCCCAGACAAAGACGCTCAGGGCCAGCATAACTAGGATTACGAAAGAAGTACCGAAGTCTGGTTCCTTAAAGATTAATAGGACAGGCATTCCATAGATCAAAGCGATGTAGAAAAAGCCTC
>JAUNVR010000008.1:73588-84460 GCA_030537595.1 Eubacteriales bacterium
GGGAAATCTAGGTAAGCCACAATTAAAGCAATTATGATGCCGACAATTACAGCCCCCAACTGCTTGATAAAGTTACCTGGATAGACTCCAGCACCGTAGCCGTTACGTAGTACTTCCTGTAACACGACCAGGCCAATCAGCGCCATTAATAAAACCGGCACTAATAACCAGTAATCGAGTCGATCAATAAATAGACCGGATTTAGCTTTCTTTTCTGATCTGTTCATCCTTCTGCTTTCTTAATATCACTAAAAGATAGACCGCTGAAACGAGTACCATGAGTAAAGACAGGGCCTGCGAAACGCGAATTCCTGTATTAGCTATATAGAGACTATCTGTCCTCAGACCCTCGACATAAAATCTGAGTAAGCCATAAGAGAGTAAGTAAGTGGCCAAAATCAAATAGGGTTTGTCGGACTTTCCACGCTTACGTAAGTAAAGCAAAAGCGCAAAAATTAGCATGTTGCCGAGAAACTCATAGAAGAATGTCGGATGCACAGGCTGAGTCGGATCGTGCGGCGGGCCCAGCTGTTTAAGATAAGCAGCTGTACCTTCAGAAATCATGCCCCAGGGAGCAGTCGTATTGCAACCAAAAGCCTCCTGGTTAAAGAAATTACCCCAACGCCCAATCGCCTGACCTAGGGGCAGGTAGACTGCAAAAAAGTCAATTAACTTGGCCAAGTTTATTTTTTTACGCTTTGCGACCAGGCAAATAGCGAGAATGCCGCCAATCACTCCACCGTAAAAACCCATTCCCCCATCTCTGAAGGAAAAAATCGCAGACCAATTGCCCCGGTAATTATCCAAGCTAAACAGCACGTAGTACAATCTTCCGCCTACAATACCGAGAATCATTAAAGCAATATAGCTGTCTAAAATATCATCCTTTTCCAGCCCCGCCTTCTGACACTGCCTCAGTGCCAGCAGTAAACAGAGACTAAAGGCTACTGCATAACCGATCCCGTACCAATAGACTGGGAAATTGCGGCCAAAAAGCTTTAATTCAAAGGCCACCCGGCTAATTTCCAAATCATTGATTCCGAGTCCCGGGAATGAGACATGAAAAATCTGTAGTAAGCTGCTCATATTTTTCTCCTTCGGCTCCTAAATCTTAGCATAAAGGGAGCGGATTTGCGGCGTGCCAATCCTTAACTTTTGCTAAATCTTGCTGGACTGCAAGCTGCATTTCATCGAGTGAAGGAAACTTTTGCTCCGGTCGGATAAAGCTCAGCAGGTCAATTTCAAGCTCAACCCCATAAAGATTAGCTGAAAAGTCATAGATGTAGGTCTCTAGTCTAGGCCAGGCACCACGACCAACAGTCGGATGATAACCTAGATTACTGATGCCGGGATAAGTCTTAGAAGCAATTCTCACCCGGGAGGCATAAACCCCCAGGGCAGCCGTTAGAAGACTCTCACTCAAGCTTAAATTAATCGTCGGAAAGCCCAGCCTACGCCCGAGGCGTTGGCCAGAGGTGACAATCCCTGAATAAGTAAATGGTCGGCCTAGTAATTCTGCTGCCCTTTCGACCTCACCCTGCTTAAGTAATTGACGAATCGCAGTGGAAGAGACTAATTCTCCACCCACTCGATAGTCTGCAACAGGCTGAAAATCATAGTCAAATACCTGACTATATTTACGCAGAGTCTCTACATTGCCCTCAGCATTTTTGCCAAAGCGAAAATCCGAACCACAGATAATTAACTTTGTGTCTAGTTTTTCGACTAAAATTTCTTTAATAAAAGCTTCTGGATTTAAATCTAGAACCTCGCGCTTAACTGGTGCTACGTAAACCTTCTCCCCGTACTCTTCCAGCATTTCTAAGCGCTCGCGCTGGCGCTGGAGCAGGCCAGGAAATCCGTTCACATCCTGAGCTCTTTTGGGATGGTCAGCAAAGGTAAAAACCGCAGCCTCGAGGCCAGCAAGCTCAGCTTTCTCCTTTAACTCTCGCAGTAAGGCTTGATGACCAAGGTGCACACCATCAAAAAATCCTAAAGCTAAAGCCTGCGCTGTACTTTGCTTTGGAAATGGGTAATCTGCAAAAATCATATATTCTCGCTTTCCTTAAAATACCTCTGCACTCTGGTAGAAAACTCTTTTACTTTTCATTTCTAAACCCGCTTTTGCTTCGGCAAAACCCAGTATAACACCCTCATAGGTCAATGCCAGCTCCCCGGAAAAATCAGTCTTGCCTAGGCTTTGCCCATGTAAAAATGCCTTTGCCTCGGCTGCAGTTAGGGCGTATTGGGGCTGTGATTTAAAAATCTCTTCAATTGGCCTTAAAATGCCAAGCTCGGCCAAAAGCTCTAATTTCCGGCTGCTATCTGCTGCCTCAGGAAGCTTAGCCAAAGCCTCTTCAACGCTTTGCCAAGTCTGGGCTTGAGTAAGTTTTATAGCGCCTAATTCGAAGCGCCGCAAGTCCTGGCAGTAGGCTAACAAGCCGGTCTCGAGTCCTAAGTCGTGGACAAAGGAGCGAATATAGGTCCCCTTGCTCACCTTAAGGCGAAAGTCCATTGCTGGCCCAGCCTCCGACTGATACAGTTCTGAACGGTCTAAGAGCTCAATTTTAACCTCACGCTGAGGTAGTTCTACCGCTTCACCACTTCTGGCATAGGCGTAAAGCGGACGTCCGCCTCGCTTAACTGCCGAGTAGATTGGTACGGTTTGACTGACTGCACCACAGAGCTGAGCTATGCTCTGATTCCAGTCGACTTGCTCTAAGCGATTATTCAGCTCCTCCGGACTTAGTTGATCAGTGATTACACCTGTCCGGTCGTAGCTGTCTCTGCTTTCACCGAAGACGGCTGTCAACTCATAGCTTTTATCCATAACTTCCATGAACTGCAAGGCCGCACAGGCCGGCCCGATAGCATAGAGCATCAGACCAGTTGCAAATGGATCGAGGGTTCCAGCATGACCGATTCGCCGTAGTGCAAGCGCCCGGCGCAATTTAGGAATATAGGAAAAAGAACTTGGCCCGGATTCCTTATCCAGGACGAGCACATAGCGTTTACTTTGCACTTTGACCTCTCTAAGACTAGCCTAGACCTTGGGCTTCAGCTGCTTCAACTAGGGCCTTGATTAAAGCCTCGGGAACTGACTTTGCGCCTGGGAAAAACTCTCTTTGCTGGGCTGGAGATAAATTGAGTCCAGCTGCCTGCAAATGCCCACCTCCGCCATATAAGGCAGCAATCTTCTGCACATTATAAGGAGGTTTGGCGCGGAAAGAAATTTGCAAAGAATCGTTTTCTAGACCCCTGATCAGAATTGCTACTTGCACGCCAGCTGTGGCGAGCATTTCATTCGCCAGGCCCTCAAAATCTTCTGACTTCGCAGCTAATTCCAAGCGACTGCGGTAGTCCACATAAACCCAGGCAACCTTCCCGCTTTGATTTAAGCAAAAGTCTGTTAAAACCTTGGCCTTTAAGCGTTGAGCCGCCAGGCTATGCTTTGCAAAGAGCTCTTGACTAATTAGCTCTAAATCAGCGCCTCGTTCGCGCAAGTCGCCAGCGATATGATAGACATAAGCTCCACTCGAGCTGTAGCGCAAGCCGCCCGTATCACTATAAATTCCCATCAGCACTGCTGTCGCAAGATTGGGGCCCAGGTCAATTGTCGGCAGGATATCAGGGTAAGTTCCCGCCGCCAAAGCGAGTAAGACTTCAGCAAGCATATCGGCCGCACTCGCCCGCTCCGGGCAGACCCAAAAGTTCTCTGGCAAGTCCTGCTCACTTAAATGGTGGTCAAAGCAGTAAAGATACTTCGCCCCATGATATATCTCAGCTCGCTCACCGAGTCGGTCAGGGCTATGGCAATCCACAACAAAGGCCAGATAATCTTCTTCAATCTTGAGCTCACCGGGCTTCTGATATACAACAATTTCGCTCCTTGGAACTATTAGATCGCTGAAGGTCTGTAAATAAGCTGGCAATTCCTCTGAGAGTAAAATCTTTGCTTCCTTACCTAGCTCCTTTAGGATTTGGTAAACGCCGAGCGAGGCCGCAATTGCATCGCCGTCTGCCCGCTTATGGGGGAGAATGTATGCTTTTTTGGCCTCGCTGTTTTTTAAATCTTTTAAAATTTTATAATACTGCTTAGTCATCTAGCGACTCCGCATCATCTGTCGCTTCCGAAGCTTCAGCCGACGCAGCTTGACGCCGCTTAAACTCTGCGTCACGAGCTAGAACCTCATCAATCAGGGCATTCATCTTGACCCCCTGCTCGATGGACTCGTCGAGCTTAAAGCGTAGTTCAGGAACCTTTCGTAAGTCGAGTTCCCGGGCGAGGGTTCGGCGCATGAAACCTTTGGCAGATTCCATGACTTCGAGTAGATTATTCTTATCCTCCCGATCCCCTAAGGTGGAGACGAAAATTGTGGCATAGGCCAAATCTCTACTCACCTTCACATCGGTTACCGTTGTCGTCAGCGGTAAGCGCGGATCGGAAATCTCGCGTTGAATCACTTGACTAATTACTTTTTTTATTTCTTCTGCAACTCTCTCATGTCTTTCCATTGCAGTAACTCCTTCCCTTGCCTCACAGTCAGCATAAACTCTGACCGGAGAAAAGTTCACTTAGATATCTTCGCGCTCAATTTCTCTGATTTCGTAGACTTCGAAGACGTCGCCGACACGAATATCATTAAAGCGCTCAATTGACATACCACATTCATAGCCTTCTTTGACTTCACGCACATCGTCCTTGAAGCGGCGAAGTGAGGCCAGCTCTCCATCATGGAGCACGATATTGTCACGGAGACAGCGCACCTTATTCTTACGCTGGACAACACCATCGGTCACATAGCAACCGGCAATCGTACCGATGCCTGAAACCTTGTAAGTCTCGCGCACCTCGGCATGGCCCAGAACAACTTCGTGGAATTCCGGTGCCAGCATGCCACGCATGGCTTTCTCCATGTCTTCAATTGCATCATAAATAACCTGGTAGAGGCGGATTTCAACGCCCTCGTCCTCTGCCATTCTGGCCACGGAGGCCGGCGGTCTGACGTTAAAGCCAATAATAATGGCTTCCGAAACTTCGGCCAAACGTACGTCTGACTCAGTTACTGCGCCGACCGAACCGTGAATAACTTGGAGTCTAACCTCGTCATTCGAGAGCTTTTCAAGCGACTGTTTAACCGCCTCTACTGAGCCTTGGACGTCAGCTTTAACAATGATGTTGAGGTCTTGGATTTCACCCTCAGCCAAGCGGCTAAAGAGATTATCCAGGGAAACGTTGGCTTTTCTGGACAGAGCTTGTTCACGCTCTTCCTGCTGCCTGCGCTCCGCCAGACTTCTGGCGACCTTCTCATTTTCGACCTGGTAGAAAATCTCGCCACCTTCCGGTACATCAGGTAAGCCCAGAATCTCAACGGGAGTTGAAGGACCTGCTGCTGTAATATTTTGGCCACGATCATTAGTCATCGCACGGACATTACCGAAGTAGGGACCGACCACAACCATGTCACCTTGATGGAGGGTACCGCGCTGCACCAATACGGTAGCAACAGGTCCACGTCCACGATCGAGGTAGGCCTCAATGACAGTACCCTTGGCCTGACGGTTCGGATTTGCCTTTAATTCCTGAACGTCCGCAGTTAAGAGGACCATTTCAAGTAACTCGTCCATTCCTTCGCCGGTCTTTGCCGAGACCGGTACCATCTCAGTATCCCCACCCCATTCGGGCGAAAGGATGTTGTGAGTGGTCAGCTCTTGCTTCACGCGGTCAATATTAGCCGTCGGCTTATCAATCTTATTGATCGCAACAATAATCTGAGTTCCAGCCTGCCTGGCGTGGTTAATTGCTTCCACGGTCTGCGGCATCACGCCGTCATCTGCAGCCACAACTAGAATTGCAATATCCGTGACCTGCGCACCACGAGCACGCATCGCCGTAAAGGCTTCGTGGCCCGGGGTATCGAGGAAGGTAATCTGACGCCCATTTAAATCCACGGTATAGGCACCGATATGCTGGGTAATTCCACCAGCTTCGCCCTTCGTGACGTGGGCTTCGCGAATGTAGTCGAGAATTGAAGTCTTACCATGGTCGACGTGACCCATGACCACCACAACTGGGGGTCTCGGCTGTAAGTCTTCATCCTTATCTTCACGGTCATCAAAGAGGATATCCTCTTCGGTTACTGCCTTAACTAACTCGGACTTAATGCCGAATTCGCTCGCAATAATCGCTGCGGTATCATAGTCGACCTCTTGGTTTAAGGTAGCCATAACGCCGTAGCCCATTAACTTTCCAATAACCTCGGCAGATGTCTTCTTTAAGACCTCGGCCAAGTCTTTAACGGTCAAAGACTCCGGTAATTTAACCTGGGTGAGCACCGCTCTGCTGCCACGTTGCTCAGCTTTCTTCCGTTGTCTTCTCCGTCTTGATTCACGCAATAACTCTTGCTCGAAGGAGCGCTCACGCTGCTGGTGATGTGCACGCCAATCAGACTCTGAACGTCTTCTACTATCCTGACGTTTCTGCTCCACCGTCCTGCGTCTTTGATCCTTGCTTGATTCAGTGATGGTCGCTTCAACGCCAGTCGCTGCCCGTTTCGGGGCACGCTTCTTCGAAGCAAAGCGCGGCTTCTCGTCTGCATCCTTGTCCTTGTCTTGGCCAAAGTCTTGCCGGCCTCGACCTCTAGGAGCTCCACTCTTGGGTCCTTGCGGGCCACGACCCCGCCGCGGCTCATAGCGCCTTTTTTCAAAGACTGGCTTATCGGCATCACTGCCCAGGTATGAGCCTTCTTGAGGACGAATAATCGGCCCCTTATAGCTCGATTGGCGGACCCCAGTGTCAACCACAACTCGAGGCGCGCTACCTGCGGGGCCAGGGGTCACCGGACCCGGCTTAATCGGGGGAACACTGACCGGTAAATCGCGGCTGGAGCTTGCTGCCTTTTCCTCGGCAGCCGGCTTTTGTGCCGCTGCTATACTCGGAGCCTTCGCTTCATGCTTTCCGCTCTCAGATTTAGCTGCTGTAGCCGGCTTTGCTGCTGCTTCAGTACTTGAAGGCTTAGCAGGAGCCTTGGGAGCTTCAGCCTTAGTCGCTTCGGCTTTTGGCTTTGCTGTCTTGACTTCAACTTTCGAGCCGACAACTCGGCCCGGAACCACTGCAGGCTTAGTTTGAGCTTCTTTGGCTGCCACTGGCTGCGTAGTCGCAGTCTTGGCGGGGGCTGTTTGCGCAGCTTTAGGAGCTGCTTTCGGCTCAGCTTTAACTGCTGCAGGGCTTGCTTCCTTAGTGGGCTCAACTTTAGCCGCCGGAGCTTCCTTGACTAGGCCAATCCGCTTCACCGCTCCGACCACAGGTAAATCTCGATCTAGATTTGAAGTGGCCGCAGTTTCTGGCTTAAGCTTTGGCTGCTCAGCCTCTGCAGGCACTACCTGACTTTCAGCACGGCTTTCTGAAGCGGGCTCAACGCTCGCTTTACTGCTCGTCACGCTGGGCTCAGGCTGTGCAGGAGGACTGGCTACAGTCTCGACTACCGGAGGAGTTGCTGAATCAGCTTGAGCTTTGTCCTCCGTCTCGGGCTGCTCGGCCTTTGCCTTATTCGGCTTACGCTTCACAACTTTAACTACACCGGTGATAATTTTTCCTGAGACACCTTGCATCTCAATTTTCGGGGCAGCATCTTCAGCCTTGGGCTCGGCAGCTTCAGAATTTTGCTCAGCAAAGGCGGCTTCAGCCTCTTTGGCAATTTCTGCCAAATCTTTGGCCTTGGCACTTTTCTTTGGAGCTTTGCCCTCTGCTCTCGGCTCTTTTTTGCCTGAATTTGCTTTATCTTTTTTCAACATTATCTGCCCTCCTCTAATGCATCCAAGCTCTCAGTTGATACGGCTTCACTGTCTTTTAGCTCGGCCTCTTCAGCCTTAACTTCTAAAGACTCCGGTGCGAACTCAGCTGCGCCTTCTTCGGCTGCTAACTCAGCTTCTACAGCAGCTGCAAAATCAACTGGCTGATCTTCACTAGCGCTGTCCTCCGCCAAAGTCTCATTCATATCTTCCGGCTCATCACTTAGCTCATCCTCGAAATCTGCACCATCGAGATGAGTATCGAACTGAGCTAATAATTCTTCTTCGAGGATTTCACGGTACTGTGACTCACTCTTAATATCTATCTTCCAATTAGTTAAACGAGCAGCTAGGCGTGCGTTCTGGCCTTCACGACCTATCGCTAGCGAGAGCTGACTATCCGGCACGATCACCTGTGCAATTTGCTGACCGTCATTCATCTCAGGGTCAAAAAGCTTAACCCGGAGCACTCTGGCCGGCCGTAAAGCATTAGTGATGAAAGCTACCGGATCAGCATCCCAATCGATGATGTCAATCTTCTCACCATTTAACTCCTCGATTACATTTTGCACCCGCATTCCACGTTGCCCAACACAGGATCCAACTGCATCAATATTGGGGTCATGCGAATAGACGGCAATCTTCGTTCTCGAGCCAGCCTCTCTGGAAATTGACATAATCTCTACTACGCCACTACTAATCTCAGGCACTTCTTGTTCGAAGAGCTTGCGCACTAGGTTGGGGTGGCTCCGTGATACGCAAACGATTGGGCGCCCTCTGCGCTCATCAACCTTCAAGATGTAAAAGCGCATCTTCTGGTTGAACTCATAGCGATCTAAGCGGCTTTGCTCATTGCGCATCAGCACAGCTTCAGCTCTGCCGATATCGACAATAACCTCCCGGCGGTCACGGCGCTGGACCACGCCATAGGCCAGGTCGCCAATCCGAGAAGAGAACTCATTTTGAATTCTTTCTTTCTCAGCCTGGGAAAGTCTTTGGTTAATTACACTCTTTGCCGTCTGCGCTGCTAAGCGGCCGAAATCTTGTGGACTAATTTGGTATTCCAAAACATCCCCTAGTTCGAAATCTTCGGAAAGTGCTTTGGCATCAGCCAGGGACATATCCGTATTCGGGTCTTCAACCTCAGCGACGATTTCTTTGGCCAAGAAAACCCGCATCTCGCCGGTCTCTCGATCAACCTCCGCCCGAATGTTATCGGTCGTCTTAGCATCAAACTCACGTTTATAAGCTGAAACTAAGGCCTCTTCAATTGCGCCAAAAAGCATCTCAGCTTCAATTCCACGCTCTTTTTCTAAAAGTCTTAATGCTTCGAGTAGTTCTTGATTCATCCCTGTTCTCCTTTAAATCCAAACTATATCTAATCTTTTGTAACTCGCGTCCAAAAGCTATTTTAATTAAAGCGAATTATTTGCTTTACCTGAGCTACCGCAGTCCGGGGCAGAACTTCTTCTTTATCCTGATAACGGAGCTTGAAATTCTCTTGGTCAAAATCCACTAGCTCCGCTTCCCATTCTTTTTCACCTGCCTGCTTCTGGTAAAACTTGAAGGCTAATTCCTCACCTAAGTGCCGCTTAAAGTCGCTATCACTGACTAAGGGTCGATCCAAGCCGGGAGATGAAACTGTTAGGTAATCGTGTTTAGTATGGCCGAGGCTCTCAATTACTGGGTCGAGTTTTAGGCTCGCAGCTTCTAGCTCGTCAATACTAATACCACCACGCTTGTCTAGATAAATTCTTAAAAAGAGCTTGTTTTGCTCACGCTCGAAACGTAGGTCTACTAAATCTAGGCCTAGGCTTTCTACTGTGGGTTCAAGCTCCTTTAGTAATTCATCTTCACTGGCTGAACGTTTTTTCATAGCTACTTCCTGTTCTATACACATCTTTTACTGCTTAAGTTCAAAAAATAAGAGCGGGACAGGCCCGCTCTCAAAACTCAAGTTTCGATTGCAAAATAAGTATAACAAGCAATAAACTCTCTGTCAAAGGAATAAGCCCTGAAATTAAGGACTTTTAGCCTATTTTTTCTTTCCTGCAAAGTAGACAACAGCAGTAGCTACTCCGGCCAGGCCGAGCCCGAGTAAAAGGCCAAAGAAGATAAAGATTTTGGAATCACTTTCACGCTCCTTTTGAGGCTCTATTTTCATCGTTTTCTGTGGGCGTTCGCTTTCAGCGCTCGCCCCAGGCTGGGTGGAGAAATTAATCAGCTTATCGTCAACTGGCTTTACGGTAGGCCCACTAGCCTTATCAATGGGGTCGAGCTGAACTGGATCTCTGCTACTCTGCGGTTGTACCTGCTGCGGGAGAATCACGGGAGGCAAGGTGAACTTTGGCCCCTGCGGTCTACCTACGCTCGGAAAGTTCATGTCAATTGGTCGCGAAGGGCGATAAGGCGGGTAGTTAAACTGGGGATAATTGTAGTTCGGTTTGCTCGGAGGATCCGTCTTCTCAGGCTTGCTCGGTTTACTCTCTTTACTCGGCTTTGTTTCTTTACTCGGCTTTGGAGTTTTTGTCGGTTTGCTAGGTTTGTCCGTCTCTTTTTCTGATTCGCCAGTCGTAGGTTTGCTTTCGGGGATTTCACTTTCAGTACTTAAATAATTTCCATCTTTGTCCAAAAGCCCGGCAATCAACTTGTTTATCTTAGCCTCACTTAGCTTTGCATCTTTCGCCTTATAGACTACAGATATTTGCTTCCTGCCTTCGACTAAAGCACCTTCTAAAAGCTCCTTTAGGGGATCAGAAATCAGTTCATAACCAGCTAGTTCAGGAGCTGAGAACTTGTACTTCTGGCCTGCTACTCCCTCGGTGATAAGATATGGAACTTTTACTTTCTTGAGCTTACCTTCCTTATCAATGAGATATATTTCTAGGTAAAGCTCTGCCTTTTTCTCCTTATCTAGATCACTTGAGTCCCCCAAATCGACTTCTGCCTCTTTAACTATCTCAGGCTGTTCAGCTTCACTTTCGTCTTGGCTCGGATCAGTTTCGCCTTCTGAGGGTTTTTCAGCTGGGGTCTCTGAAGGATCTCCACCTGGTGTTTCTGAAGGTTTACCCGGGGTTTCTG
>JAUNVR010000035.1 GCA_030537595.1 Eubacteriales bacterium
CATCACGTCTTCTTTGATGATTATCTTTTTCATCCTAATCCCCTTCTGCGAAAGCACTGTTTAAAAACTCTTGTCGCTTTCAAGGCTTCATTTTACATCATTTTTCTTTTCTCGCTTAGGATAAGTCAGGCCTGTTCTAGATAGTTTTCGCAGTACCAGGTCGGCACAATCTTTTTCATATTGCTGTACCAGGATAATACGTCTTGCGCCTGTCTTTTTATATTGGCGATTTCTTCATCTCCGAACTGAAGCGCCCAGGGGAGAGCTGAGAGGCTATTGCTGCTGATATATAGTGCAAGAAGCCTCCAAAATTCCAGCGGTACTTCATGCTTAAAATATCCATCTACTATACCGGTGGCAAAGAAAGGAGATTTTTGCGCCGACCAGACAATACGATTAAACTCTTCCCAGGGATCCCCATAATCGTCACGGTCAAAATCTATGATATAGAGCTTGCCATTGTTATCAATCATCATGTTTCCTATATGATAGTCTCCATGCTGATAAGTCTGCGGTCTATTCTTTATCAGCTGACGGTTCTCGTTAATATAATTGACAAAAGCTTCGCCCTTTTCATATTTAATAGGGCATTCCATGTATATTTGAATTTTTCTGTCCATCTTCCGATTGAAGCGAATTTCCCAATCTTCTTGGGATTTTGGTGCCGGGATAGAATGAATCTTTTTAAGTATTTGACCGGCTGCAACTCCATAGCGATATTGCTTCGCATCTGAAAAAGTCAAAATTACGTCTTTAAGATCCTTGCCATCAATCCACGATTGAATGGAGTAGACCTCATCCTCGTAAATGCCAAATTCAATTGGCAAAGGCATCGGAATATCTAGTACAGCCACTTCTTTCATCCTATTGAACTCGGCTTGCTTTCTTTCATACCTTTCGAGATCGGAGATCCGCAGAAGATAGCTCTTCCCCTTCTCATCCGTTACGTGGAATTTCTGATCATTTGACCAGCCCTTTCTTATGGCTTCTTTGCTTAGAATCTTTATGTCCATTTTGCACCTCATGTAATAGTCATTATTGTATATCGTTAAAATCCTTTGTTACAATCATCTCAAAGAATCGATTCAGGAAGGCTCCTAAAAGAAGTTTCGGGAATGGAGGCCCACGTATGAAAAAGAAAATTGCCTTACTCATCTACCCTGAGTTTAGCTTACAGGAAATCTCAAATACCTCCGCTCTTTTCAGATGGTATTTTGATTCTCCAACGCTTGTCTTTTCGACCCGCCGAGAACTCGTAAAATCTGAAGAGGGAATTTTAGTGATGCCTGAAAAGACGGTCGACGAGTTTGCTGTCGATGACTACGATTGTCTCATTCTCCCCGGAGTGAGCGACGTTAGAGAATCCTTGAAAGACAAGAAACTGATTGAATTCTTGAAGAGCTTAAGAGCGTATCCGGATTTTCTAATAGGAGCCATTTGCGGAGGTCCGCTCTTTTTATCAATGGCTGGTCTTCTCGATGATAAAAAATTTACCAATCAGCTTTACGTCGAGATGAATGAGCGATTGCCTTTTATTAAGCATGAAAACATTGAGTACAAGCCAATTGTCGTCGATCAAAATATCGTGACCGCTGTCGCCGATGCCTACGCTGATTTTCCTATTGTCCTCGCCAGGTGTCTTGGGTATTCATGTCCCGATGACGCTTACAAAGGAATAAGCAATGATACCGCATCTGCAAAATCATATCGGCACCATTTAGATGAAGATGGAATCAAAGAATTCGAAGTAGTGTTTAAGGATTTCCTTTAATGGTAATAGGTAATCCAAATACTTATTCGCCTGTCGATATCCTTCTATCACATTTGAAGACTTGGTATCTTGAATTTTTGCCACATCTATCATTTTTTCCAATACATCAGGATAGTTTGCAAGATAAAGCTCTAGCTTAGCTTTATCTTCGTATATTTCCGCAGTCAAGCTGTAAATCTCAAGAGGAAGTTTCAAATCAAGCAATTGTTCGTAAGCAAAGGCTCTCAAATTTCAGAGCCCTTCCTTTCGTAGCCATTATGCCAAATTTGGCTATGATAAACGCAGTTTGGCGAGAGTAATATACGCCATTATTCTGCTTTTGGCGTGCCGCTCCCGTTCGGGCAAATCATGCAAAACCTCTCTAGCTATTTCTTCTTTAAATTTCTTATCCCTTATTCGCTTATAGCAAAAGCCATGTTTTTCTCTGCCAAAGGATTTAAAGTGCTATCTTCTTCCATTTTCTAATTTTTGTTCTAAAAGTTCCAAACGGTGCAACAGTATTTACAT
>JAUNVR010000023.1 GCA_030537595.1 Eubacteriales bacterium
GCGCCCTTAGCTCAACTGGATAGAGCGTCTGACTACGGATCAGAAGGTTGTGGATTCGATCTCTGCAGGGCGCGCCATATAAAACCCCTCTAACGAAAGCGTTGGAGGGGTTTTGTTTTTTCATAAGAAAAGGTAGGTTTGTTTTGTACTCAATTTTGTACTCAATTTCTCTTCGTTTAAAATGGCTTGAGCGCAAGCTTAAATCAGCGGAATTAATTCCCGATTCACGAGCTTTATAATATCGTAAGCCTCGTGATCATCCTTAGTCTCAGTTTGGCAAGCAAAGACCGCAGCTTTACTCGGGTAAATTAGAATGAATTGCCCATAAAGTCCATCCGCCCGCCAGGAGTCCTCATAGCTTGAGCGCCAGACCTGGTAACCATAACCATTCCTCGTCTCAGCCTCAGGAAATTGCAAAGAGGGTACTAAGTCTGTATGCATTCTCTCGACAAAGCCCTCCGGAAGAAGCATTTGCCCCTCCCACTCCCCGCCTGCGAGCAGCAAAGCACCGAATTTCAGCATCTGATCTATTGAAAGCTCCAGACCGCTGTAGGCTAGATTATGGCCGTTTGGGCAATCCTGCCAGTGAAGCTCTGTGAAGCCCAGCGCAGTGAAGAGTCTCTCGTCCAGATAGTCCAGGAGCTTTTGGCCAGAAACTTTTTCAATCACCCGGCCTAAGATATAGGAGTTTAAATTTGCATAGAAAAACTCTGTTCCAGGATCGACCTGCAAGGCTTCACTAAAGAAAATTTCTGCGTAGTCCTTTTTTGTATCGCTCTTATGATGGCGAAAAAGCCCAATTTTCTTACCCGACTGCATTTGCAGTAGGTTTTTCAAAGTAATTTGGCAATGCCGCTGACTAGCTATCTTTTTGAATTCAGGAAAGAAGTCAATTAGCTTGTCGTCTAGTTTTAATTTAGCTTCAGCCTCTGCATAGCCGATGGCACAGGCAGTAAAGGCCTTCGAAACGGAAAAGACATTATGCCTGTCGCTGAGCTCACCACTGATGTTTTGAAAGAGTTCGCTGCCATCTGAGGTCTTTAAAGCATAGCGCAGTAGGGGTAGTTTCTCCTCCCTAAAGCACTGCTCTAAAGCTTCGAATCTTTCCCTAAGTTCAACTTTTGACATAAGTACCACCCTTTCGAGATGAGGCTGACTTTACTTTTGGCTGAAGCTACTTAGTAGGCGAGCTAGCCTTTGACGACCAGATTCGCAAGGCGTTTTGGAACATAAATGAAGCGAATCAATTCACGGCCAGCTAACCATTCCGGATAGGCTGCCTCCGCCTTCACTAAATCTTCGACCTCAGCTGCCGTAGCGCTAGCTGAAACCATCATCCTAGAAACTACCTTACCATTAATCTGGATTGCGATTTCAAGCTCATCACGGACGGTTTTGGCCGGATCGAATTCAGGCCATTCGCTCCGGAAGATGATCTTTTTATGCCCCAGCTCTGCCCATGCCTCTTCAGCAAAGTGCGGAGCAAAGGGTGAGAGCAGTTGCAGCATTGTTTCGACTGCAGCCTTAAACTCAGGGCTATGGCCCACCGACTCCTCGTACTTATAGAGGTAGTTCACAAGCTCCATCAGACGGGCGATTGAGGTGTTAAATTGGAAGCGCTCAGCATCTCTACTGACTTCTTTAATCGTGTAGTGCAGTCTATATTCGAGCTCCTTATTAAAGCTCTGAATCTCCTTATCCGACAAGGCTTTAGCAGGATTTCTGCCGCCTACTACAGCCTCATCTTGCTCATCGCTGGCCTCTTTGATTCCGGCAAGTCGGTTAACCATTCTTTGCACCCGCTTCAGGAAGCGGTCAACCGCCTTCAAACCCTCGTCACTCCAGGGACCACCCTCAATATAGGCAAAGCCAAAGGCGAGGTAGAGTCTAAAGACATCAGAGCCATATTTTTCAATATAGCCATCGGGATTTACCGTGTTGCCCTTGGACTTTGACATTTTTTGGCCGTCAGCGCCGAGGATAGTGCCTTGGTGAGTTAAGGCCTTAAAGGGCTCATCAAAGTCCAGATAGCCCATATCACGGAGTGCCTTGGTGATAAATCTGGCGTATAAAAGGTGCATCGCCGCGTGCTCGGCCCCGCCCACATAACGGTCGACTGGGCATAATTGATTAACTTTTTCCCGGTCAAAGGGCAGCTCAGTATTATGATTATCAACATAGCGGAACTGGTACCAGGACGAGCAGACAAAGGTGTCTAAGGTATCCGGATCACGCTCTGCTGGACCGCCGCAGCGTGGGCATTCACAGTTAATAAATTCTTTGCATTTTTTAAGTGGAGATTCACCGTCTGGAGTGAAGGTCACATCGTAGGGTAGTTCAACTGGCAGGTCTTTTTCGGCTACGGGAACCATGCCACATTGTTCGCAGTAAATCACGGGAATTGGGGTGCCCCAATAGCGTTGGCGCGAAACTAGCCAGTCCCGCAGACGGTACATGACCTTTTCTTCACCACGCGCTAATTCGCTCAATTTTTTGGCAATTTGCGTTCTCGCCTCAGCGCTCTTTAGGCCAGTGAATTCTGCTGAATTGACTAAGACGCCATCTTCTGTAAAGGCAGCTTCAAGCTCAGCACCAGCTGCTTCCTCTGAGGGGGCGATAACTTCTTTAAGCTCTAAGTTGAACTTTTTAGCAAATTCAAAATCGCGCTCATCGTGGGCGGGAACTGCCATCACGGCACCTGTCCCGTAGGAGGCAATTACATAATCTGAGGTCCAGATTGGAATTCTTTCAGAACTCAGCGGATGGATTGCGTAGCTTCCGGTAAAGACGCCGGTCTTCTCGCGAGTTAGAGATTGGCGTTCAATCTCACTTAGGTGCTTGCAATACTCGCGGTATGCATCGACCTCGGCCCGCTGTTCGGGAGTAATTAACCGCTCGGTAATCTCTGCTTCTGGGGCTACGACGACATAGGTCACACCGTATAAAGTGTCTACCCGAGTCGTGAATACACTAAGTTTTAAGGCTTCTTGATCCGCATCGAGGATGCTTTGGCCGTCTTTTTCTAGGCCAAAGTCGACTAGGGCACCGGTCGAGCGGCCGATCCAGTTTTCCTGAATCTTCTTAGTTTTCTCGGGCCAATCGAGCTCTGGTAGATGATTTAAAAGCTCCTCAGCATAATCAGTAATTCTGAAGAACCACTGCGTTAACTGCTTCCTCTCGACCGGACTACCGCAGCGTTCACACTCACCATCATCAACGACTTGCTCGTTTGCTAGCACAGTATTACAGGAGGGGCACCAGTTAACCGGAGCCTTCTTCCGATAGGCTAAATTGTGCTCGAGAAGCTTTAAGAAAAGCCATTGATTCCAGCGGTAATACTCCGCTTCGCAGGTCGCCAGTTCATGCTCCCAATTAAAGAGGGCGCCCATGGCTTTAAGCTGCTTCTCCATGGTTTCAATATTCTGTCTGGTCGAGTCCTGGGGATGAGTTCCGGTCTTAATCGCATAGTTTTCTGCCGGCAGGCCAAAGGCATCAAAGCCCATGGGCTGGAATACTTCATATCCTTGCAACTTCTTCATTCGTGCCCAGGAGTCGGCCAGGCCATAGTTGTACCAATGTCCGATATGTAAATTCGCTCCTGAGGGATATGAAAACATCTCTAAAACATAGAGTTTTTTGTCCACCCTATTCCAGTCAAAGGCGGCCAGATTCTCATCTTCCCAACGCTTTTGCCACTTATGATCGATAGCTCTACTGTAACGCATATGTCCTCCAATAATTCTAGTTAATAATCTTAAACCCCACTGTCCCAAAATTCAATTTATCCTAGTTTTAGAAGCTTAAGACGGGGAAGTCAATTTAATCTACTGCTTAATTTACTTTACGACCTTCTTACCCAACCTACTAGGCCTCACCAAAGAGCGAGATTAAATGTAAGTCATCCGTGTTTTCTGCCAATTCAACTAACTCATCGGTGAAACCACTCCTGGAAAAGAGTGTGTAAATCTTATTCTTACGCCGCTGAGTTAGGCGACTTTTTTGCCGCAAGTTCTCCAGATTATCCACAGTCATTTTCTCATTTGACCAGAGACAGGCGGCTAAAAGAGCCAGATTCGCATCACTGCCAATCAGATCAATGGTCGTGCCGTCCTCATTCCACCAGGGCGCAAAGTCATCAAAATCCCCCTCCAAGTCGCCGGACTTTTGTAAGTCTAAAAGATAGTCTCGAGCAATCAGGCAAAAGTCCTTCTGGAAGTAAGCTGGCATTTTCTCTCGCAGCAGCTGGTAAGCTTCAGTATATAATCCCCTTTGCCTTAGAGGGTCTAGGCGGGGCAGGAAATGGAAGCAGAATCTAAAGATTGGCTCACTAACTGCATAGCGCATTAAACGGGGATTGGGGTTGCGGTAAGGTTGGGCCTTTTCAATTAAGCCGAGCTCGAGCAGGACACGCAGATAATTTGCTGCTGATGAGGCAGGGATTTCTGCAGTCTCAGCAATATCTTTTTGCCGCTCCGAACCTTGTGCAATAGCCATCAATAATAAATTGTAAACAGCCGGCTCCCGCAGGGATTCGGCAAGTTTTAAGGCCGGTAGTTTCTGTAAATAGCCCTCCGGCTTCAGAAACTCTGCATAGAGAGCTGCTTCTAAATTGCTATAGGTTGAAAGAATTTCTAAATAAGCTGGAACACCGCCACTGATGCTGTATCCGTAGAGTCGGTCCTCGGCTGACCAGTGGGGCAAATAGGCCAAGCTCTCGCGATAGCTTAGCGGATATAGGTCTAAATTCAGCTCGGCAGTCTGATGGTAGAAACCGCGAGCTAGGGTCTTGGGCTTTTCTGCTTCAGAGTTGAAATTATAGCTAATAATCAGTTTTAACTGACTGTTTAAAAATTCTTCGCGAATTGCCTTTCTTAAAGCAGCTTCAATCTTGGGCGCTACTTTTAAGAGCCGCTCGAAATCTAAAAGCAGTAAAATTCCAGGCTGCGCCTTGTAGCGCTGGGCCAGGTCGCGGAAGAATTCGCCCCAATCAGCATCCGTAAAGTCGGGGAAATAATACTGCCAATACTGTCTTTGCCCAGCTTCTGCCAAATCCGGTATGCGGATAAATGTGGCCTCATAATCTTTTAAACAGGCCCTCAGTAACTCGGCCTTACCGATGCCCTTTCGCCCACCAATTGTGATCAGCGAAAAGCCTTCAGTCGCCATCGTACTTAGAATTTGTTCTTTCTCAGCTGCTCTACTCTGTATTAGATTAGTCATAGTAAGCCCCTTATACTGCGATAGTTCAATCTTAATATTAGCATAAGAATCTAAGGATAAATCTTATGTTATGATTAGGCATATTTTCAGGAGGTAGATCTTGACTAAAGTAAAAAAGCAAGCCAAGAAAGGCTATAGCTGGGTTGAGAAGGGCTGCTTCAGCCTGATTTTCTTTAGCCTGCTAATAATCGTCTCCATCCTCCTCCCCTCAGGCCTCGTAATTTTGGAAAGTCATGGGCAAATTAAGCCCAGCGAAGTATATCTTAAAAATCCAAGCGAGAAATTCGCAGCCATTGTAGTCTTCGGCGCTGGTCTGAATAAGGATGGCAGTCCCTCCTTAGTCTTAGAAGATCGCTTAAAAGAAGCAGCAAAGTTATATCATGGAAAACTTGCTGAAAAAATCATAGTAACTGGTGATCACACCCCGCCCTACTATGACGAAGTTAGCGCAATGCAGCACTATCTTGAAGAAGCAGCTGTGCCGAGCTCAGCCATCATTAAGGATGGTCAGGGCTTTTCGACCTTTGCCTCGGTCGAAAATCTATTTCGAGCAAGTAAAAAAGAAGATTCAAGCTTAGGAGCTAAGGCTCAGGGCTATCTTTTCGTAACACAAAGGTATCACCTCTACCGGGCAGTCTATATCGCCAATAAAATGGGCTTAGAAGTTCAGGGTGCGCCAAGCGAACGGCGCTTTTATCCAGGCAGTTTTTACTACTATTTACGTGAAATCTTAGCCCGAGATAAAGACGCCCTACAGCTTGAGTTCTATTTAAGAGATATTAGAGTCAATCTGCGCGATCTAATTGAATAGAAGAATCTTTCCTCTAATTTAAAGTCTAGCGTAGAGCCTACTTAACTTCACTTAGTAAAAATTAATCTAGGCCAATAATCTTTTTCAACTCTTCCATATTGAGTGCAGAGACGACCGCATCAGCAGCGCGATCTAGTTCACGGGAATAGAAGTCCCTGATGTCCTCGGGACTTAAATTTTTATTCTTGAGCTCGGCTGGAATCTGACTTTCCGCCGCAGATAAACTATCCTCTGGCTCCAAGTAGGCTGAGCAGTAGGGAACTACCCCTAGGCAGGGAAGCTCTAATTTCTCGGCCAGTAAATCAATCCCGGGTTCGAGGATTTTTAGATCACCTCTAAAGCGATTAATTAAGTAGGCTTTGAGCTGTTTTTGTAAGTCTTCAGCTAAAATCTTATAAGTCCCGTAAACCGCTGCGAAGACCCCGCCCCTTTCAATATCGCCGACTAAAATAGCCGGGATCCCCAGGCGTTTGGCAAGGCCCAGATTGACGAAGTCATTTTCTAAAAGATTAATCTCTGCCGGACTACCTGCGCCTTCCACAATTATTAGCTCGTGCTGCATGGCGAGCTTCTGATAAGCCGACTCGACAACAGGCCAAAAAGCTTCCTTATTATTGAAGTATTCACTCGCCTTATAAAGTCCCTTGCTTTCACCCATGACAATCAGTTCAGACTGGCGATCAGCAGTCGGCTTAAGGAGGATTGGATTCATCTCCAACTGAGCTTTCACACCACAGGCCAGGGCCTGATTCGCCTGGACCTTGGAAATTTGCCGGCCATCAGGAAATTGATAGGCATTGCGGCTCATATTCTGTGCCTTAAAGGGGGCAACCTTTAAGCCAGCTTTTGTAAAGTAGCGACAGAGAGCCGCTGCAATAAAAGACTTTCCTGCATCTGAACTAGTGCCTACTATCATTAGGGCTTTAGCCGGCTTATTTGATTTTGATTCTGTCATGCTTACCTCTTGTCATCGCTACTAGCTTTGCTTTTTTCGCGTTATTTCTAAACTATATTGACTAAGCGCACGAAGATAATTGCCAAAAGCACAGCTATCGTGGAAGCAATATAGTGTAATTTATTAATTCTGCGAATATGACTCAGTACAGGCCTTTCAATGGCGTCGCCTAGCCTCGGCTTCTCAACTAACTTGCCCTGATAATAGTTTGGCCCGCCTAAAGACAGCCCCAGGGCACCGGCTGCCACAGCCTCCGTCTGACCCGAATTTGGAGAACTATGCTGCTTGCGGTCACGCCAGTAAATCCTCAATGCACGCGCGCTATTTTCAGCAGAAAAGAGGCTAGCCAAAAGTAGGCAAAAGGCTGCTATACGTGCCGGGATAAAGTTTAGTAAATCATCCAATTTGGCGGAGGCGTAGCCGAAGTCTAGGTAGCGCTCATTTTTATAGCCGAGCATTGAGTCTAGGGTGTTCACAGCCTTATAAAAGACCATCCCCGGAAGGTCAAAGAGCGCGAGAAAGAACAAGGGAGCGACGACACCATCAGAAAAATTCTCAGCTACTGTCTCTACCGTAGCAGTAATAATCTGCTCACTATTTAGCTGGGCTGTATCACGGCCGACGATTTTGGCTAATTCGCTACGTGCCACAGCTAGTCCGTCGCGTTTTAGAGACTTCGCTACAGCCCAGGCTGCGCGAGCTAGGCCACCTGCAGCTAGCAGCTGATAAATCACGAAGATTCTCAGGATTATTAAAGCAATTGGCGAAACAAAATAAAGCGCAGTTATCAGCGCCTGAGTGAGGGCTGCGAGCCCTGCCGGAATAATTAAGGCCGGTAAAAAACCCAGGCGCTTTTTAAGCCGCCCCGGCTGTGCTGGGTTTAATAAGGCTCGTTCAAAGCGCTGGATCAGAAAACCCATCCCCTTTACTGGATGCGGCCAATTGGGAGGGTCTGCCAGGACTAAGTCTAGCCCATAGGCTATGAGTATAGAGAAGGCTAGACTGCTGCGAAGAAAGGCAGCGAGACCAAGTGCTGAAAAAGGATTCATCGCTTATTCTTTGTACTTATTTCTCCTGTGGAAGGAATTCTGCTTCTGAGCGCATGCTCACAAATTCCAGGCCTGAGTCCCCGAGTAAGAAGGTGTAGCAAATAGCTTCCAGGTTCTGGGGATAGTGGCCTAAGCCTTCTGTTGTTTTGGCCAGTTGATTGGTCAGCGAACTAATCACCCCACCGTGAGTCACCAAAACCATGCGCAGCTCGTTATGGAGGGCTGCCTGTGCAACTAAGGGCAGCGGTTCCTGCCCCTCCGGAACATGTTCAGAAAAGAGTTCACGTGGTGGGACTTCGCTTAAAAGACGTGCCAATTTGGCAATTCTTTGCACGCCATAATTGACGCGGCGGGCTAGCTGTTCATCACTTTCCATGCTTTCCGGCCATTCTGTCGGGTTGTCGAGCCAATTTTGAAACTCAGGCTTTTGCGCATTCTCGCTGAGGTTGAAGCCCTCATATTTACCAAAGCTGCGTTCTGCAAACTCTGGGAAAATAATCGGCCTGAATTGGGGGAATAACAGCTTTGCAGTTTCTAGGCATCTGGACAAGGGTGAGGCCAAAACTGCATGGAAAGGCTGCATTCTTTGCAGCTTTTTACTTTTAGCCAAGCATTCCTCGACCCCCAGAGAAGATAGTGGGGTCTGGCTCCAGCCTGTAAACTGCCGTCCCTCATTTGCTGGGGTCCAACCATGCCGGATCGTGATTACTTCAATTTTTAACATGCGTCTATGATTACTCCAATTCCATTATTCTAGCGATTACTCTTCTACTTTGATTTCGTCTTTTAGGATAATCTCTATCCCTGCTAAGAGTCTAATCACCCGATCAGCCTCTGCACTTAAATATTGCATCGACTTGCCGAGTACCGCCCGATAACGCCGATCGAGGGGCGAGGCTGAGACTAGGCCACAGCTGAGATCATCACAAATAATAATCAACTCTCGACCTTTTGATGCCTGAATTAGCTTCGCAATAATCGGCTGCGGCTCACGCTCTACCGCTAGGACTCTTTTGACCCAATGGTGAAAGGCGTTAAAGGCTATGCTTTCAACAGCTTCAGGCCACTCTAAGTCGATCTCGGCATCGTGCCCGTCGAGGTAGAGGGTCTTTTCTTTGACCAAATTATTCTTCACATAAGACCACTTGCCTTGATGTGAACCACCAAACACAAAGTAAAACATAATCCCTCCTATCTTACTATATTTTTAAAGCCCGAGCTTTGGGCAAAGGCTCGGGCTCATTCATTAGTCTTGGCCAAAGAATTTTTTGTGGAAATTCCAGGCATCGCCAATGATTTCATGAATGTCATTATGTTTTAGCTCCCAGCCCAGTTCGGCAATCGCCTTGCGGTTGTCGGCAATTAGAACTGCGGGATCTCCGGCTCTGCGCTCTCCCATCACGTGGGGAATTTCAGCTCCGGTAACTTCTCTTGCTGCAGCTAGGACCTCGAGATTGGAGAAGCCAGATTGACTTGCCAGGTTGTAGATTGCACTATCCCCTCCCTGCTCCAATCTTTCTAAGGCTAAGAGGTGGGCCGAAATTAAATCCTCAACGTGAATATAATCTCGGATACAGGTTCCATCAGGGGTCGGATAGTCGCTGCCGAAGATTTCAATTTTCTCTCTCCGGCCTAGGGCCGTGTCGAGAATAATTGGAATTAGGTGAGTCTCCGGGCTGTGGCGCTCGCCCAAACTACCATCTTTCGCAGCACCTGCCGCATTGAAGTAACGCAATGCGACATAACGCATCCCATAGGCCTGATCAAAAGCCTGCATCATCTCTTCCATCATCAATTTGCTCGAACCGTAAGGACTTTTTGGCCGGCAAGGAACATCCTCAGTTATCGGCATTTTCTCGACCTCACCGTAAACTGCCGCGGTCGAAGAGAAAATAATATTATTAATCTCAAGCCTACGCATGGCCTCGAGTAGTCTCAGCATGCCGACGGTATTGTTATCATAATATTCCAGCGGCATGGCCACACTTTCGCCGACTAAAGATTTAGCCGCAAAATGCATCACTGCGGTGATTTTTTCTTTACGTAAGACCGCTTCAACAGCGTCGAGGTCACGAAGGTCCACTTCATAAAAGGGGAAGTCTCCGATCGCGTCCCGATGTCCGGTGGATAAATTATCCAAAACTACAACCCGGCGACCTTTTTCGCTTAAATACTTGGCGGCATGGGAACCGATATATCCGGCACCACCAACAACTAAAATTGACATCTATTCTCCTCTCCAATCTAGCCCTAGCTTTCCAATCTAGGCTAGACGTCTAGGCCCTCCGCTATCCTGAACTAAGAAAAGATCAGGTTTCAGCCCAGAGCGGGCGACTGTGTTTTTTACAATTCTGTCCATATATGCCGAATCTGCCTGACTATCGACCAGGGCTATGGCCGAACCACCAAAACCAGCTCCGCACATCCTTGCTCCATAAACTGCATCTTCTAAGTTAGCAGCTTCAACTAGAGCATCTAATTCTGGCCCTGTAACTTCATAATCTTCAGCCAGGGAGCGATGAGATTCGATCAATATCTTACCAATAGTTTCAGGCTCTCCCGCGGCCAAAGCCTCAACTGTGCGCCTGACTCTTTCTTCTTCTGAAATAACGTGGCGCAGCCGTCGACAAAGCCGCTCAGCTTCAGCTGCTGGAACAGCAGCTTTGACTGCTGCTTCAGCCTGAGCTAGGGATTTTAACTCGATTTGACAAAGTCTGGTGCCCTTAGAAAGATCGCCTCCGCTATCTACTAATAGATTAGCTTCAGTCAAAATTCGATCTAATTTCTCTGACTCTGCTCTGCGCTCATTATATTTGGATTCTCTAAGCTCTCTCCGCTTATTTGAATTCAGAACCAAGAAGGCAGTATTTTCTAATTCAATGGGACAATGTCTGAAGCTCAGATCTGCAGCATGAAATAATACCGCATGTGCTTTTTTAGCAAGGGCTATCGCGACTTGATCCATCAAGCCAGAATTTACTCCGATAAAGTTGTTCTCCACAGCTTGACCGCAGAGTGCTAAGTCTAGACCAGAGAGTTCAGCTCCACTTAAATCCTGGACTAGCTTCCCGATTAAAAGCTCTAAGGAAGCTGAGGAAGAGAGGCCGGCCCCGTTCGGTACATTACCGTAGATTAGCAGGTCAATCCCATCAAGGCTTAAGCCTTTTTTGCGAAGCTCAAGCAGCATCCCACGGACATAATCGCTCCAATCTTCGCGCGCCGGCTGCTCAAGCTCCGAGCTTTCAAAGCTTGCGCCCTTACTCATATTTAAACTTGCGAAATTGAACTGCCCATCCTCACGTAGAGCATAGGCTGCATAGGTGCCCAAAGTAATCGCTAGGGGAAGTGAGTGTCCCCCATTGTAGTCAATATGTTCACCGATAATATTGAGTCGGGCCGGCGAGAAATAGACTCCCTCGGCCGGCCGCTCAAACTTTTGCTCAAAGATTTTCTGCAACTCAGTACTTAGATCCTGAGTTTTGTTCAGCTCATTTAGTAAAAGTAAACTTTCATTCATTAATAGCTCCACACAGCTTAAACTGTGAATTATTTGCGCTTATATTTTGCCATATCAATAGCTACTGCAACGGCAATAATGACGCCTTTAATAATCTGCTGCCACATTGGTGAGATTCCGATAAACTGCAGACCGACCTGGATAACCTGGAAGATCAAGACACCGGAAATGATGCCAGCAACAGTACCAACACCACCATTTAGGGAAACACCACCGACCACGCAGGCGGCAATCGCGTCGAGCTCATAACCTAAACCATAGTTATTGGTTGCACCTGCAGTTCTTGCTGCTTCCAAGACACCGGCGATACCGTAGAGAGCACCGGCTAAAACGAAAATCACGAGAATTGTCCGGAAGACGTTGACGCCTGAGACAACAGCCGCCTCACGGTTTCCGCCAATTGCGTAAATGTTTTTACCGAAGTTGGTCTTATTCAAGATAAACCAGACAATCAGGGTAACCAGCATTGCAATTGGAATCAGGCGTGAAATATCCGTGCCGGGAATCTTTTGACCGATGGCTAAGAAATCTTCTCTAAAACCGCCTAAAGGCTGTGAGTTATTGGGTGGCATATCAAAGTAAAGTGAAACCACACCGTAAACCATGACCTGAACTGCAAGCGTTGCAATAAAGGGGTGCATATCGAACTTTGCAACCAAGAAACCATTCAGCAAACCAAAGGCCATACAGGCAAGAATTGCCAGCAAAATCGGCCAAATCAGCGGGGGCAGGCCCATGTCTGGAAAGAAACGACCTGAGTAGGACATAGTTTGCAGCATCGATGCTGAAATAACAGCAGATAAACCGACCATCCGGCCTGCTGAGAGGTCAGTACCGGCAATCAGCAAGGTGAAACAGACACCCAGGGCTAGGATCAACTTGGTTGAAGCCTGAGATAATACGTTCCAGACCACCTTCATCTGCATGAAGTCCGGGCGGATAAAAATGATTCCGATGATGAGAATACCGAGCACCATAAAAATGGCATTATTCATCAGTAACTGCTTGATGTGCTCTTTGGTATAGACCATCTCTCGGTTTCTTTTAATACTTTGAATCAAACCGAAGATTGCCTTCAGTAAGATGAAGCCACCAATAATCGCAATAATCGAGCCCAGGTCATAGATCGTCTTTTCTAGGTGGAAAGCCGGACGAATCACAATCTGGAGTAGAATACCAATTAATAGCAAGACTAGGCCAACCGAGCCCTGCATCAGCGAAACTTTTCTTAAGTTTAAGATCTTTTTATTATTTTCAGCCATATTACACCTCTAATCCTAAGTCAGTCATCTTTTCAACATCAGGTTCATCGGCCTTTGTTTTATCCATGAACTTGGTTGCTAAATTCATGATTGAGACTTGAGTTGCCTCTTCTTTTTCGAGAATTCCGGTCTTCCGTCCTTCGCACATCACTAGGACCCGGTCTGACATACCGATTAACTCAGGCATCTCAGAAGAAATCATAATAATACTCTTGCCCTGTTTGGCTAGCTCTTGCATGATCAGATAAATCTCATATTTTGCACCAACGTCAATACCCCGAGTAGGTTCGTCTAAAATTAGAATCTCGGGCTCCGTCAGCAGCCAGCGGGCCAAGAGAACCTTCTGCTGATTCCCTCCGGATAAATCCTGGATTAAAGTCGCCATCGAAGGGGTCTTCGTCGCCAGGCGAGTATTCGATTCCAAACTGGCTCGATGTCGTTTCACGCTACTAATAACGCCCATCTTTGAATACTTCTTCGCATTTGCAATTACCGTATTATCAGTGATTGGCAGGACTGGGAAAATACCCGTTGCTCTCCGCTCCTCAGTAAGCAGGGCAATATGGTGTTTTTTCGCATCTGAAACGTGACGAATTTTAACTTCTTCATTATTAATATAAATCTTACCGGATTCGATTCCCCGTAAACCAAAAATAGTTTCTACAAGTTCAGTCCGCTGCGCACCGACCAGACCGCCGATACCGAGGATTTCTCCACGCCGTAAATCAAAGCTCACATCTTTAAATGATTTAGGATTAGATGAGCTCAAGCCTTCGACACGTAAGACAACTTCATCAGAACTTTCATAATCTTTTTCAGGGAATCGATTAGTCAGCTCACGGCCGACCATTTTATTAATAATCTCATCAATCGTGATTTCGTCGATATCGTAGGATCCGACTAATTGACCATCACGGAGGATTGTAACTTCATCAGCAATTTGCTTAATCTCGTTCATCTTATGCGAGATATAAATAATCGCACAATTATTGCTTTGCAATTGCTCGATAATGCGGAATAAATGCTTGGTTTCATTCTCGGTCAAAGACGAAGTCGGCTCGTCCATGATAATAATTTTAGAATGATAGCTAACCGCTTTTGCAATTTCTACTAACTGTAAATTAGATGCAGACAAGTCTCCGGCAATAGTATCAGGACTGATGTCAAGGCCAACTTCCGAAAACAAGTCGCGGGTCATTTTGCGCATCTTATGGTGATTGATTGCAATACCAGCAATCTTCGGAAAACGACCGAGCCAAATATTTTCCATAACCGGCCTGAAACGAATTGGATGCAATTCTTGGTGGATCATTGAAATCCCTGCATCCAAAGCCTGGCGGGCGGAATTTATTTCCAGTTTTTCTCCGTCAAAGATTATTTCGCCAGCATCTTTCTGATAAATGCCAAAAAGACATTTCATCAAAGTAGATTTTCCGGCTCCATTTTCACCGACTAGCGCATGGACTGTGCCTGGTCTTACCTTCAAGCTGACGTCCTGCAATGCCTTGACACCGGGGAAAGACTTGTCGATATGGTTCATCTCCAAAACGTACTCGCTCATGCTTATCCCTCTTCATTTTTAGAAGGCAAGGAACGGCGCTGCCGCTCCTTGCCTTTAATCAAATTTTATTGTCTTCTAAACTATAAAATTAACCTTTATTTCTGGAAGTCTTGGTAGTTATCTTTTGTAACTTTAACGTATTCGATCCAGATCCACTTACCATCGGTGATGGGGTAGCCAATGCTGTCTTCTGTAATTTCTTGACCAGCGACTGCAGCGTTCATGATGTTGACTGCTGCTTTACCTTGGTTGACACCGTCATTCAGAACGGTACCGAGGAGGCTGCCATCTTCCATTGCGGAAAGAGCCTTGGTGGTTGCGTCAACGCCGACGACCGGGATGAATTTATCCGGGTCACCCTTGTTGTAGCCCTGGCTCTGCAGAGCTGCGATTGCACCAAGAGCCATATCGTCGTTGTTGGCCAAGACTGCTTCGATCTTGTCTAAACCGATTGAGGTAATCCAGGTGTTCATCAGGTCGGTTGCCTTAGCGGTATCCCACATGGCGGTGTCCATGGCGAGTGCTTCATATTCGAAACCACCATCGACCAGAGCCTGCTGTGAGTACTCGGTACGCAGAGTTGCATCCTGGTGACCAGGTTCGCCCTGGAGCATTACGAATTGGATTTTGCCGTCGCCGTTCTTGTCGGCTTCGGGATTGGCCTTGAAGTAGTCAACGATAATCTCGCCTGACAGAGTTCCGCTCTGCTCGGCCTTTGCGCCGACGTACCAAATCTTATCGTAGGCAGCCATGACGGGATCTTCGGGCTGACGGTTGATAAAGACGACCGGCAGGTTGTTTTCTTTTGCTTTTTCCATTAAGGGCTGAGCTGCAACACGATCAACAGGGTTAAGGCAGAGTGCCTGCACGTCCTGAGTCAAGAAGGTGTCAACCTGGTTGCTCTGTTCAGATTGTTTGTTCTGTGAGTCAACAATCTCGAGTTCAGCACCCAGTTCATCTGCTCTTGCCTTCATGGCATCACGAACAGAAGTCATGAAAGTATCATCGAACTTGTAGATACAAACACCGGCTCTCCAACCTGCTGCTTGATCAGCTGGAGTGTCTACTGCTGCATCTGTTGCCGGTTCATTAACATCGGCTTCTTTCTTCTGGCAGCCGACAACGGCTAGCAACATGATTAGGGTCAGGCCCAGGGCTAGGAATTTTTTCATTTTTTTCTCCTTTTTTCTTTGTGCTAGAGCTAAGAGGCGCTCTGCGCAACACTATGAGTCTTTACATCAGCTCAGGAAAATTTTTTCAAATTATCTTTTCCAGCAAATGCAAAGTCACTCAGCACTTAAATAGTATTACAAAAAAATTGCTAAATCAAGAAAATTACGTTCAAATATGACAAAGAATTAAACAAATTGTTAATATTCATTATGAATATCAGCTATAAATTCTCTTCTAGATAATTCATTAGACTATTTCTCGTAAATCTCTCCCTTGT
>JAUNVR010000024.1:0-10407 GCA_030537595.1 Eubacteriales bacterium
AGAAAATTGGAAAGAAGCGATATAGAGCATCTAATCCCCAGCTTCATCCAGGCTTTTAATCTGGGAGAGTGGCAGCAAAGCTGGACCGAAGATAGCGCAAGAAGATGCCTAGAAGAGTTATTTTCCTACCCGAATTTCTATGGCCTACTAGCACATCAGGACGGGGCTTACCTGGGAGCAATTTTAGGGCATCTTCATTCATTTAACGATAGTAGAACTTACTACATAGACGAGCTATTTGTTGCACCTGAGTTTCAACGGCAGGGCGTTGCCAAAGCTCTGTACAATAAGACAATAGAAGATTTAAAGAAGGAGGGAGTTGCTGGTTCCTTCTTTACGACAATGAGGGATTCCGCAGCCTATGAGTTCTATACCGAGCAGGGTGCAATAGATCTTAAAGATAGCGCTGTATTCTTCCATCCTTACAATTAAGCTAATGTGACATTCTTTTCCTGCGTGAGTAGGCTAGTATTGCATCTAGCCAAAATCTTCTGCTAGCCTTATTTTACTTATTGGGGCATGGCCTATTCGCCGAGCTTCCCCCTTCTTTTATGGTGCTTTTTTCATTCAATTGCTGCTCGATACTATATCTATTCGTTTTTCATACAGGACTGATGAGAAAAATAAATCGGATTTTGCACTTAATATGCAAATATAGACCTATTATCTCTAGATTTTAGCAAATATTTCTACTATTTAGATAAATTTTCCTAAATCAATTGAGCTGTCTAAATAACTATATTATAGTATAAATATAATATCCCAAGAGGAGGGAAGATATGTTTAAGAAATTTTTAGCCCTTTTACTGGTTAGCCTAATGCTTTTTGCAGTAGTTGGCTGTGACCAGGAAAAAGAAGCAGCTCCCGCAGAAGATGCTCCTGCAGCAGACGCCCCTGCCGGTGAAGTTGAAGTTGATGAAAATTGGAAGATCGGTATTTTAACCGGTACAGTTTCTCAGAATGAAGAAGAATACAGGGCTGCAGAGAATGCAGTGGCCAAGTATGGTGAAGATCGTGTTGTCCTGATGACCTATCCTGATAAATTCATGGATGAGCAGGATACAACCATTTCAAATATTGTAGCCATGGCCAGTGACCCTGATATTAAAGCCATTATTATCGTCCAGGGTGTTCCCGGTACTTCAACCGGAATTCAGAAAGCCCGTGAAGTAAACCCTGATGTGCTCTTTATCGTTGGTACTCCCGGTGAGGATCCTGCAATGGTTTCAAACAACGCAGATATCGTACTCGGTGCCGATGAGCTAGCGATGGGTATTGCAGTTATTAAGCAGGCCAAGAAGATGGGCGCAGAAACCTTTATCCACTACTCATTCCCACGCCATATGAGTTATGCTCTCCTGGCTGCAAGACGTGACCTTTTCCGCGAGAACTGCGAAAAAGAAGGTATTGAATTCGTAGAAGTTGACGCACCCGATCCGACTGGTGATGCCGGTCTGCCTGGAGCACAGCAGTTTATTCTCGAAGATGTACCTAAGCAAGTTAATAAGTATGGTAAGGATACCGCTTTCTTCTCAACCAACTGTGGAATGCAGATTCCTCTAATTAAGATGGTTGTTGAAACCGGCGCACTGTACCCGCAGCCCTGCTGCCCCTCACCATTCCATGGTTTCCCGGCAGCTCTAGAAGTTGAAGTACCTGACGACAAGAAGGGTGATATTCCCTACATGGTCGAACAAATCACCAATATCGTTGCAGATAAGAATATGACCGGTCGTCTCTCAACCTGGCCTGTTCCGGTTAACATGATGTTCGTTGAAGGTGGAGCCGATTACGCAGTCCGCTTTGCAAAGGGCGAGCTGGCTGACAGAATTGATCAGCAGGCACTCCAAGATTGCTTTACTGACTATGCAAAGACTACGGTTAACGTCGACATCCTGAATGAGGGTGGAGTCGAGTATCCTAACTATTTCTTAGTCTTAGTTGACTTCTTAGACTTCTAAAGTTAATTTAACTAGAAATTAATTGAACCGAAGTAAATTGACAAGCTTGCCTTCGGGCAAGCTTGTCCTAATAAAAGAGGTGGCATTGTGAATGTATTAGAGATGAAGAACATCTCGAAAGAATACTTTGGCAACCGGGTTTTAAAAGAGGTCAATCTAAGCGTCAAAGCAGGAGAGATTCACGCTCTTTTAGGCGAAAATGGAGCCGGCAAATCGACCCTGATGAATGTGCTTTTTGGCATGCCGGTGATTCATGAAACCGGGGGCTATGAAGGGGAAGTTATTTTTGACGGTAAACAGAGCAGCTTCTCCAGCCCGAAAGAGGCCATGGATCAGGGTATCGGGATGGTTCACCAGGAGTTCATGTTAATTCCGGGATATAGCATCACTGAAAATATAAAATTAAATCGTGAAATTACAAAGGGTAATTTAATCTCTAAAATACTCCATCGAGATCGCTACAAAACAGTAGACCTGGAGCAAATGTCTTCGGATGCCAGAGTGGCTTTGGACCGTTTAGAGATGAACATTGACGAATTCGTCCAGGTCGCAGGCCTTCCAGTCGGCTACATGCAGTTTATTGAAATCGCCCGCGAAATTGATAAAAAGAATATCAAGCTCTTGGTCTTTGATGAGCCGACCGCAGTCTTGACTGAATCTGAGGCTTTAAACCTGATGGATGCCATGAAAAAATTGGCCGAATCTGGGATCGCCATCCTCTTCATAACTCACCGGCTGGACGAGGTTATGCATTGCGCAGATACCGTTACCATCCTGCGTGATGGCGAGTTTGTTGCCTCTAAGCCAAAGACTGAAACCTCGGTCATCGAGTTAGCCGAGCTGATGGTTGGCCGCAAGATTGAGATTATCAATAAGGGTAGTAGAGAGCGTAAAAGCGAGAAGGTCATGCTCGAGCTAAAGAACTTCTCGGTGGAGATGCCGGGTGAGCGTGTGAATGGCATTGACCTCAAGGTCTACGAGGGTGAGATTCTCGGTATTGGTGGTCTAGCCGGTCACGGCAAAATCGGGATAGCCAATGGAGTGATGGGTCTCTATCCAGCCTCGGGAGAAATACTGCTCGACGGTGAGGAGCTTAAACTCAACTCACCAAAGGACAGCTTGCAAGCTGGCGTTGCCTTCGTGAGTGAGGATCGCCGCGGCATTGGTCTGCTCTTGGATTCCTCAATTGAGGATAATATTGTTGTGACGAGCATGCAGGCGCAAAACAAATTTCTCAAGGATTACACCTTCTTCAAATTGCGTGACAAGGCAGAAATAAGGCGCCATGCCTTAGCCATGATTGAGCGCTACGATATTCGTTGTACAGGTCCGACTCAGTTTACGAGAAGGCTTTCTGGTGGTAACCAGCAGAAGGTTTGCCTGGCCCGAGCGGTAACTTTAAATCCGAAGCTCTTCTTAGTGAGTGAGCCAACTCGGGGTATTGATATCGGGGCCAAAAAGTTGGTTCTAGATAATCTTATCGAATTAAATAAAAAGCAGGGCATGACAATTATTATGACCTCATCCGAGTTGGCAGAGCTGCGCAGTATCTGTGATCGCATCGCAATTATCAACGAGGGGAAATTGGTCGGAGTGCTCCAACCGGAGGCTTCTGATGCAGATTTCGGTCTGATGATGAGTGGTGCTTATAAATTAGTGAAGGAGGGTAAGGATGGAACGCTTTAAAAAATTTGTGGCCGGAGATAATCTGCCGCGCTTCATCATTTCCGGCTTCTTCCTCTTAATTCTCTTGACTGCAGTTTATCTAAAAATGCCTTTTGGCCGGATGATGAGTGACATCTTTATCCGCTTCGGGATGAACGGTGTTTTAGTCTTGGCGATGGTTCCGGCGATTCAATCCGGTATCCGACCGAATTTCGGTTTGCCAATCGGAATTATTGGTGGTTTGCTCGGCATAGTAATCAGTATGGAGTTTAATTTTACCGGCTTCGTAGGGCTTTTAGTGGCTATCGTCGTTGGTGTATTCTTCGGGGTAATCTTTGGCTGGCTTTATGGTTTATTACTTAACCGAGTCAAGGGTTCCGAGATGATTATTGCGACCTATACCGGCTTTAGCTTCGTCGCCTTGATGTGCATTGCCTGGCTGGTTCTGCCATTTACGAATGATTCAATGAAGTGGCCGATTGGCAGTGGACTTAAAAATACAATCACGATGGAAAGTTCCTTCGGCGAGCTTTTAAATAACTTTTTAAGCTTCCGGCGTGTAGTGGTCGGTGGTGATCAAGTTAATTGGGTCTTTAATGAATCTACAGCATATTTGCAAGAGGAGTTCGGGAAAGATTACTTCGTTAGTTTCCACTTTCCAACGGGGATGATTCTCTTTGTGCTCCTGGCCTGTTTCTTGGTCTATCTCTTTATTAATTCACGGACCGGAATTGCGCTCAGAGCAGTCGGTGATAATAGTCGTTTTGCGGAGGCTTCGGGTTTGAATGTCGATCGTTCCCGCCTAATCGGTACGATTTTATCGACGGTTTTAGGTGCGGTTGGAATTATCATTTACTCGCAAGGCTTTGGCTACATGCAGCTTTACTTGGCTCCGCAGTACATGGCCTTCCCGGCGGTGGCGGCAATTTTAATTGGTGGAGCCTCGGCGACTCGAGCAAGAATTAGCCATGTTTTAATTGGTACCTTCCTATTTAACGGGCTCTTGACTATCGGTCTACCGGTTGCCAATGCCCTGGTTCCGGATGGAGGACTGTCTGAGGTTTTTAGAATGATTATCCAGAACGGTGTTATTCTTTATGCCTTAACAAAGGTTGGAGGTAGTGGAAGTGAGTAGAACTAAAGTTAAAAACTTTTTGACCGACAATGTCGTCACCATTATCTTCGTGATTTTAAGTCTGGCGGGTATTTTGGTCAGCGGTCAGCCCTTGCTGGTTATTGTCCGCGATATTACACAGCGTTTTGTTAGAAACTCCTTTATTGTCTTGTCCCTAATCATTCCGGTTGTAGCAGGGCTCGGTCTGAACTTCGGTATCGTTATTGGGGCGATGGCAGCTCAAATGTCGGTAATTTTCGTCATGGATTTAGGCATTGGGGGCTTTCCTGGAATTCTCTTAGCGATGGCGATAGCTGCTCCATTAAGTTGGCTTTTCGGTATTTTAATCGGGAAGCTCTTGAATAAGACTCGGGGACAGGAGATGATTGCCTCGATGATTGTCGGCTTCTTTGCCAATGGTATTTACCAGCTGGTCTACCTGGCTTTTATGGGGCGCTTTATTCCTGTCAGAACGAAGAGCTTAATCCTCTCGAGTGGAGTCGGGGTGCGCAATACTGTCGACCTCGGTGGTGCTGATGGCAGAGGAGGCTTGAAGTATGCGATTGATGATCTTTGGAAGCTTAACTTTTTTGTCGCGACGATGATCATTGCGGGACTCTTCCTGATTTATCAAATTTATCGTCTGCTGAAACCGCGAAAGATTGAAAGTCAGAGCCGGAAAAAACGCATCATCATAATTATCGCCTTATCACTAGCATTTATTTTTGGCTTCTTGGGTCAGTTTAAACTCTTCTTACCACGTGAGATTTTAGTCCTCAGAACTGTGCCTGTGCCGATGGTCACCATGCTTTTAATTGCAGCCTTAGCGATTTTTACGACCTGGATTTTAAAGACCAAGCTGGGCCAGGATTTCAGAAGTGTTGGCCAAAGCCAGCCGATTGCTGGAGTTTCCGGTATTGATGTGGATAAAACTAGGATTACAGCTGTGATTATCTCTACGATTTTGGCTGCCTGGGGGCATATCATCCTGCTCCAGAACATCGGGGTTTTGAACACCTATGGCTCACACGTGTCGATCGGACTTTACGGGGTTGCGGCCCTGCTCGTTGGCGGTGCTACGGTTGATCGCGCTACGATTGGCCAAGCCTTCCTCGGGGTCTTACTCTTCCACACCCTCTTCTTTATTTCGCCTTTTGCCGGCAAAGTTCTACTGAACGATGCCCAGAATGCGGAGTATTTTAGAAACATCGTGGCCTACGGAGTTATTGGCTTATCCCTGATGCTCTATGCCTGGAAGCGTTCGCAAGCACTAAAGCGTTAGCTTTAAAGACTAGCCTTGAGCAGTAAAACTAGGATTTAGCAATGTACTTAGTTTAAACTTTAAAAGAGATATTTCTCTACTTGAAAGAGGGGCTTTAAGTCCCTCTTTTTTACGTCAGTAATTTTTTCTTCAAGCGAGACTTAGTTGAGCTCAATTATTCAGCAGTAGCCCTTTATAAAAATTGCCAAAGTACTATACTCGAAATTATTAAGTTAGTTAAGGGGTTAGTTAATGCTGAAAAGAATAGCTTTAATGCTAGTAGTTTTAAGCTTAGTGTTTAATCTTGCGGCCTGTGGTCCTGATCGAGATTTCGCCCAGGCTGCTGGAGCTTCGACAGAGGATCAGAAAGCTGCTTCCGCAGAGTGGAAGATTGGTATCTTAACTGGTACAGTTTCGCAAAATGAGGAAGAGTATCGGGCTGCCGAAGCAGTTTTAGCCAAGTATGGCGCAGAACATATTACTTTAATGGCGTATCCGGATAAGTTCATGGATGAGCAGGACACCACGATTTCGAATATTGTGGCGATGGCCTCGGACCCTGCAACTAAGGCGATTATTATTGTCCAGGGTGTTCCGGGAACAGCTGCTGGGATACAGAAAGCACGTGAGGTAAATCCAGAGCTTTTATTTATTGTCGGCTCTCCTGGTGAAGATCCTGCACTGATTTCTCGCACTGCGGATATTGTGCTCGCTACTGATGAGCTTGCGATGGGTTCGGCAATTATTAAACAGGCCAAAAAATTAGGCGCAAAAACTTTTATTCAATACTCTTTTCCCCGGCATATGAGCTATGTGATGTATGCTGCAAGACGAGATCTCTTTCGCGAAAACTGTGCTAAGGAGGGGCTAAACTTCGTTGAAGTAGATGCTCCCGATCCGACCGGAGATGCAGGTTTACCTGGGACTCAGCAATTTATTATTGAAGACGTGCCAAAGCAGGTTGAAAAATATGGTCAGGATACAGCCTTCTTCTCGACTAACTGTGGGATGCAGATTCCATTAATTAAGATGGTTGTTGAGACTGGGGCAATTTATCCTCAAGCTTGCTGTCCTTCGCCATTTCATGGTTTTCCGGCAGCCCTAGAGATAGAGATTCCTGATCAGGAAAGAGGCAATGTTGACTATGTCATAGCAGAGATTAGAAAGCATTTGGCAGAAAAATCGATGACAGGGCGACTTTCGACCTGGCCTGTTCCAGTCAATATGGTCTTTATTAGAGCTGCTGCAGACTACTGCGCGAGCTATGCTCAGGGAGAGTTTACGGAAAAGATTGACCAAGCTAGATTAGAAGCGGCCTTTTCTAAGCAGGCCGGCCGAGAGCTAGAATTAAATACTTTGACCGAGAGCGGAAATCATTATCCTAACTACTTCCTAGTTTTCTTTGAATTCATTGACTTTTAACTCGAGCTAAGAATCGACTTAATTAGTTTGAAGATTATGAAAGGGGAAGTCCCGTCTGGGCCTTCCCCTAATTCTTCTTTGTACTTATTACTTTTAAGCTCGAATTAATTCAGCTTGAAAGCAGCATTAAATCTTTAAGGCGAAGTAGAACTAGTCATCTCGCCCGAGGATCTCATTGATATTATTCTTATAAAGGATCGCCTTCGCGCCATAAATGGCCTGGACTCCACCGCCCACTTCTAGTACATCGACTGCACCTAAGGCTTTCAGCACATCCTTATCGACTTTAGCCACGTCTTTGACCGAGACTCTGAGGCGAGTAATACAGGCATCGACATCCTCGATATTTTCATCACCACCGAGGGCTGCGATAATCTTATGGGAGTCTTCCTTGAGGGTCGATTTACTTTCGATCTCAATTGGTGCGTCATCGTCAAAGTCGTCTTCACGGCCCGGAGTTTTAACATCAAAGGCCTTGATGTAGAAGCGGAAGAGGAAGTAATAAAGACAGAACCAGATTGCGCCAATTGGTAAGACTAATAGCCAGTTCGTTTTGGCGTTACCTTGGAGGATACCAAAGAGGGTAAAGTCAATAATACCGCCACTAAAGGTGTTACCAATCGAGATATTCAAAAGGTCAGCAAGGAAGAAGGAGACACCGTCGAGCAGCGAGTGAATGACATAGAGTAATGGGTTCACAAAGAGGAACATGAATTCAATCGGCTCTGTAATACCGGTGATGAAGGAGGTCAAGGCGACACCGAGGAAGAGGCCGCCAAAACGTTTTCTGCGCTGCTTCGGGACCGAATGATACATGGCTAAGCAGGCGCCGGGTAGGCCGAACATCATGGTCGCAAAGCGACCGGCGAAAAAGCGCGTACCTTCGGTGAAGAGCCCGACATGATTGGGGTCAGCCAGTTCAGCAAAGAAGATCTTTTGCGCGCCGACCACTTGAGCGCCGGCCACAGTTGCCACACCACCTAATTCGGTGTACCAGAACATTGGGTAAATCATGTGATGGAGGCCAACAGCGCCGCAAAGTCTCATCAGGAAACCATAGAGGAAGCTGCCGAAAGGCCCGGTCCGAGCAATCACATCACCGCTAGAAATTAATAATTTCTGGAAGGGAGGCCAAATCAGGAAGAAGAGCGCTCCGACAAAAATTGCGGCAAAAGATGCGACAATTGGGACAAAGCGCGAACCCCCAAAGAAGCCCAGGACCTGCGGTAATTGAATATTGTGATATTTATTATGGAGTTTGACCACAACTAAACCGACGACAATGGCCCCGATAACACCAGTGTCAATTGCCGGTGCATCTGGTCTAAAGATTCCTAAAAGCGCACCGATGGTCGCCTTCATGACCATGTAGCCGACAAAGCCTGCAAGGGCGGCCGTGCCTCTTTCACGGCGCGCCATACCGATACAGAGCCCGATACAAAGTAACAGTGCTAAGTTAGCAAAGACAATATCTCCGGCTGCGGCCATAACTTTAAAGATACCTTGGAGCCAGACATGGTCCAAGAATGGATAAGTGGCTACAGTCGTCGGGTTAGACAAAGCGCCACCAATACCGAGCAGCAAACCAGCTGCGGGTAAGATTGCAATCGGCAGCATAAAAGCCTTACCGATTTTTTGTAATTGCTTAAACATATCGTCCCCCCTAAATTTAATGATCTCGTCTAGCTCACGAGATGCTGTAGGAATATATACAGCATAAGTATAAGCCAAAAAGAGCTTAATATGTAATCATTTAGGAAAAACTTCCTGGCTTTTCCCTGCTCTGGCTAATTTCTTGCTAAAATACTAAGCAATAAGCCTCTTACGCTGCTAACGCGCATGGGGCACGAATTGAGGTAAGCATAAATGGATCAATATACAGAAGCCAGAGATAAACTCGAAGTTAGTGATTTTTTAGAAGTTGGCGATGGGCATAAATTAGCACTTTATCGGCGAGGTAATCCTGATGGCCAAAAAGTCCTAGTCCTCCACGGGGGGCCAGGCGGCCTAATCAACGCCAAGTCCTTAGCTTTTTTCGACCTCTATAAATTTGATATTATTGCCTTTGATCAAAGAGGCTGTGGGCAAAGCACGCCTTTTGCTTCAATCGAGGCTAATACGATTAATCATCTGGTCGAGGACATTGAAAAGATTCGTAAGTTTTATAAGATTGACAAGTGGGCTCTATTTGGCGGTTCCTTCGGCACCACCTTAGCCCTAGCTTATGCAATTAAGTACCCTGAACAGGTGAGTGGGATGGCTTTACGGGGGATTTTCCTCGGCCGTCCTTCCGATATTCGCTGGTTGTACCAGGAGGGTGCATCATATTTCTTTCCAGAAAACTTTAAGCCCTATCGCGATTTTTTAGCGCCAGAAAAACGCCAGGATATAGTCCAGGGATATTATGAAATCTTTAATTCAAAAGATCAAAAGAAGATTTCCGAGGCTAGTTTGCATTGGGCAAATTGGGAGATGGGCTTAGTTAAACTTAGGCCAAAGACTGTTAATTTTCAGGGCGAGGCAAAGCCCAAGGATATCAGCTTAGCCCGACTGGAATGCCATTATTTTGCCAACAATCTCGGCTGGACTGAGGAGAATTATATCCTCGATAATCTAGCTGCGATTAAGGATATTAAGACGATCATCGTCCACGGTCGTTATGATGTCGATTGCCGACCTTCTGGAGCCCTGGAATTAGCAGAAAAATTAGAGAACGTAGATTTATACTTCCCGCTAGCGGGTCATGGAGCGAATGACCTCGACTATAACGAGGCCTTGATTCATGCTGCAAACGAGCTACTGAGTAAGGGTCGCTATCGTTTAATCAAAGTGGATCATAAGCGATTTGAGGAGCTGAAAAAGCTTAGTCAGGGGAGCTTCTCACTCGAGGCGGAACTGTTGCCTTCTGGCCTGGCAGCTGAGGATGTCTTGATTTTTGAAAGCCAAGGCAGCTTCGAGCGCGCTCGCGTTTTGCTAAGAAAAGT
>JAUNVR010000024.1:10507-13903 GCA_030537595.1 Eubacteriales bacterium
AAGTTAAAATCTTGCCTGCGGATTAGACCAAAGAAATCAATTCTTCACCAGTATCACAGGCCAAGACGAGATCCATACCCAAAGCTTTGGCGTATTTTTTGACTGTACCAATTTGCGCTTTGTCGATATCACCATTTTCAAATTTAGAAATCTGGTTTTGACTGACTCCAGCCTTTTTTGCAAGCTCCTCCTGAGTTAGGCCGATAGCCTTACGGAGTTCACGCATCTTAAAGCTTTGGATGAAGGCTACTTGTTTCTTCATCTCCTTTTGAAATTCTTTAGAATCTACTGGACGAGTCTTCAGATACTCATTTAAGTTCATTCTCCTTGTCCTTTCTATTTAGGTATTCATCATACAAGCGATCTGCTTTTGGGATCTTCTCTTTGTACCAACTTTGCCATCTATCTTCCTTATTACCTGCAATTAACAAGATGGCATTTCTTTCGGGATCGAAGATGAATAGAATACGAAGCTTTGAACGTTAGCTAGAGCCTGGCCTTAGCTCTTTCATATTTGAATGTTTCGATGTTTTAATCTTGTCGACTAAAGGCCTTCCGAGGGTGGGACCTTTTTCTTCTAAGATTTTAAGCGAAACGATAACCTGGGTGTAGCTCTTTTCATCTAAAGAATCTAACCACTCTTGAATATAGCCTACTTCAATGTTCCACATGGCCTAATTATATAGACTGCAGTATATATTGTCAAGTTCTTAGATCTCAAGAATGTGAAGAAGGTAGTTCTAAAACTACTCAACAATTACGCTCATAAGGGAGAAAAACTATATATAATAGGAGTAAGTTAACTGACTTGAAAGCAATAAAATCAGCTAAAACATCGGAAGTAAAAAAGGCTGATTATAAGATAAATTAGTCAAGTAGAGGGCAGGGGAGTATGAAGAATCTCAAGAATTTATTACTGAGCAAGGTGCCAATTGTAATTTTACTAATTCTGATGCAGTTGGGCTGGTTTCTCTGGATTTTTAAAAAGCTCAGAAATCAAGCTCACTGGGTCAATTTCGCGCTCGGGGTTTTGACCGTGCTGATGTTTTTGGCCATTTTAATGTCGAATCAAAATCCGTCTTATAAAATAGGTTGGATCGTTTTAATTGGAGTTGTGCCCCTCCTAGGTGGCCTGCTCTACCTCTTATTCGGAAATAAGCGGCCGGCGCGCAGATTGCAAAATAAAATCCTAGCTGCTGAGGCGAGACTGGATTCTTTAGCTGCGCAAGATCCAAAGCTTTTAAAGGGAATATCTGAACGTGATGCTGGGCTTTCTCGCTATATTTTAAGTGCCGGTGCATATCCGATTTCAGGCCAAACCAAGACCGAATATTTTAAGTTAGGCGAAGAGATGTTTGAAAGAATGCTGGAGGACTTAAATTCAGCTGAAAACTATATTTTCTTCGAGTATTTTATAGTCGGAGAAAGCTCGATGTGGGAGCGGATGAAGGAAGTTTTAATTCGCAAGGCGAAAGCTGGTCTGGATGTGCGAGTGATGTACGATGAGCTCGGCTCACTCCCGGTTTTGCCCCAGAATTTTAGACGCGATTTAACTGCGGCTGGTATTCAAGTTGTAAACTTTAACCCGCTAGTGCCTTTTCTTTCGATGGTCATGAATAACCGTGACCACCGCAAAATCCTATCAATTGACGGGCGCGTGGCTTATACCGGAGGGATTAATATTGCTGATGAATACATCAATATCAATCCGCCATACGGGCATTGGAAGGATACGGGCTTACGTTTAGAAGGTGAGGGCGCCTGGACTCTGACTACAATGTACCTCGGCTTATGGCTCGCTAATCTCGAAGATGAGATTGACTACAGTACTTACCGCCCAGAACTTACGCCTGATTTAACTGAGACTGAAAATTTGGGCTTAGTTCAGCCCTTTTCCGATTCGCCCTTAGGCCAAGAAGCTTTAGGACTTAATGTCTATCTCGACATTATTTGGCAGGCTGAGGACTACGTATATATCTTCACCCCCTACCTGATTATCGACTATGAAATGATCGAGGCCCTGAGTCTTGCGGCTAGACGGGGCGTCGATGTGAGAATTGTGGTGCCGGGTATTCCGGATAAGAAATTGGCCTACGAGCTGACCCAGTCTTACTTTAGAATTCTACTCGAGGCTGGAGTGAAGATTTACCTTTATAGCCCCGGATTTATACATGCTAAAAGTTTTCTCTCAGATCATAAACGTGCTGTGGTCGGGACAATTAATATGGATTTTAGAAGCCTTTATCTGCACTTTGAATGTGGGGTGCTGATGCTCGACACGCCTTGTCTGAAGGATTTACATGAGGATTACCTCGATGTCTTTGCCAAGTCAAAGCTCTTAAGCCTTGAAGATTTGGCGAAAAATCCCTTGGTGCAGATGAAACGGGCTGTACTTAGGGTGGTCAGTACGATGTTCTAGGCGGACGATTAATTTAATTAGGCAAAAGAAAAAGCAGAGGACAAGTTCCTCTGCTTTTTACTTAATTTAATCTACTTTAGCTTGTTTTTTGCTTTTTGAAATGGGCCTTAATTTCTTGGCGTTGATCAATGATGCGCCAGATTAAAAAGGCCAGTAAAACTAGGCTCAATGCTAGACTGGCTACTTTGATCGCATAATTTTCCTGCCTGAAGAAAATTGCAATATAGGCCCAAATCAAAGGTAGGACATAGAGGAGCGATTTAATTCTTAAACTGATTAGACAGGCTAGGACTGTTGCGACGACGAGGGTAATAATGGCAATCATAGCTTCGGATTTAAAGGCTTCACTGCCAGCTTTATCTAGGATGACTACGCCAACGTTGATGACACTGGCAATTAAAACCCAAGCCGCATAGAAGCTGAAGCCGAGCCGCAGCCAGATACTCTGCTGATGTTTTATAATCTGCTCCAAAATATAGGCGAGAACTATCGCTAAGGCCAAAATGCAGACTGCTGAGACTGTAAACCACTTAAATAGGAAGCTAAATGTCCAAACTATGTTTAAGCCGCAGCTTAAAAGGAACAGAATGCTATTTTTGCGATTAAAGTGCTCGTGATTTTTTGCTGTTGGCTGATAGGCGTTAAAGCCGAGCGCAACTAAGAGCAAGAGGTAAATTAGGCCCCAGATACTAAAGGCGTAGCCGGCCGGTGTGATTAAAGTCGGGTGAGCGGCCGAGACGGATTTTTGAGAAATGCCGAAGAGACCACTAGAGGCGAGGTAATTAATTAGTACAGTGACTAAAAACACGACTAAGTTAAGCCAGGCCTTCTGTTTTAAAGCCTCCGGACTTTTGTTTTTTGCGAATAAATTCTTCATCTACTATCCTCCTCCAGAAAACAGTGTATTGATTAATTATAATATACAAGGGAGAGATTTACGAGAAATAGTCTAATGAATTATCTAGAAGAGAATTTAT
>JAUNVR010000025.1 GCA_030537595.1 Eubacteriales bacterium
ATGTATATGTTGAAGTACGCATTAAAGCGTTTTGCTCTAATGCTTTTAACTTTTATGGTAATAATGACGATATGCTACGTGATGGTCAAATTACTACCACAGCCAGATCCTGTTACCTTCGGTAAAGATGCTAATCTCGTCCTGAGAAGACGTCAGATGTTAGGCTATGGTAAGCCGATACTCGAGCAATATGGTATTTTTGTTTCGCGTGTTGTGCGACATTGGGACTGGGGTATAGGGGAAACATTGAAGACTGGTCATGAAGTAGCTGGCATTTTTGCTGAAAAACTTCCTGCAACCTTGTTGGTTAACCTCTACTCGTTTTTCTTCAGTGTTCCACTAGGTATCTTATTCGGGATTTTTGCAGCGTTGAGGAAGAACAGCTGGTCTGACCATTTCGTATCGACTACGGTTATGGTCTTCGTATCAGTACCATCTTACGTCTACGCATTTTTAGTGCAGTATTTCCTCTGCTTCAAACTCGGTTGGTTCCCATTCCTAATGAAACCAGGCACGGATTATTTTAGCTGGAAGATGTTCGTTTCCGTTGTACCAGCAGTCCTCTCGCTTTCATTTGGCTTCATCGCAGGACTTACGAGATTCACCCGTGCAGAACTTACAGAGGTTTTGACCAACGACTATATGCTCCTAGCAAGAACCAAGGGTTTGACTAAGTCACAAGCTACAAGACGTCACGCTCTGCGTAATGCTATGGTACCGATCTTGCCGAGTATTATTGGTTCATTCATTGGAATTCTGAGTGGTTCACTTATCATCGAGAAAATTTTTGGCGTCCCTGGAGTAGGAAATCTCTATATTGAATCGATTAATGCTAGAGATTACAATTTCTTCATGATGTTAAGTGCTTTTTATACATTCATCGGACTTGCGGCTACAATTCTAGTTGACCTAAGCTACGGTTTCATTGACCCGAGAATCAGAATGGGGGCAAAGAAGTAATGAATATTGATAAGCATGGATTCAATCACGAGAAGCTCCCGGAAAGCAGCTTCGAATTTGTTCAAGCTGATGCCAAGCTTCAGGACAAGGAGTTAGAAACAAAACCTGTCAGCTATTTGCAGGATGCCTTCAATAGATTCAAAAGGAATAAAGCTTCTGTTGTGGCGGCTGTGATTATTTTGATCTTGGTCCTCTATGCGATTATTGCTCCACTGTTTTCTAATTTCACGGTTGCTTTTAGAGAGCCGTATTACAGGAGAACCCTACCTAAGAGTAAGCTCCTGGCACCGCTCGGCATTTGGGATGGTACTTCTAAGGACACCCTGAATGAAATTCGCTACGATTATTATCGCGGTATAGAGGAAGAGACCGGTACCAAGCCAATTAAGGACGTCCTCTTAAAGCGGAAAATCACTAAGAGACGCGGCAAAACAAAGACCACAAGCTATTACTACGAGGTCGAGATGGACGATTACGCTTCCTTAGGAATCATCTTTCAAAACTTTACGCAGGATCAATTTACTAAATTATGTAAGTGGCAAGATGAGACAGGAATTCAGGTTATCTATCCTGCTATCGATACCAGACAACAAGATCCTTTCGTGCCTAACTCCATCAAAGATGACCCCAATATCTGGTACAAGGTAAATGCAAAGGGTATTGCTGACCTTGACAAGGACGGCAAGTTCCAGCCCATCTATAAGCAGGGGAATCCCGAGGATTATACCAGCCTCAGAGTACCTTTCGATGATGGTACACTTAGTTATTTCCAGAAAACCCAGACTGGCTATACAGTAAGAGTCCTATACTCAAATTACTATCGCTATCGCTATAGTAATTCCGTAATCAGTCTCTCCGAGGACAGAAGTAACGATACATATCTCGTCGGACCCGAAGCATCATTCCTATTTGGTACAAATCAGTATGGCCAAGATATCTTTACCTGCCTAGCAGCAGGTGCGCGCTTCTCGTTCATGCTCGCAATTTTAGTTTCCATTCTCAACTTAAGCATCGGTGCCTTTGTTGGTGCGATGGAGGGCTACTATGGTGGAACCTTCGATATCATCATGGAGCGTATCATTGAGATTTTAGGTGGCGTTCCCTTTATGATCACGGTTACACTTTTCCAATTACACCTTGCAAAGAAGGTGGGACCTGCTGTCTCACTACTCTTCGCTTTCGTCTTAACAGGCTGGATAGGCATGTCCTCCCTGACCAGAACGCAATTCTATAGATTTAAACATCAGGAATATGTCTTGTCAGCGAGAACCTTAGGTGCTACTGATAGGAGAATTATTTGGAAACATATATTCCCCAATGCAATCGGTACGATCATCACTAGTGTTGTCTTGATTATCCCAGGCGTCATTTTTTCTGAGAGTACACTCTCCTACCTAGGCATTGTTGACCTATCTAGCTCAACCACGACTTCGGTAGGTACTTTATTGGCCGGTGGTCAAGCATACTTGCAAGACTACCCCCACATCATCTTCTTCCCAGCGCTATTCATTGCCCTATTGCAGATTTCTTTTAACCTCTTTGGCAATGGACTTAGGGATGCATTTAATCCTTCGATGAGAGGTGCAGAATAATGACTAGAGAAAACAGAGACAAGATACTTCAAGTCAAGGATTTGACAGTTTCGTTTAGAACTGCAAACGGTAAAGTTCAGGCAGTCCGAGATATTTCCTTTGACTTGCATCGTGGTGAAACCTTGGCGATAGTTGGAGAATCAGGTTCGGGCAAGTCTGTCACGAGCAAGGCGATTCTTGGCATATCGGCAGTTAATGCTATGCACGAGAGCGGAGAGATTCTCTACCGCGATAAGGACCTACTACAGATTGATGAAGAGGAATTCCATGAGTTACGTGGATCGCAGATATCGATGGTTTTCCAAGATCCTTTAAGTGCTTTAAACCCCATCATGAAGACGGGGAAGCAAATCACAGAAGCAATCATCCTCAATAATGATACTGATCGGGAAGCTGCGAAGAAGAGTCTAGAGCAGTTGTACCAGGCTCTTGATAAGAATCTGCATCGTGATGCAGAAGCACGGGGCGTGCCAAAGGCAGATATTGACGCGCTACTGGAAAAGTTCAAGAGGATTCAAAAAGAGCAGATAAAATTAGAAATTGAATACTCTAAGGCAATTAGCCATGCCACAGAAGGTCGTAGACTGGCTCGAGTCATGGCAGATAATATCTCTAGACACATTGAGAAAAATGTCGCCAGTGATCTAAAAAAGATGGATCACGAGCTTGCCAAGGCGAAAAATGAATTCGTGTTAGGTGATGGGCTAATTTCAGAATTTGTAACTGCAAAGTCAAGTTTTGAAAAAGAAAAGCACTACAGTAACTTAGCCATAGCTCTAAACAAAATTGAAGAGGAGCTTATCTCGGTGCTGGAGCGGGAGAAACCGCAGTTCTTCTATATTGCTCATGATCGTTTATACGGTAGCAATCCAGAAGAGCAGAGATATGATGCCTCAGAGCAGAGGGCCTTCCACGAATTTATCGATCCGTTTAAAGTGCACTTATCTTCTGCCCTACGCTATGCAGCAGAAGAAGCGGCAAAATCGAGAGCAGTGGCTAGAAAAGCTATTCAAGAGCAGATGCCTGTCTTAGAAGCAAGACCCTTGGATGGTAAGGCCTGTAAAGCGGCTATCAAGCAAATGGCGGATGCTGTGGAGCAGTCAATTAATAAAACTGATTTGCGAAAAGACAGCGCCTTACATACCTTTAGGAGAACTCTTGAGAACAATCTTGAGCGCTATCTTGAAGGAATCAAGAAAAACAAGAAAGAAAAGAAAAGATACGCTAGATCCAAGGCAAAGTACGATAAAGTCGTTGCGAGAGGAAAAAATCCTGGCTGGAAAGTTGTGCCACTTGATTTAATTGATCTGGAGTGGGCCCAGGATAAATTCACAGAGACTGCTACACGTATGCTAGATCGCTTAGAACTGTTAGACCGCAGAGATGCCGAAACAGACTACAATGACAAAGCAAGTAAGCTAATACAGCATAGTAGTAGACTTGCTGAGAGGGCTGCTAATACGATAACTCCCACCATGGCCCGCGATCACGCTATAAACCTCATGCGGGAGGTTGGTATACCCCAGCCAGAACTAAGGTTTAAGCAGTATCCCTTCGAGCTATCTGGTGGTATGAGACAACGTATTGTCATTGCGATTGCACTGTGCTCCAATCCAGATGTCTTGATTTGTGACGAGCCCACCACGGCCCTGGACGTTACCATCCAGGCTCAGATTCTGGAGCTGATCAATAATCTCCAGAAGGAGCGTGGCCTCTCGATTATCTTTATTACTCACGACCTAGGGGTAGTCGCCAATATGGCTGACCGCATCGCAGTAATGTACGCAGGTAAAATTGTTGAGATTGGTGATGTCGACGAAGTCTTCTATGAACCAGCACACCCCTATACTTGGGCGCTACTCTCCTCCATGCCTGACCTTGAAACCAAGGAGAAGCTCACAGCTATTCCGGGTACGCCACCTAATATGCTAATGCCACCAGTTGGTGATGCCTTCGCCGAACGTAACCACTATGCGATGAAGATAGATTTCGAAGCGCAACCACCTATGTTCAAAATCACTGATACGCACTATGCTGCAACTTGGCTATTAGCTCCAGGCGCACCTAAGGTTGAACCACCGCCGATCGTCACAGAGCGTATTGAGCGTATGAAAGCAAGGGAGGCCGCCAATGCAAGATAAGCATTTGAATCCAGATACAATTTTAAGCGTCCAGAACCTCCGCCAATATTTTCCAGTTGGTAAAGGCAGGGCGATCAAAGCAGTAGACGATGTCAGCTTCGATATTAAACGTGGCGAGGTCTTTGGCCTCGTTGGTGAATCGGGCTGTGGTAAGACGACGACAGGTCGCTCAATCATCGGGCTCTATGAAACTAGTGGTGGCCACATCTACTACAACGGCAAGCTCATTGCCGATGGTCACAAGGGTAAGCGCTTAGTTATCAAGCAAGAAGAGCTAAAGACTGAAGAGGCAATTACTAGGCTGAAGTCGGTCAAAGATCAGCTCTGCCGTGAACAACCAGAGCGTGCAGCCGAGATCAAGGCCAAGTACGACGCGCAGATTGCCAAAGAAAAAGAAGATCTTGAGCGCTTTAAGGAAGAATATCCCAAGAACTTTGGCACTAAGTTGCAGCTTGAGAATACGCCTGAACTAATGGGTAAGATGCAGATGATCTTCCAGGATCCAATCGCCTCGATTAATCCTCGTATGACGGTTCGTGAAATCATCTCCGAGGGCCTGATTATCCAAGGTGTCAAGGATAAGGAATATATCCATCAGCGAGTCAATGAAGTGCTAGAGCGAGTCGGTTTAGTTCGTGAACATGGCGACCGTTATCCGCACGAGTTCTCTGGTGGACAGAGACAGCGTATCGGCATCGCAAGAGCAATTATCATGGAGCCTGACTTAATCATCGCAGACGAGCCGATTTCAGCGCTCGATGTCTCGATTCAGGCCCAGGTCATAAACCTCATGAATGAGCTGCGTGACAATCTCGGACTGACCATTCTCTTCATTGCTCACAACCTCTCGGTGGTCAAGTATTTCTCAGATCGCATCGCGGTTATGTACTTTGGTAAAATTGTGGAGTTGGCGGATTCAGAAGAACTCTTCCACCATCCGCTACACCCGTACACGAAGTCACTGCTCTCAGCGATCCCCTATCCGGATCCCCACTACGAGCGCAGACGCCAGAGAATTACGTATACGCCGATACTTGAGCATGATTACACCTTTGATAAGCCCAAGATGGTCGAGATCAAGCCAGGTCACTTCATCTACTGTAATGAAGCTGAACGGATGAAGTACCTAGAAGAACTACAGAAGTAAAAGAAGAGGCGGCTGTGGTGCAAGCTACAGCCGCCATTTAGATTATGAAGAAATTCCTCTATTGCCTTGCTGGTGGGTTTATACCAGCCCTTATAGTTTTTGTTTCGCATGGCCTCTTTCAGGGTCCAAGCGCGCAAACCGCCAGCCTTATAATTTCAAATGGCTGCTTTCTCTCTGCCGTTATCATGATTGGGGTGGCTTTACTCAGCTGGATTGCCAATCTGGGTCAGTTCACTTCGCTTAAATATATCGGTCATATGTTGAAATCAATGTTTTCCTGGGGATACCCCAGAAGGACAATTAAGACCTATGGTGAGTTTAAAGAAGAGATTGAGAGCAAGGAAGAAAAGCGTGAGTTTAAACATTTATTGCTCGCCGGCTTAGTTTACTTTGCAGTATCCTTAGCTGCGAATATAATCTTCAATCAGCTTGCATAGCTAGAACAACTCTCACTAATCTGTGTAGCGCAGAAGAGAGATTAAAAAAGAAGATTAGCCTAAGTAAAAGAGGCCTCATTTGAGGCCTCTTTGTTTTGCGATATTGCTCGCGATTTCTTTTTTACTTTCTTGCGGATAAATAAAGCCAAGTTAGCGATAATTCCGGCTTCTACAAAGTCCAGCTTCTAACTGTTTTAGCCTTACTTAGCCCGGCGCTGCTTGAATTTATCCTTGAGTTTTGTGAAGAATGATCCGACCTGACTGACCTCAGTTTCGATATCACAGTACTCAGGGTGCTCCTCAATATTGCTGTGTCTTACTGCGAGGAGGGTCGGGCCATCCTTTTGCTCGAGGGCAATCTTTTTAGCGTCGATTTTACGCTGACTGTCCTGATCCAAGAGCAGATAAATTACGGCAAAGAGGGGGCAGAAAATCCACATTCCAACAATGCCGAGCAGTGAGCCACCGAGACTGACTGCGACTAAAGTCCACATGGCCGGGAGCCCGAGGCGATCACCGACCAATTTCGGATAGATTACATTACCCTGAATCTGCTGCACGATTAATAGATAGATTAAAAGTCCGAGTGCCTTCAAAGGTGAATCAATGACGACAACGAGGGTAGCAAGGACGGTTCCAACAATCGGGCCGATCAGCGGCACTAGGTCGGTTACCCCCATAATTACCGGCACAATGAGTAGGCCAGGGAGACCAACAATAATCACACCGAGATAAGACCAGGCGGCAATCATCACGGCATCGAGGAATTGCCCACCAATAAAGGCAGCAAAGTTATCGTGGAGGAGCTGGGCGACATAAAGTGTATTGTCGGCCTGTTTTTCCGGTAGGTAGGCGTAAAGAAGGCGACGCCCCTGGCGACTTAGCCGTTCCTTTCCGACGAGCACATAGAGCATGAAAAAGAGCGCGAAAATGCCATTAGTCGTACCGGTGGCAATTGCACTAGTCGTGGAAATAGCCTGACGCAATACAGCACTCGAACCCTGTTTCAGATAATCCCCCAGACCCTCGAGCAGTTTTTGCCAATTAAAGCCCTGCATGTAATTGCGAATATCCTCACCATAGGGCGCGGTTAAATCATTTTTTTCGAGATACTCTGCTAACTTCAGCGCAAAGGCCTGAGAATTCTTTTCTAAAGTTAAAACAGATTGGATAATCTGAGGCAAAATTAGGCGCAGGCAGAGAGTGATCAAAAGCGCAATTAAAGCCAAAGTCAAAAGTAAAGCCAAGGGCCGCTTCAGTTTCTTAAAGCGTGAGGGCAAGATTCGCTCTAGGCCATGTTCGAGCACATTCATCGGAATCTTGACTAAAAATGCTAGGGCTGCGCCAATAATGAAAGGGCGGAGCATCGTAGTGAGGCTTAAAAACGCCTTATATGCCGCCGGCGCATTAAAGAGAATGAAGGCCGGTAGGACCACTGCCAAAGCTAGGAAGAAGACCCGCGCAAAGCTCAGCTTCCCGAGACGGCTGGCAGCCCTCTTTGCAGCCTGAGGCGCCCGATCTGCCGGCGCGCTCTGCTGCTGAGGATCTGTCCTGAGCTCAGCCCCATTTGTAGCCCCTAATCCTGCGCTGGAAGCAGTCTCCGCAGCAGCTGGCAGGGGATTAGGCTCAGGCAGCACAGGACTTCCTGTGGGGTTATCTGCAGTTGCGATAAAAGCACCCGCAGCGCGAGCCGCTTCAATAGGATCATGGGCAAAGTCTGCCTGATGCTGATTCTTTTTCTTGGCCATCTGCTCCTCCTCAATCATGGCTAAAAAGTATTAGACCCCAGCTAAAGTGACTAAGTAGGCGATTCCGGAGACCAGACCGGCTAGAAAAATCACGAGTATAGGGTCCTTTTGTTTTTTTCTTAAAAGGTAAAAGCCGAGACAGAAGGACGCGAGCTGCAGGTAATTAATTTGATTTAAACTTACAGTCTTAAGCTGGTTCGTGCCAAAGAGGGCAGTCGAAATAATCCCGACTCCGGCGCTTGCAATTAAAGCCAGAACCATGGGTCGCAGTCCATTCAGAATACGGCGGATGAAATCTAGTTCGCGGTATTTAAAATAAAAGTAGGCGAGACAGGAAAGAATTAAACAGGCCGGAAGGATACAGGCTAAGGTCGCGACAATTGCACCTAAAGGCCCGGCAATCACTGTGCCGACAAAGGACGCACTATTGATCGCAATCGGACCTGGGGTCATCTGAGAAATTGTAATTAAGTCATTAAACTCATTTAAACTCAGCCAAGCGTAGGCTTCCACACATTCCTGCTGAATTAGAGGTAAGGTTGCGTAGCCACCGCCAATTGCAAAAAGCCCGATTTTGAAGAAGGCCCGAAATAGCTCCCAATAAATCATGCCTAATCCTCATTTCCCTGGCGGCCACGATGATCACTGATGTAGCCAGCCAGCAAGCCGATGAGGGCGCAAATCGGAATCAAAAGTGGGATCGGTAGCTTAAAGAAGAAAACTGCAGAAAAGGCTGCCACGACCAGCAAGAGACTGTCGAATTTACGCTGAGAATAGAAGCTGTAAGCCATGGTAAAAATAACATCAGCGATTACGGCAGCCACACCAGCCTGCATGCCCGTCAGCACAGCGGCAACAAAGGGGCTAGCAATGACAAAGTGGTAGAAGTAAGAAATTAGCATCAAAAGAGTCAAGGGCGGGATAATCGTCCCCCCGATGGCAACCAAGGCGCCGAGCGGACCGAAGACCTGATAACCTAGCATTAAAGCCGTGTTGACGGCAACCGGTCCGGGCGCAGTTTGGGCAATTGCAACTAAGCCCAGCATCTCATCTTCAGAGAGCCAGGCTAGTTCTTCAACGAACTTTTTCTTCATTAAAGGCACGATCACATAGCCCCCACCAAAGGTGAAAGCAGAAAGATAAAAGCAAGAAGTAAAAAGCTGCTTATAACTTAGCTTCTGTTGCTTCTCAGTTGACAAAAAATCCTCTCCAATTCTGACTTAGACCTTAAAATGGGCCTCTAAATCCGCCGGCTTCAATCTCTGGAAGAGAGTTGGCGCTTCGCTCGTCAGCTGTTTTCCAGCCAATTTATGGCCAAAGTCTGTGGCGACAGCATAATCCGTCTCACCGAGCTCTAGGGCAGCTAAAATAGTGGCGGCAGTTTCCGGCATGAAAGCTTGCAATAAGATTGCCGCCGTCTGGATACCAGAAAGCAGGGTAAAGAGCACCCGATCCAAATCCTCGCTGCGCTCCGGATCCTTAGCTAAAACCCAAGGCTCTGACTCGTCAATGTACTTATTCAGTCGGCGTAAGTAAGTCCACAGCAAGGCCAAGGCTTCCTGCAGGTGGTAGCTATCGACCTTTGCCTTAAAGGCCGGAACTAAGTCCAAGGCCATTTGCTTAATTTCTAAATCCAATTCTGATTCAGCACGGCCAGGCCTGACCTCGGCATTGCGATACTGTTGCAACATTGAAAGCGTACGCTTAAAGAGATTACCAAAGACATTGGCTAGGTCGGTATTATAGCGTTCGAGCAAGGACTCTAAGCTGGCGTGACCATCGCGGTCATAAGGCATCTCACGCAGAGTTAAATAGCGCACCGCATCACAACCAAAGACTTTGACCAAGTCATCAGTATAAATAACGTTGCCCCGAGACTTACTCATCTTACCCTCGCCAAAGAGTAACCAAGGATGGGCGTAAACCTGCTTGGGCAGAGGTAGATCCATCGACATCAGGAAGGCTGGCCAGTAGATTGTATGGAAGCGGGCAATATCCTTGCCAATCACATGTAAATCTGCCGGCCAAAACTTTTGCACCAAGTCATTGGATTCGCCCTCAACCTCGTAGCCCAGCCCGGTCAAATAATTGAAGAGGGCATCGAGCCAGACGTATATGACATGGTCTGGATCAAAGGTCTTAACTCCCCAGTCAAAGGAGCGACGCGAGACGGCGAGGTCATTTAAACCAGGCTCGAGGAAGTTTTTAATCATCTCATTTCGGTTCAGACCAGGGACTAAAAAGTCCGGCTGTTCAGCAAAGAGCTGCTGAAGCTTCTCGCCGTAATTGGATAATCTAAAGAAGTAGGACTCCTCTTTCTCCCTGTGTAACTCGCGTCCACAATCCGGACAAACTCCGCTTTCCTCAAGTTGGCTGTCGGTAAAGAAAGACTCGCAGGGCACGCAATACCAGCCTTCATAAACTGATTTATAAATATCACCCTGTTCATACATCCGCTTGAAAATAGCAGAGACGACACGCTCGTGGTCCGCGTCGGTGGTGCGCTGAAAGTGGTCGTAATCGATATTGACCAGCTTTAAGGTCTGCTGAATATTGGCAGCGATTTGATCACAAAAGTCTTGCGGACTGAGCCCAGCCGCTTCAGCATTCTGCTTAATCTTTAGACCGTGCTCATCCGTACCAGTTTGGAAGCGGACCTGATAGCCCTCAAAACGCTTAAAGCGAGCCAGCACATCAGCCAGGATTATTTCGTAGATATTGCCGATATGAGGTTGACCTGAGGTATATAAAATTGATGTCGTAATGTAAAAGTTTTTCTGCTCCATCTCTAGCCTCTTTTCTAGTCTGGACGATTGAATTCTGCATCACTGTAGTCGACAATCTCCTCTAGGCTGGCAATTACAAACCAGCGCGAGGTCGACTTGCCAAAGTGACAGGTCATGATTGAAAGTAGGGGCTTATTGCCGTACTTTTCCATCTGAGCATCGTCCAACATATGAACAGCCTCATTTTCGACCTGTAGAGCATCAACTACGCGGTAAATATAAATCTTCTCTTTATCGCTAAGCTTCACGACTGAACCGATTTCTGCATCCATTAAATTATGGAGCAAAACACCCTTGCCTCTAGCACGGTGTCCAGAAATGGTGTAGTTACCCTGACCCATCTTTTGTTCCGGTTTTAAAGTTGCAACACCGGCTAAGAGATTCTCGTTGCTGGCAGAGTTAAAAATTGGCAGCTTAATGTCGAGGGAAGGGAAGTTGAGCAGACCGACAATATTGTCACGGTCATATTTATTTAGCCACGGCCAAATATTAATAATGCCAATTTCCTCGATATCCTCAAAGGCCACGTGCGCATCATTCTGCTGGTTCCTCTGCAGCTCACTTGCCGTAATCGCATTCAAGTTCAGCTGACTGTAGCGCTTAATTAAAGCTGAATTGACAAAGGGCAGGGCAAACATAATCAGGGCAAGAATTATGATAAAGATTGCCAGAATCTGCATTCCCGCTAGCTTCCGCTTCGGGGCGGCAGCTACCACTGGGGCATCCTGCTCAATTGTGTCGGCTTCTGAAACAGCCTCAGTAGCTGTTTGCTGAAGATTTTGTTTATCGTCTTGAGTTTTATCGCGCATAGCGAAACCTCCAATTTCTGAGTTGAAATTCTTCTCGATTTTAGCATATAGCCAGCTTCTCAGGAAGAGAAAGACAAAGCCCTCGCAGCATTACAGCTCCAAGGGCTTTAGCTCTGGCGTCCCCGACAGGAATCGAACCTGTGTCTACAGCTCCGGAG
>JAUNVR010000009.1:0-11645 GCA_030537595.1 Eubacteriales bacterium
TTAAAATCATGATGAGCACTAATGGCAGTGCGATTAAAATCTTTTTCATTTAATTTCCTCCTTCAAGGATATCAATTTCTAGGAAGCTTCCGCTTCGAATGCAAGGTCATAATAGCAGATGTCAATCGGGCTTGATTAGGTACCTTTGTTCTATTTTTCATTACAGGATTTTTACATTGAATTTTCTTGTATCCCCTGAAATGTAGTAGAACCAGGGCTTTCACCCTGGTTCTAGCGCTGCTATTCTTTTCTTCTTTTTTGCTAAAATTTCTTCGTTTAGCAGATTTTTCTAGGAGTAAGCCTGTCTTTATTTACGAGTATTGAGCAATTCGTAGGCTTCTTTTAGGTCTTTTTTCAGGCTTTCTTCGTCGTAGGCACCGACTCTTACCTTGATTACATTACCATCTGAGTCGACTAGGAAGTTCGTCGGGTAGTTCATGATGAACTTCGTTAGCGTGCCATCTAAGTGGTAGTTAAGTGGGAAGATTAAATCTTTGGCCTTAACATCTTCGAAGAGCTTGTGGATTGTCTCTAAGGCATATCCGGATTCTTCCTGAGTTGCGATTTCTGGCATGTAATCGCCGATAATGTAAAGAATCTGCATCGAGTCTTTTTGCTCTTCTCCAATTTCTGAGAAGAGTGGAAGTTCATTAATACAGTGTGGGCACCAGGTGGTCATGTAGGAAACTAGGGTTACGGCCTTTTCTTTAAAGATTTCTTTACCGTATTCCTGACCATCTAGGGTCGTGCCTTTAAAGTCCCAGTTCTTCGCTCTCCCGATGCTATCTGAGATAGGTAGGGCGCGGAAGCCATAGAAGGTCTTTTCGATTGTTTCGAGTGAGTCGTAGTACTCCTCATAAATTGCTAGCTCGTTCTCCTCGAGACCCTTAGTATTTTTCTCGCCAAAGGCTAGGTACTGTACTACGTAGTCGTCTTCGTAGGTCTTCTTTAATTTCTGGAAGCCCAGTTCCTTAATTAGTTCTTCTTCTGTGTCCGGAAGATTCTCCTTATTCAGGACGAAGAGGCCGTAAAGCGGGTAATCTAAGTACTTATCCGGACTGTCATTATTTGACTCACGAACCTGGGCTGAGAAGTAGTACTCGCGACTCATCCGAATTAAATCCTCCGGGCCGGAGTCGAAGCCTCTATGTCTTCTATTATATAGACCGACGGGGGCTGTAAAGGGCTCTGGATCCTGGAACTTTGCTCCGACCACAGCGTAAAGTACGTAGTTTTCTTCCCGCTCTTTTGGACTTAGGGTCAGTTCCGGATCATTCAATATCTGTTCTAATTCTTCGTCACTTAGCTCCTGGACGGGTTCTTTAGGCTCTACTTTGCCATCTGTGCCAGCTGCTTTTGCTGCTTCTAGCTTATCTGCAGCCTTAATCGCCTCTTTAAAAGCCTCTTCCAGGTCCTCGTACGCGCCAACATGTACTGACAACACATCGCCATTACTATTGACAAAGAAGTTTGTCGGATAATTCATTGCATACTTGCTCAGGCTGTCTTGCACAGAGTAGCTGTTCTGGATTATTGGGAAGTCGACTTTGGACTCTTTAATCAGCTTTTCAGCAGACGCCATAGTCTCCTGATATTCTTCAGTCTCAGCTGCCTCCGGCACGAGGTCGGCATAAATTCCAATAATTCCACCGTCCACTTCTTTTAGGAAGCTATCTTTGGCCGCTTGGAAAATAGGCAATTCATCGACACAGTGGGGGCACCAGGTCGTCATGTAGGAAATTAGGCTGACCTTGTGTTCAGCTAAAATACTCTGGTCAACCGGGCTGCCGTCTAAGAGCTCAGACTCGAACTGCCAATCTCTGACACTGCCGATAGAATCTACGGGTTGCTGCGGAGTAAAGAAGTAAATGCCTTCGCGAATCCCAGGAACTGTAGCTAAGAGCTCCTTATAAAGTTCCTGCTCGGCGGGGTCGAGCAGTTCGACCGGCGCCTGATCATAGTCGCCATAGCCAAAGTACTGCGCAAAGTCACCATAGTCGGCAATCAGCTCGAGATTGGGGTAGATCATGGCTTCCTTGAACTCGGCCTCGCTCTCCGGCTGACGTTCCTTGTCAACTACGACAATGCCAAAGAGGGGGAAGTTTTTCACGTCGACATCTTTATAGCGCTCAACTTTTGCCTCGTCCTGGCCGTCCGGACGGAAGAAGTGCTCACGCGAGGACTTAATAAAGACCTTTGGCCCGACTTCAAAACCGCGGTTCAGGCGGCGGACGAAGTTCGCATTTTGATTAAATTTCTCATCTAAGTTGTACTTAGCTCCGACCGGGAAATAAAGCGTAGTGCCCTTTTCTCTTTCAGCTGCTGTTAAGGTCAGCTCAGAATCGGCGAGATCAGGATCTAATTCGGCCTTAGTCTCCTGTTTATCGCTCTCTTCAGCTGGGCTCTCTTCTGCAGCTTCACCTTTTGCTTCAGCTTCAGCTTCTGCTTCTACTTCAGCATCGGCCTCTTGCTCAGGAGTATTTTCTAACTCTTTCTCTTGCTCTGCGGCCTGGCCTGTACTCTCTTTGGCTTGGCAAGCAGCCAAGGATAAAAGCATTAGTAAGCTCAAGCATAGGCTGAGTATTTTTTTACTGTCAAACATTTCTACCTCCTTCGAGAAAGCTATCGCTTCAAAACCTTTTAATTTAGATTCAGGAAAGACTTCCTCGTGGCTTTGAAAAAAGATTTTCAAAGTCTGTATCAGATATATTTTAACATGATTATCACTTTTATCGGATTATCGGCGGCTAAAAGCTGTGGCCATCAGGCCAGATAAAACTAGCACAACCCTAAAGCTGTGCTAGTTAAAGATTTTAATCGCATTCAATTTTACTCTGATCTAGCTACTTTCAATTACTAGTGAATGAGCTCAGCTAGCTTTTCTGCGGATTTGACCCCAGTGTGCAGGTCAATAATCTGGCCCGACTTATCGACCACAATCAAGGTCGGCCAACGATCGATGAAACGCATGATGCTTTCATCAATTTCGGGATTCGATAAAATTACTGGAACTGTGTTTTTGACCTCGGATAGATACTTAAAGAGCCGACTCTTTTCCGCCTCGCCGAAATCGCTACCAGTCTTTAAAACGCTGTAGAAAGCCTTGCCGCCTTTTTGCGCAGCTAGCTGGTCAAAGTCCTCAAAGTACTTTCGCATTAGCCCTGTGCCATCAGACCAGAAGAGGATATAGTTTAGATCCTCAGAATGAAGCTGCTTACCCTGATAACTTTGAGCATTGATGTCCACAGCAGAAAAGTTCAGGTTCGCGCGCTTTTGAACTACGGCCTTACTATCCTCCGGGGGGAAGAAATTAAGCGAGTTATAAAAGCTTGCGCCAGCATCATATAGACTCTTGTAATCATTCATAAAGAGCTCGCCGACAACACCCTCTTGAAACTTTGCCCGGGCTAGAACTAAGGTCAGATCGCCGTGGGCTTTAAGAATCTTCCGCTCGGGGAATTCTTTACTTTCATTCAGGCTAATTAAGCTCTCGTCTAATTTATCGTTCCGGTAAAGAATCAGCGCAAATAGGGGTACGCGGTCGCGCAAGATCTCTTCTCTCATCCTTGCCTTATCTTCCTCCGGCAGGTCGAGGAAGGCGAGGTCGTCGAGCGCCGCTAAGCTCCCGGGTTTAATGTAGTAGTAATAACGGCTTTCGTAAATTGGCTCGCCGGAAAAATCCCGGTTCCCCTGGTAATCCGTACTGATATAGCTATCAAGCTCACGCCAGGCTCGGGGCAGGTAGAAACTGTAGCCCATGGCATAGTCCAGGCGGTAGCCCTTTTGCCTATCTTCGACTGTAATCTCGCCACTTAAAGGCGGCATTTCTTCTGGCTCTATATAGACTCTCTCCTCGGCCTGAAAGCAGCTTGAGGAATCAGAATCCTGATCATCTTTTAATGACTTTGGCTTATATTCGTCAGTAACTGCTTTCGCATCATCTTGCTCACTGGCTGCTTCCTGCTGATTAGCCGCTCCCTCCTGATTATCTACTTTTTCCGTGCTCTCTCCGGGCTGCACTTCCCCTGTTTTTTTGCCCTTACAGGAGCTTAGGCTGAGGGTCAGCGTAAAAAGCATCAGCACTGCCAGAATTAAAGCCAGTTTTCCTTCCATTTTTTTCCCTATAATATTCATTATATATATACCTCGTTTTTTCCCTTAGAAAATTCCTTGAATTTTTCTTTGAGTTTTCCCTTGAGTTTTTTGGCTTTGCCATTGTTTTTACTCTTATTCCGACTTTAATTCATCTTAGCATATGAATAAGAAAAGAATTTGTCACAATTGCGCCGTTTTTATGAGTTATCCTTAAATGTAGATGACAGATTCACCAATATTTTTGTGAAACTGTAGCAAAAGTTAAAATCCTGAGGAGGGAAGTACTACCTTGATTAGCCAAATTATTGAAGATATTCTCCTAGACCATGAGGAAAATCTGATTATTGATGGGCATAAGGTTGCCACCGTCAGGGCGGAGAACACCTGTCTCCATGCACTCATGATTTTGAACTCTGTCGGTTATAGCTCGATTCCAGTCCTCGATCGTGAGGGACGGGTTGCCGGTCAGATTTCCACCCCCCTAATCTTTTCGGGAATTAAGGACGAGCTTCAGTACAACTGGGATAAGCTCGCAGAGCGCAGGGTTTCTGAGGTCATGTCGACGAATGTCGCAGTCCTCGACGAAAACTGTGCCTTAGAAGATATCCTGCACAATTTGGTCAACCACAGCTTCCTCTGCCTGGTCGATAGTGGCGGCTTTTTCCGCGGTATCATCACCCGGCGCGAGCTTTTAAAAAGAGTCAACTATCTGGCTCACGAGTTCGACCGCTACACTGAAATGTACTCTAATTAGAACTCAGAATATACTCTGCTAAAGCCTTTGCCTGAGGGCTTAACTCGCCCTTAGTCCGGCGCACTAAATAGAAGCTGCGCTCCTCTTCTGGCTGCATATTTTTGACTGCAATGACGCGCCCCTGTTCAATCGCCTCTGCCGCCGCTAAGGCCGCAACTACGGCGCAGCCGAGCCCTGCTGCGACTGCTTCAACCACCGCCTCATTGGAACTCAGCTCAGCACAAAAGCTTAAGCTTTCCTGAAGCTCCGAGCCTTGCAAAAAGGCGGCTGTACTAAGTCTCGTGCCCGAGCCCTGCTCTCTTTCAATAAAGGGAATCTTCGTCTTAGCCTCGATTTTCAGCTCAGCCTGAGCATTGAGGTAGGGGGCGTCTTTTGGCGCAATAAAAACTAGCCTGTCACGGCAGATCTCAGTATAAGTGATGCCTCGCTTTTTATAGACTCCACCAACTACACCCAGTTCGATCTCATTAGCTAAGAGTGAAAAGATGACTTCTCGCGAGTCCTTTTCCGTGAGGACAAAGCGAAGTCCTGGGTAATTTTCTGACATCCCAGCCAGCCAGCGCGGCAAGAGATGCTTTGCCGGAGCAGTCGAAGCCCCAATTCGCACCGTCCCTCTAAGACCCTCCTCACTGTAGTAATTGCGCGCATTTTCTAAAAGCTCATCTCGTAGCTGCAGTAGCTTTGCTGCCCCATTGGCAAAGTCCTCACCCAGGGGAGTCAATTCGACCTCCCGGGTCGAACGTGCGAAAAGTTTTGCCCCGAGCGTCTTCTCCAGCTCAGAAATCTGCGTCGAAATTGTCGGCTGGGAGAGAAAGAGTCGCTCAGCGGCGAGGGTGAAACTTTTATGCTTAACCACCTCTAAAAAGGCCTCTAATTGCTTAAATTGCATGATTTTCCCCCTCTTTTAGCTGGGCTTCGGATTCTTCTTTTAAATTTTTGCTTGCAGTAGCGCCCGAGTCGGCATAATAAGCTTCAATTAATTCTAAGGCTCGATCCAGCTCCTCTAAGCTAGTAGCGTAGCCGAAAGAAAAGCGCAGTGCACCTTCAGGAAAGCTGTTTAAGCTGCGGTGCGCGAGCGGCGCACAATGCAGCCCGACCCGAGTTAAGACCCCCGCCTCGGCGAGGTAATCTGCCACTAGGGCGAGGTCAGCGCAAGTCCCAGAAAGAGCCACGACTGCGACCTGCTGCTCAGGCTTTCCGGGGCCGAGGATCCGCAGTCCAGGAATCCTAAGTTTTTTCAGCCCCTCGATAAAGTATCTTGTCAGCTCCTCTTTATGGGCGATGACTTGAGCGAGGCGGGTCCCTGCCTTGTGGCCGGGAAGAGCTGGCTCAGACGGGGCTAAAAGCCAGTTCAAGGCCGCATTCAAACCGACAATCCCAGGCAGGTTTAAGGTCCCAGCTTCAAAGCGATCCGGCAGCTTATCCGGCATCCTCTCGAGGGCCGAAAAAGAACCTGTACCACCGCTAAAGACCGGCTTCAGCTCGGCCGCTAGACGAGGACTTAAAGCCAGCCCACCGATACCTTGGGGACCGAGTAGGGCCTTATGTCCGGTAAAGCAGAGCGCATCGACTCGACTAGTCTTAAAGTCGAAGTCGCGGCTACCTAAAAGCTGGGCTGAGTCGAGGATAAAAAAGGCCTCAGTCGAAGCCAAGGCTGCCCCCACTTCCGCGTAGGGCTGGATTGCTCCGCAGACATTTGAAGCTGCCGTCATAAAGCAGGCCCGAAATCTTCCCCCAGTTTTTTCCGCAGCCTTGACTGCCGCAGCAATCTCCGCCTTTATGGCCTCAAGCGGCACAATCCCACTTTCATCAGCTGCGACAATTCTTAGATCGACGCCTTTTGACTCCGCTTCACGTAGTGGCCGTAGGACTGAGTTGTGCTCCATAGTCGTCGTGATTACAATATCCTTTGGCTCTAAAAGCCCCAGGGTCAAAAGATTCAGGCTAAAGGTGATGCCCGGGGTAAAAATAATCCGGCGGATGTCATCTAGCTGGATCAGCCGGGCTAGATTCCGGCGACAGCTAAAGAGCTCAGCCCCGAGCGCAAAGGCCGGCTGGTAGTCGCCGCGGCCGACATTATAGGCGCCGTTTTGAAGGTAGTTAAACACCGCCTCCGCCACCGGTGGTGCTTTCGGGAAGGAGCTGGAAGCCTGGTCCAGATTGATTATCTGGGTGCTTTTCACTGCTGCCTTAGGTTCTGCTTTTAAGTCCTGCATAGGGCTGCCTCTAGTATCTTTATTTATTTTCTTTAAGAATCTAAGCTATTTACTTTAGCTATAAATTAGACTTTTAAATTATAGCACAGAGTAAGAAAAGTTCGAGCTTAATTAAGCTTTAATTAAATCTGGGAAAAGCCAGCTAAATTAGGAGATTAGATTAAATTTAGCGCCTGATTTTTGTTATAATTTTTGCGATGAGAGAATTAATCAAGGATTAGGGGGCATTATGCTTAAAGTTAAGGGGCTGACTAAGGCCTATGGCAAAGTTATAGCAAATAATAATCTCAGTTTCGAGATTCCGGCTCAGTCGGTAAATCTACTTCTGGGGCCTAACGGAGCAGGCAAGTCTACGCTAATTATGTGCATTTTAGGCCTCCTGCGCTGCAGTGGGGACGTGACAATAGCAGGTCATGACAAGGCGTCAATTGAAGCCAAGCGAATTGTCGGCTATATGCCCGAAATTCCGCAGTTATACCCGCTTTTAACGGTCGCTGAACATCTCGAATTCGTGTCTAGAATTTACCGCTTAGAAGATTGGCAAAGGCGAGCTGAGGAGCTGCTCGAGCGTTTTGACCTGAAAGATAAAAAGCATAAACTCGGGGCCCAGTTATCAAAGGGCATGCAGCAAAAGCTCTCCTTAATTTCTGCTGTCATAGCCCAGCCGAAGCTACTTTTAGTCGATGAACCCCTGATCGGCCTCGACCCTCCGGCAATCAGGGAGGCGAAAAAGCTCTTTCATGAATTGGCGGAAGCCGGCACGACCTTAGTCATCTCGACTCACATACTCGACACCATGGGGGATTTATGGGATCGGAGCCTGATCATGCAGGACGGCTACTTAAAGGCCATCGTCGAACGCGACTATCTCGATGCGCGCGGCCTCAGCCTAGACGAGTTCTTCCTCGAAGTAACTAATAAGAAGGCCGAGGCTGAGCCAGCTGAAGAGCAGCTTCAAACTGCTCCTGAAAAAGAGTATCGGGGAGGAGGCTCTGATGTTTAGCGCCTTCTTCTACCTGTGTCAGCGCTCTTTTATCAATCGGATTAAAAAGGCCTTTCAGGAGCCGAAGCAAATGCTGGCCCAGCTGATTATCCTCGTCCCCTTTGTCCTCATTATAGCTAGTCTCTTTACGCGGCCGAGTGCCCCCGCTGCGAATCAAGGTGCACTCGTCCTAAAGCAGGGAGCCTTCCTCCTGGCTTACTTTATGCTGCAACTAGTCTTTTTTTCAGGGCTTTTTATTAATGGGCTTTTCAAGACTTCGATGACTTTTCAGCCGGCAGATATTACTTTTCTGTTTACGGCTCCGGTCCAGAGTCAGAGTAATTTAATCTTCGGCTTTCTGCGCAGCTTGCCGGCCACCCTGCTCGGCGGCTTCTTTATCCTCTACCAGGCGGGAAACCTGATGCGCTCCGGTTTTACACTCAGCAGTGTGATCATCGCCGCCTTATTTTTTGGCTGGAATATTTTCGTGACTGGGAGCTTGGCCATGCTCAGCTTTGCCCAGGTCAAAAAACGCCCGCGCAGTCTAGCCTTAATTCTCGGCCTCTTTGTTTTACTGATTGTTGGGCTATTGCTCTTCATTCTCGGGCGGCTGTTCTGGACATTTCAGGGCTTTAACTTAGAGAGTTTAAACCGCCTCTTTGAGGAGCCTTTAATCCGTCTATTCCCCCTCCTGGGCTGGAGTAGCTCGGTCATTTATGGGCTTTTAAATGGCTTTGACTTATACGCCTTTGCTGGCCTGATCCTAAGTCTGCTCTGTCCCTTACTCGCCCTCTTTCTACTCTATCGGACGAGGCTGGACTATTACGAAGAAGCTATTGCCATGACTCGCAGCCGCCAGGAGTCGGAGCAAGTTAGTAAGCAAGGCTTTGCTGAGAGCCTGAGGATTCAGCAAAAGAAGAAGGCGAGCTCGAAGGCCATAAAAACTGAAGGGATCGGTCGAGGCTACGGGGCAAAAACCCAGTACTACAGGCTCCTACTCGAGGAAAGGCGGCTGGCTAAACTGCCAATTTGGCTGAAGCGACAAGCCTTTAGCCTAATCCTCCTTGTGGCCTACTCTGTGCTTTATCTACTATTTCCTGAGCAGCGCGAGCTCTTTAACTTTGGCCTTAAAAACTTCGGCTTTTTAATCCTCCTAACTGCACTCTCCCTCCTGCAGCTAATTAACAGCAGTTCGACCCTGGTCCTCGAGTTAAATCAGGCTCAGTTTTATCTCCTCCCGGTGAAATCTTCTAGCCTAATTTTTTACAGTATTTTGCCGGCTTTACGTAATGCCTTACTGTCTAGCCTTCCAGCCCTCACAGTTTTAACTGGTCTGGCCCTCTGGCGGCAAAGTCCACTCGCCGCAGTCAGTCTGGCCTTCAGCCTCAGTTTCGCTGTACTGAGCCTGAACGGGCTGGGCTTTGGCCTCCAGGTGATTATTTTTTATATCTTCGGTGAATTGAAGTCGAGCCTGAGTAATCTACTTTTAGTCCTGGCTCAATTAAGCTCTATTTTGCCAATTATCATTTTGACGGTAAGTTCCCTAGTCAAAATTCTGAGTCAATTTGAGCTTCACGATTTAAATTATGCCCTCCAGAGCATCAGTCCCAGCTCTGCTTATACTATTGCTTTCAAATTTTTACTTTTAGCCCTCGTGCAAAGCCTCTTCTTCGGGCTGACGATCAGCTTGGGAGCTAGGCTTTTACGCCGAGGCAGATAAGGAGTTAATATGTCCAAAAATCTTAGTCAGTTCAGCCGTGGTAGCGAGGCAAAGCTCTGCGGAATTTTAAATTTGACCCCTGATTCATTTTCTGATGGTGGCCGCTATAACAATCCTAAAACAGCCCTCGCCCAGGCCAAAGCCCTCAAAGCCGCTGGTGCAGAGCTATTGGATCTGGGGGCGGAGTCGACTCGGCCCGGCTCAGTTCCGGTCTCCACAAAGGAGGAGTTAGAGCGCCTTTTGCCAGTAATTGAAGCCCTAGAATCTGAAGTGGATCTGCCTTTTTCTGTCGATACCTTTAAGGCGGATACTGCAGGCGCTGTAATTGCTGCGGGGGCCAGCATGATTAACGATATCAGCGGGCTTTTAGCAGACCCGAAGATGGCCGAGGTCATCGCGGACTCTGAGGCTGGGCTAATCCTGATGTTTAATCCGACCATGCTCCGACCCTGGCATCCGGCGAGTAAAAATTTCCGCCAATTTGGGGAGCAGCCGGCCTTTAGCACGGAGGAAATCGACTTTGCCCGGAATCTACCAATCTATGAGCAATTGCTCTTCTTCTTTGAAAAGGCGCTAAAGCGCGCAGAAGAAGCAGGCATCAAAAAGGAGCGGATCTGGCTCGATCCGGGTATCGGCTTTGGCCTCACGGCAAAGGAGAACCTCAGCCTCCTCCAGTCTGCAGAACTGATTCATAAGCTCGGCTATGCGGCCTATTTTGGGGTTTCGAGAAAGCGCTTTTTGGCCTCAATTTTAGCCGAGGGCGGGGTCTTTACAGAGGGCTCTGCGGCAGCTCAAGACGGGGCCAATGTCGAGCCAAGAGAACTTAAACTCAGCCCTGAGACCGATCCTCGCGACCTCGCCACAGCCAGTGTTACGAGCTATCTTGCGGCACAGGGTGTAGAATTGTTGCGGGTTCATAATCTTGCAATTAACTACCCGGCCCTTTTAGTCGGCCGAGAAATTGCTAGATCAAAGCACTCTAATCCTGCCCAAGAAGCAGGTGAAGATAAGATTTTTGGCCGCTATAATTAGGCCTTAAATAAGCGTGAAATGAGGAGGATCAAGGATGAAATTAAAAGATAAATTTGCGATAACTATGGCCCATGGCGTGACTTTCCTGGCGAAGCTGCTAAAACGTGGCGGCACTTCCCTCCCGGGTGAAGTCGCCTTGAAATTTTCTCCGGACTTACCCCAGGCCCTCCTCAAAGATAAAGAGCTAATCCTGATTTCCGGGACCAACGGCAAGACCTCGACCCTGCACTTTTTGGCCTCGGTCTATGAGCAGCTCGGTTATTCTGTCGTGGCAAACTGGTCAGGGGCGAATCTGATTTATGGAATTACGACCAGCTTATTAAAGTCAAAAGCTCCGGAAGCTGGAAAAAAGCGGGTCTATATTTTCGAAATTGACGAGGCCCACCTCGCAAAATATGCGGAAATCTTAAATCCAAAGCATCTAATTTTGACTAATCTTTTTGAAGATCAGACTGACCGCTACGGCTCAGTTTCAGAGCTCAGGGAGCGGCTGCGCCAAGGGCTCAATAAGCTAAATAATTCAGTCAAAATCTACCTCCCCTCAGACGACCCGCAGCTTGCTGTGATTGGCCACAGCCGGCCAGAAAACTGCTATTATTTCGGACGTGAAATCGATACAGATGCGGCCGAATTCCTCAAGCTTTGCCGCCAGAAAGATCAGGAAGATATCGCCTTTGACTCGCTCGGCGAGCAGCTTAAAGCAAGCTGCCCGGCCTGCGGCGCTAAGCTACACTATGCCTGGCGCAGCATGGGTCAGCACGGTGGCTTCTGCTGTAGTAATTGTGAACTCAGCTGGCAGCAGCCAGACTTGGCCTACCGCTTCACTGAAGCTGGAAACTGCCGGCT
>JAUNVR010000009.1:11745-63591 GCA_030537595.1 Eubacteriales bacterium
CCCTGCACGATGATTTTAGTCAAAAATCCGGTCGGCCTCGAAGCAGGTCTCAGGGAGGCTTCAAAGCTCGAGCCCCTCGGCGCAGTCGTGCTGATGATGAATAAAAGAGTCAATGACGGGCGAGACGATAGCTGGCTCAATAATCTCGATTACCAAAAGCTACTGCCCCCAGCTGTCCTCGAGGGGCAGGCGCCAGTCTTTATTTGCGGTGAGTCTGGAGAATATCTGAGTCAGATTCTAAACGAGCGGGGCATTTCACATCAGCTCTGCCCCGACTATACGAGCGCCTTTGACCAGGCCCTAGCTGCCTCTCCAGAGGGGTCTAAGCTCTGCATTCTACCAAATTACAGTGCGATGCTAGACTTCCGCTCCGAGCTGGTTAAAAGATATAATCTCCCAGAGTTTTGGGAGCGCTAGAAATGCTTTACTAATCGCTGGGCTAGCTCGCCCTAGGCAAAGAGCTTAAAAAATTACGTAAAAAGATGACCGCCAAAGTGCTTCGGCTTTGGCGGTCATTTAATCTAGTTTAGTTCGACCTCACAGGCGGCTTTTGCACCCTTCGAGCAGTCTAAAGTCAAATTCTTGACTAGGTCTTTGTTTGTAAAGACAACCGGGGTGATTGTGTCCTTCCCTGCTGCCTTAATCAGCTCGGTATCCATCTTAATGACAATGTCACCCTGCTTGACCGTATCGCCCTGCTTTAAGAGGACTTCAAAGCCCTTCCCATCGAGTTCTACTGTGTCGAGTCCGAGGTGGACCAGAACCTCAAAGCCGTTTTCCATCTTAATCCCAAAGGCATGGCCGGTCGGGAAAATCATGGAAAGCTCTCCATCGACCGGGGCGCGGCATTCAACTACAGTGCCCTCCGGTCTGACGGCAAAACCGTCGCCGACCATCTTTTGTGAAAAGACGGGATCAGGTACTTCGCTAATCGGCATCACAGCGCCGGGAAAGGGTGCGATTACTTCTACTTTTTTCTTCTTCTTTAAAAAATCAAACATCTTTTTCCTCCATTTTGCCTCTTCGGCTTTGCTTTAATCTAATCTAAACTGTAGGCCATTTGTCCGTGGACAAAGCTGCGCTCCACAGCCAGGTGTTCATTCAAAATAACTAGGTCGGCATCGAAACCAGCCTTAATCTCCCCTTTGCGCTCGTTGACGCCTAAGATTCTCGCCGGATTGACGGTCAGCATCTCAATAATTTCAATCAGGGGTAAGCCGGTAAAGAGCATGGTATTTTTAAGCGCCGTATTCAGGTCGAGGACGGAACCTGCTAAAACTCCACCCTCTAAAGTCGCCCGGCCGTCTTTCACGATAACTTTCTGACCGCCCAGCTCAGATTCACAATTGCCGAGCCCAGCAGCGCGCATCGCGTCAGTTACGAGGACTCTCTCCCAGGGTTTTTTCACATTGCAGATCAGTCTCACGACCTGGGGATGCAAGTGCTCACCATCGACGATCATCTCAGTGGTCAGCGGTAAGGTCAGAGCTGCACCGACAGCACCCGGCTCCCGGTGATGGAGCGGGGTCATCGCATTAAAGCAGTGAGTCACATGCGAGAGCCCGGCCATAAAGGCCCCATTGGCTTCTTCGAAAGTACAATTCGTATGGCCCATCGAACAGACAATACCCGCCTGGCTCCAGGCCCGAATCATGCTGTAGTCGTCATCTTCTTCTGGCGCAACTGTAATCAGCTTAACTAAATCCATAAAGGGTTCTAGAAAGCGCGTCGTCTCGCGATTTGGTTTAAGAATAAACTGCGGGTCTTGGGCACCGCATTTTTTAGGCGAAATAAAGGGCCCTTCCAGGTGCACACCGAGGATCTCGGCCCCGGCTCTAAACTTCGTGCTCTCAGGATTTTCGGCCAAAGCTTTAATTTGCTCACGTTGCCCTGCCCGATAAGTTTTTACATTTTCTAAGGCACGCTCGATGACCTCTACCTTCTGGGTCATGGTCGTGGCCAAAAAACTGGTGCAGCCTGAGCGCGGCAAAACTTCCGTAATCTTATCCAGGGCCTCCGGCGTGCCGTCCATCGTGTCAGCACCGCCACCGCCATGGATGTGAATGTCAATAAAACCGGGGGTCATAATCCGGGCTTCTGGAAGCTCTTTAGCATCGAGCGAAGCCGCATCTTGGGGATTTAAAATAGCCTCGATTTTATCCGAGAATACTATTACCTTATTACTTTCGTGGCGATTGCCCGTGTAAAGTTCTTTAACTAGTATTTTTTTCATCTTTGAGCCTTTCTATTCAGCTGTAAGGCCATTAGATTTGCTGTCAAAAAAGCCCCGACCGGCAGAGCCGATCGGGGCAAATTAGCCATTTAAGCTTTACAGCATTTTGTCCATTTCATCTTTGACAAATTGGACTTGCGGGCCAATGATGACCTGCACGTTCGACTTACTCGGACGAACGATACCGGAGACTCTGGCCTCTTTAATCTTCTTCTCATCGACCAGCAGGTTGTCTTTAATGTTGACCCGTAATCTGGTGATGCAGTAGTCGAGACCGTCGATATTATCTTTACCACCGAGACCTTCGAGAATGGTTGCTGCCATTCTAGTAAAGTCGGTCTCCTTGCTGTCGAGGACTTGACCTTCGCCTTCAACAGACTCATCTTCACGACCCGGGGTCTTCAGATCCAGCTTGGTAATCATCAAGCGGAAAACGAAGTAGTAGATTGCAAAGAAGACAACACCGACAACGAGTAGCATCAGGGGCTTATTCACAGTTTTCAGTTTGAAGCCCAGAATGTAGTCGATTAAACCGGCTGAGAAGGTGAAGCCTGAAGCGTAGCGTAGGAAGGCTACCAGGGCCACTGAAATACCGGTTAAAACTGCGTGGATGAGGTAAAGCAGCGGTGACAGGAACATGAATGAGAATTCAATCGGCTCCGTGACACCGGTCACGAATGAAGCAACTAGACCTGAGATCAGGAGGGAAGCTGCAACTTTTCTCTTTTCAGGTTTTGCAGTGTGGATCATGGCGAGGGCTGCGCCGGGCAGACCAAACATCATAATCGGGAAGAAACCGGCCTGGTACATACCTGCGTAGTAGCCGCTGGCTGCAGCTGAGGCAGTCTGAGTAAACTCAGGATTCCAGTAGTTGGTAATGTCACCAATACCAAAGGCGTCAAACCAGAAGACGTTGTTTAAGGCGTGGTGGAGACCGGTCGGGATTAAGAGTCGGTTGAAGAAGGCATAAATACCTGCACCGATCGGACCCATGCCGAGGATGAGATTACCAAATCCAACCAGAGCCTTATAAATTACTGGCCAGGCAAAGAAGAGCACTAAGGATGCGATAATCGCGTAAACAGCAGTCACAATTGGAACTAAGCGCCGTCCACTAAAGAAGGCGAAGGCATCAGGTAGTTTCGTCTGATGGAAGCGGTTGTATGCGGCCGCTGCCAGAATACCAACTAAGATACCGATAAAGACGTTCTTATTGTTGATTGCATGGAAACCGAGAGTCTTATCCAGTTCTTCTAAGGGGATTTGCTTGAAGTGAGCAACTGAGTCGGCACTCAAGAGGTTGGTAACCATTAAGAAGCCAACCAAGCCGGAGAGGGCTGCTGCACCATTCTTATCCTTGGAGAGACCGTAGGCCACACCAACTGCAAAGAGGATGCCTAAGAAGTCAAGAATTGAGGCACCACCTTTGACCAAAAAGTTAGCAAATGGATTGCTACCACCCCAACCACTGGGGTCAATCCAATAGCCGATACCTAACATCAATGCTGCGGCAGGCAGAAGTGCTACCGGCTGCATCAAGGCACGGCCAAGTGCTTGAAGTTTCTGTTTCATATAAACACCTCCGTGTTTTGCTCGCGCGAGCTGTCACTAGCCGAGTCAATCTTCAAGACCAGAAACGCACTCTGCGAGCCTCACAATTGATGTCTATATACTAACACTTGCACTGTAAAAAGAAAATGCGTTTGCATTTTTAATTTCACAATTAGAAAAATGAAAGTTTTTTTCAAAACCCTCTTTGGCCAAAGGCGAGCCGAATCAGTTTAGGCTTCTTCCCGCTTTGCAAAAGCTGCCTTAGTGTAGCGCTCGACCAATTCGTCATCGGCTAGGTAGGGCAGGGTAATATGGCCACCGTAATCACATTCGTTGTAATGTGCTCCGGTCGCAATCGCATTCTCATTTCGCGCCCAGGCTCGGCGTGAAATTCCGCAGTAGACATCCCATTGCAAGGCGCGCTCGATAATCCGGTCAACTCGCTCGGAACCGTCTAAAATTAGGCCGAATCCGCCGTTAATCGCCTTCCCGATACCAGTCCCACCGCCATTATGGAGGGCGCAAAGACTCATGCCCCGCGCGGCATTACCGGCAAAGCACTGAACCGCCATGTCGGCCATCACATTGGAGCCATCTTTTATATTCGCAGTTTCTCTAAAGGGTGAATCCGTGCCTGAGACATCGTGGTGATCGCGGCCGAGCATAATCGGTCCGACCTCCCCAGCTCTGACCAGCTGATTAAACTTTAAGGCAATATCCATTCTGCCCTTTGCATCCTGGTATAAAATTCTAGCCTTTGAACCAACGACTAGCTTATTCTTCTTTGCATCTCTAATCCAGTAGTAATTATCCCTGTCCTGGGCTCGGCGATTCGGGTCAATGCAAGACATCGCAGCTTGGTCTGTCTTCTCCAGATCCTCATCCTTTCCGGAGAGGCAAATCCAGCGGAAGGGTCCATAACCATAGTCGAACTGCTCCGGCCCCATTAAATCTTCAACATAGGAGGGGAAGATAAAGCCGTCCTTGTCATCTTTGGCATTTTTACTAACCTCTTTTACCCCGGCATCATAAACTGCTTTCAAGAATGAATTGCCGTAGTCAAAGAAGTAGGTGCCCCGGTCGTGAAGTGTCTTAATTAGGCTGAAGTGCTTTCTTAGGCTCTTATCTACCTCTTTAATAAAGCGCTCCCGATCCTCGGCTAAAAGTTTAGTCCGCTCAGCAAATGTCATGCCCTGCGGACAGTAGCCGCCATCGTGTACATTGTGGCAGGAGGTCTGATCTGAGAGTAATTCGGGCACAATATTCTGATCCACACAATATTGCAGGAGATCAACAATATTCCCGTGGTAGGCAATGGAGACTGGCTTTTGATTCTCTCTGTGCTCTTTAACTAGCTCGAAAATCTCGTCCAGGTCGGAGGAAACTAGGCTGACCCAGCCCTGGGCATGCCGCGTCTCGATTCTCGACTTATCGACCTCGGCAAAGACCCCGATTCCCCCGGCAATTTCACAAGCCTTGGGCTGAGCTCCACTCATTCCACCGAGACCAGAGGAGATAAAGAGCTTGCCCTTTAAATCCTCGTCCATCGGAATGCCGAGCTCCTTGCGGCCAGCGGTCAAAATAGTGTTGAAAGTTCCATGCACGATCCCTTGCGGGCCGATGTACATCCAACCGCCAGCTGTCATCTGGCCGTAGTTGGCAACACCCATCTCCTCAGCAATCTCCCAGTCGTCCATATTGTCGTAGAGGCCGACCATTAAACCGTTAGTAATAATCACGCGCGGCGCTTCCGGATGCGAGGGGAACAAGCCCATCGGGTGACCGGAGGCCACAACTAGGGTCAAATCTTCAGTCAATTCCTCGAGGTAGCGCTTAATCAGGCGGTACTGCAACCAGTTATGGCAGACCGAACCGGTTTCACCATAGGTCACTAATTCATAGGGATAGAGGGCAACTTCCGGATCGAGATTATTGTCAATCTGGACTTGGAAGGCCCGACCAGCTAAGCACTTGCCCTGATACTCATCTACCGGCTTTGCATAAGGCTGCTTGGCAGGGCGGAAACGATAGGCATAGATCCTGCCATAAGTCATCAGCTCCTCGAGAAATTCCGGGATTAAAGCTTCATGCCAGGCTTCCGGCACATAGCGGAGGGCATTTTTCAGAGCAATCTTAGTCTGGGCTTCCGTCAGTCTAAAGCCGCGGCTAGGTGCTCTGCGAATTGCAGGATCAAAGGGCGGTATCTCTTCTGGGAAATCAAAATCTAACTTAATCCTCATCGCTTCTTGGAAATCAATATTTTTCATTTAACTCGGCCACCTTTCAGATAAGCAATCTGGCTTTAAAGCTATACTGAGCTTAGTCTTTATTCTTATAAATTGTAGCACAAGCGGCCGTCAAAAGGTCTTAAAAACTACGCTTTTTTCGACAATATAGATAAAAAAAGAGCCCTTAATAACTCGGCTTATTCTACTTTGACTAAATTCTTATAATTTTGCTATTCGAGGTCAAATATGCTAAAATTTGAGCAAAGTAACTGGCCTTTTACGAGGGCAGTAATATGCGAGCGAAAGGAGTCTACAGAGCTTTTCTTGCAGAATTTTTTACCTTTTCTTTAGTTCAAATTTTTTCACTTAAAAGAGAATGTATTCATTCATAAAAGTAAGGCTCGATAGATAATCTATGAATCAAGAGCAAGTAAAAAGAATGGGTGAAGCAAAAGGCTTCATCGCAGCCCTAGACCAAAGTGGCGGCTCAACCCCGAAGGCCCTCCGCAACTACGGTGTTAACGAAGATCGTTATAGCAACGAGGCCGAGATGTTTGATCTCGTCCACGCCATGAGAAGCAGAATCATCACCGCAGACGCATTTAACAAAGAGCACATCCTCGGCGCAATCCTCTTTGAACAAACCATGGAGCGCGAAATTGAAGGCAAAAAGACCGGTGACTTCCTCTGGGAAGAAAAAGGTATTATCCCCTTCTTAAAAATTGACAAAGGCCTGGCCGAAGAAGAAAACGGCGTACAGCTGATGAAGCCGATGCCCCAGCTCGACGAACTTTTAGACAGAGCAAGCGAACTGCATATCTTCGGTACTAAAGAACGTTCAGTCATTAAAAAAGCAAACCCCGAAGGCATTAAAGCCATTGTTGACCAGCAATTTGAAGTTGCAGCCAAGGTCCTAGACCACGGCCTGGTCCCGATTGTCGAACCCGAAGTTGACATCTTCTCAGAAGACAAGGCTGAATCAGAAGAACTGATGAAGGCCGAGATTCTGAAGCACCTGGATCAACTGCCGGAAGACCGTCAGGTAATCCTGAAGCTCTCAATCCCGACCAAGGTTAACTTCTATAAGGAATTAATCGAGCATCCCAGAGTTTTAAGAGTTGTTGCTCTCTCCGGCGGTTATAGCCGTGAAGAAGCCAACGAACTACTGGCAAAGAACGAAGGCATGATTGCTTCATTCTCACGCGCCCTGGCTGAAGGCTTAAGCGATCAGCAGAGCGACGAAGAGTTTGAAAAAACCATGGCTGAGTCAATCAAGGGTATTTACGAAGCAAGTATTAAATAAGGACTTTTCCTTTTCATACACCCTTCTTTTCGATGAAGGCTGCCCATCTACTCGTGGGTGGCCTTCAATCTTTTTTAGCCCCAATTAAAGGAGCTATTTTTAAGATTTCCCGAAATTAAAGGCTTTCAGCCATTGCAAAATCTTTAGCACGTCTTAACATGCTATCTTTTTTTGAGCTTTAACATGTCTTTACGACAGGCGGGCTTACAAGTTTTTTTGCCCCTGCTTTTTCGTTTAAATTGACAATTTTTGCCAGCTTTTGATTGATTAATTATTATTTATTTTAATATTATTATTCATAAATAAAGCTGCTGGAATATTTTTTAACAATCTTATTAACAGAGATTTGTTGATAACTATAGGCCTCTTACTGCCTTTAACTATCTTTTCAACCATATATTAACATTTTGTGGAAAACTATAAGTTTTCATTGTGAGTAAATGGAACTCATAAACAGCAGGTTTGACCCCCAGAAAATAGGCCGAAGCCCTTATATACTAGTGCTTTCTCGGTTCACATTAAGGCCTATATATGCTATTCTATGTCCCCAGGACTTTGTAACTGGATTGAGATATTTGACTTAGAGAGGTGCTTTTTAGCATGAATTCTGCTGCAATGCAAATCTGGAATCGCTGTTTGGAGGACTATTTAAGACCCGAATTGAACGAACTTAGTTACAAAACATGGTTCGTTCCGGCCGAAGCATACCTGGAGGGTGAACGTGATTTTATACTTATCACCCCAAACAAGCTCAGCTGTGAATATTTGAGTCAGTATGCTGCCTTAATCGAGAATGCTTTAGCGCTTTCGACCGGTCGTGAGTTCAATTTAAAAATTGATGTAAAATCCGGTGAGAAATTGCGCGAAGAAGTGATTCGGCAATCCCTCCAGCACGAGCTTCCAGTAGCCCCTCAGGAGGAGCGCAGTGATTTTTTCTCTTCTAGCGCGAGTCGTGATGCAAAAGCCAACTATATTCCCTCCAGAACTCCGGCTCCAGCAATTGAGAGGTCGAATCCTGTTTTGGATTTCCCGCCTCGGAATAATTCAGAAGCTGAGCTTAAAGAGGGTCTAGTCGGCCAAGAAAAACTTAGTGAGCCGCAGCCTATAGAAGCAGTTAAAAGTAGTGAAACTGTGGATTCTTCTGCCGTTTCTTTATTAAATCCAAACTATACCTTTGATAGCTTTGTGGTCGGGCCTGGGAATAATTTCGCCTATGCTGCCTCAATTGCAATTTCTTCCATGCAGGGTGGACAGGATTACAATCCGCTCTTTTTATATGGTGGAAGTGGCCTCGGTAAAACCCATTTAATGCAGGCGATTGGCAATGAGGTGAAGCGGAAATTTCCACATAAGCGCATTGTTTACGTGCAGACGGAAAAATTCGTCAACGACTTTATTCAGGTTATTAAATCTAAGCATTTTGACCAATTTAGAAGAAAGTACCGGATGGCCGATCTCTTATTAATTGACGATATTCAGTTCATTGAGGGCAAGGAGCAAATGCAGGAAGAATTCTTCCACACCTTTAATACCTTATATGAGAACCATAAGAATATTGTCCTGACTTGCGACCAACCGCCGCAGACTCTTTCAACCTTAGAGGAGCGCCTTAAAACTCGCTTCTCCTCCGGTTTAATTGTTGATATTTCACCTCCGGACTATGAAACGAGAATTGCAATTTTACGGCAATTGAGCGAGCAATTCGGGGTCAAGGTTCCAGACGATGTTAATGAGTTTATCGCCCGCAATATTTCTTCAAATATCCGGGAGCTAGAGGGCGCATTTAAGACCTTAATGGCCTACTGCATGATTGCTGGCCCGATTGATTTAAGCCTGGCCAAAGAAGCCTTAAAGAGCAATATTAAGCCCAATGAGCAAAGGCGGATCGATGCGGAGCTAATTAAGCAGGTTGTGGCTAATTTCTATAACATCACGACTGAGGATTTACTGAGTAAGCAAAGAAGCCAGGATATCGCCTGGCCGCGCCAGATTGCAATGTATCTCTGCCGCAATTCAATTGACATGACTTTTAGCGACATTGGACAGGCTTTCGGAGGTCGTAATCACGCTACGGTGATTCACGCATATGATAAAATAAAGGAGTCACTGCAGTCAGATGAGCAGTTAAAAAGAGAGATTGAAGAACTTTCTGAGCGACTGAGTACTTAAATTCAATTGTTCATAAGCCAGCTTTTGACTGTTAAATTAACAGTTGAAAGTCTGTTGATGAAATGTGCATAAGCAGACTTTGTGGAAAGTCTTGATAAGCTCCTCATTTATCAACTGGCAGGTGAACGTATTGTGCACATAGAAAAGCCTCTTATACCGGGCTGTAATGGACTTTTACACGGTATCAACAGCACATAATAAGAGGACGGAGAATTAGCTAGGCTAAATATAGATGATAGCGCGCAGGCGCAATTGTGAAGAAGAAAGGTATTTTATGAATATCGTTGTAAGCAAAGAAGAACTGAATGCTGCTATTGCAATGGTGCAAAAAGCAATCTCGACTCGTTCAACCTTGGCAATCCTCGATGGCATCCTCTTAGAAGCCATTGACGATAAGCTGATTTTGACCGGTTATGACTTAGAAACCGGAATTGAGTGTCGGGTTCCTGCCAGTATTAAAAGTGGAGGCAAGATTGTCCTGCGCTCCAAACTCTTCGGTGACATTGTTCGTAAGTTACCTGAAGAGCGAGTTAGCATCGAGAAAAGCGAAGCCGGTCCGGTCGTAATTTGCTCTGGTCAGGCGCGTTATGAGATTGACTTCATGGAGGGCGAGTACCCGAAAATTCCAGAAGTTGAAAAGACGAAGCAATTCGCAATTAGCCAAAATACCCTGCGTGAGATGATCAATGAGACGATTTTTGCCGCCTCCAATGACGAGTCCAGACCGATTCTCAATGGCATCAACCTGCTCTGCGAAGGCAGTAAGTTAGAGTTGGTTGCAATTGACGGTTTCCGCCTTGCTGTGAGAACCGAGGAGATGGAAGATAAGGATGAAAACCTGCAATTCATCGTCCCGGCAAAGGCGATGCAGGAAGTTGCGAGAATTATTGAGAAAAGTGATGAGCCAGTCAATCTTTATTCTTCACACAACTACATTCTCTTTGACAACGGCCATGTGCGCCTAGTTTCACGCCTGATTCAGGGTGAGTTCATGCAATATGAGGCGATCATTCCGAATAGTTACATGTCGCAAATCACAATTTCTAGAGAGGAATTGTTGGCGGCTGTGGAACGCTGTGCCCTGATTATTAACATGGAGCAGCGGCGCTTCCCGATTACCCTGAAAAGTGAGCTGCAAAGCAAGTTAGTAATCTCTGCAGCTACGGATATCGGTAGCGCCCACGAGGAATTAAACTGCCGGATCGAGGGTGAGGAAGTCGATATTGACTTCAATCCGCGCTACTTCCTCGAAGCTTTGAAAAACATCCCGGATTCAGAAATCCGTCTGGACTTTGGTGGCGGTGGCACTTCCTGTGTAATTCGTCCGCTCGAAGGGGAAAAATTCCTCTACCTCCTCCTCCCTGTTCGCAGGTAGTAGCTTAGAGCATGCTTCGAGCTAGGAAAAAAACTCATTTAGGTGGTCTGGCTTAGGATGTTAGTCAAAGAACTGAGACTCCAAAACTTCCGCAATTATGAAGATCAGCTCTTGTCCGCCGTAGCCGGTGACAATCTCTTAGTTGGTCGCAATGCGCAGGGCAAGACCAATATTTTAGAGGCGATTTATCTACTGACCTGTGCCCGCTCTCATCGCACGGGCAAGGACCCTGAGTTAATCAGGCATGGCAGCGATTATTATCGCCTTGAATTGAATTTTTCTGGCGCAGCTGGCGAGGATCAAAATCTGGTCATTTTCTACCAGGACTTAGACCGCTCCATAGATCGAGCCCTCTATCAAAACTTGTCAGCAGGGCGCAGAAAAAGGCGGGAGATCTATTACCAGGGTGCAAAACTGGAGAAGATTTCAGAACTTTTCGGACTCTTCCAAGCCGTAATTTTCGCACCTGAGGATTTACAGCTAATTAAGGGCGCTCCTGGCGAAAGAAGACGTTTTTTAGACCTGATTTTAGCCAAGGTCAGTAAGACTTATTTCACCAATCTTCAGGATTTTCAAAGGATTCTGAGTGAGCGCAATCAAATTTTGAAAAAAATGCGCGAGAAGCCAGGAGATTTACAGCAAATCCAATTAGATCTTTGGACCGAGCGACTGGCTGTGGCCGGGGCAAAGGTAATGCACGAGCGTCTAATTCAGATTGAGGCATTAAAGGAATTTGCAGAAGAGGCCTTAAAGACCTTGTCAGATGAAAAAGAGAATTTAAGTCTCAGTTATGAGTCATTTGCAAATTTTACGGCTGAGGATTCGCTGGAGCAGCTCAGTGCGGCCTATGAGAATCGCTTAAAAAAGAGTGAATTCGATGATATTCAAAGGGGTTCAAGCTCCTATGGCCCGCAGCGCGATGATTTAAGGATTGAATTAAATGGCTTAGTGGCCAAAACCTATGCTTCTCAGGGGCAGCAGCGTTCTTTGGCCTTGGCCTTGAGAATTGCAGAGCTACATTTAATCCATCAATTGACTGGTGAAAAACCGGTGCTACTTCTAGATGATGTGATGAGTGAGCTTGATCCAGGCAGAAGGACTCGTTTATTTCAGGCAATCAGCTCTGAGCAAGTCTTTTTAACCTGTGCTGATGTCGATCAGGTCTTACCTGCCTTTGCTTCTGCCCAGGGTTCAATTTCCCAAAATGGAGCTGCGCTGACCCAGATGTTCAAGATTAGTGCAGGGACCATCGAAGAGACTGTGGTTTAGCTAATTTAGGCGATTTTTCGGACGATTTTTGCTATAATGTAAAGGCTTATGTATGTACACTTAGGTGGAGATTTAAGTATATCCGACCGGTGGATAGTCGCGATTTTAGATTTAGACGAATTAAACCGGTCAGCTGTCGACGACCTGCGCTTCTGGCGAGAGGCCGAAGCTGCTGAGCGGGTTGAAATACTAAGTGATAGCATCCCGCTATCCTTAGTTCTAACCTTAGATAAAATTTATCTCTCTCCCCTGCCAGCAAAAACTCTGAGTCTCAGATTAAAGCGGGCTCAGGCGAGGATGAAATCTCGTAATACTTAGGCAGAGGCTAGAGCTTTTCCGCTCTTAAAGGCTAATTCAATAGAGTAAAAGCAAAATAAAGCAGCAGCTTTAGCCTTGCTGCATTAAAGATAAGGATTGGGTATGGAAAAAGACAAAAAATTAGACGAACTCTTGGCGCGTGCTGAGGCTGCAGCTACAGAAGATCCGTTAAGCGAAGCAGAAGCTGCGGAATTGGAAGCGGGTAGAATAAATCCCGATGAGCATGACGGTTTAGTCAATTTAGCCGAGGATATGCGCGCCTTAGTCGAGGACTTTGAAGAAAGCGAGCTGCATCATAGCTTAGAAGAATTTGATACACACAATGATTCGAAGTATGAGGCCGAGGATATTCAGGTGCTCGAGGGCTTGGAGGCGGTTCGTCGTCGCCCTGGCATGTATATTGGAGATACTACAACTAGGGGCTTACACCATCTAATTTATGAGATTGTTGCAAACTCTGTCGATGAGGCTTTGGCCGGTCGCTGCGATAGTATTGATGTCACCGTCTTCCCTGATGAGTCGATTAAAGTAGAAGATAATGGGATCGGAATTCCCGTCGAACTACATCCTCAGAAAGGCATTCCGACCGTCGAGGTAGTCCATACTATCCTCCACGCTGGGGGTAAGTTTAGTGGCGGTGCCTACACCATTTCCGGTGGTTTACACGGGGTTGGTGCATCAGTTGTTAATGCCCTCTCTGAATGGCTAGAAGTTACAGTCCACCGGGGTGGCAAGGAATGGTTCATCCGCTTCGAGCGGGGCGAGACTGTAGTGCCTTTAACTGAGCGTGGACCTTCAGATAAGCACGGTACAATTACTTGCTTTAAACCCGATCCAGAAATTTTCCCGGAAAATAAGATCGACTTTGAACTGATGATTACCAGATATCGGGAAATGGCCTTCTTAAACCGTGAAGTTGCAATCCATTTGCATGATGAGCGCCAGCCAGAAACTCGCGATGTGAATCTGCACTATGCCGGAGGTATTGTTTCCTTTGTGCAGTATTTAAATAAGCATAAAAAGGTAATTTTCGACGAGCCAATCTACTTTGGCCGGAAAGATAATGATGTCTTTGTCGAGATTGCCATTCAATATAACGAAAGTTATGCGGAAAATGTTTACTCCTATGCGAATAATATTGCGACGATTGAGGGTGGTACGCACCTGACGGGCTTTAGAAGCGCCTTGACTAAGACCTTAAATGACTACGCCAGAAAGTATAATTTCTTAAAAGAGAGAGATAAGAATCTCCAGGGTGAGGATTGTCGTGAAGGTATTGCTGCGATTATTTCGATTAAATTGCCTGAGCCTCAGTTCGAGGGTCAGACCAAAACAAAGCTTGGTAACTCTGAGATTAGGGGTATAGTCGAGGCAATTACGAATGAGGAGCTGGCAATTTTCCTCGAGGAGAATCCGCAGATTGCTAGACGAATTATGGATAAGTGTCTTCAGGCTTCACGCGCCCGTGATGCGGCGCGTAAGGCGCGTGAGATGACGCGGAGGAAATCTGCCCTAGAGTCCACTACCCTGCCTGGAAAGCTCTCTGACTGCCAGGAAAAGGATCCTCGTTTCTGTGAGATCTTTATTGTTGAGGGTGACTCCGCAGGTGGCTCGGCAAAAGGCGGGCGTGAGCGTAAGTACCAGGCAATTTTACCGCTTTGGGGTAAGATGCTTAATGTCGAAAAAGCCCGGGTTGATCGGGTTTACGACAATGAGAAGCTGATGCCAATCGTGATGGCCTTAGGTGCAGGCTTGGGTCCGGACTTTGACCTCGAGAAGCTTCGCTACCACAAGGTTATTTTGATGGCGGACGCTGATGTCGACGGTTCACATATTAGAACCCTCCTACTCACCTTCTTCTTCCGCTTCATGCGTCCATTAATCGAAGAGGGACACGTTTATATCGCACAGCCTCCCCTCTATCGGGTCTTTATGAGCGATAAGGGCGAGCAGTTCTATGCCTATACCGAGGCCGACGTCGAGCAGATTAAAAAAGAACAGGGCTGGACTGAACCTAAGGTTCAGCGCTTTAAGGGTCTAGGTGAGATGAACCCTGACCAACTCTGGGAAACGACCATGAATCCTGGTAGCCGCAAGCTAATCCAGGTTAATGTAAAGGAAGCCCAAGAGGCAGATGAGGTCTTTAATCTACTGATGGGTGACCAGGTTGAGCCGAGAAGAGAGTTTATTCAGGAGAACGCATCCTACGCAAGGCTGGATAAGTAAGAAAAGCTAGCTCAGTCAGAAGCTTATATTCTGTCTGAGCTTTATTAGTCTAAACTGGGCTTTCAGAAGGATTAAGAAAGCATCTTCAGTTAGTAGTGAAAGAGGCTTCAGATGATTATTGCAGTATGTAATCAAAAAGGTGGTGTAGGTAAGACAACGACGGCTGTTAGCCTAGCTGTTGCTCTGGCGCAAAGAAAGCAGAAAGTGCTTTTAATTGACCTAGACCCACAGGGCAATGCCAGTTCTGGCTTGGGCATTGATAAGAACGAGCTTGAACTTACTACCTATGACCTCTTAATTGGAGACAAAGAGCTAAGTGATTGCGTTATTGATTCAGGACGTAAGAATCTAGATATTCTGCCGACTAATATTAATCTGGCTGGAGCTGAGTTAGAAATGGTATCTGCTGTTTCACGTGAAACAATTTTGAAACGAGCAGTAGCAAAAGACTCAGATAAATATGATTTCATTATTCTCGACTGTCCCCCTTCCCTTGGTTTACTTACTCTTAACGCCCTTACAGCAGCAGACTCAATGATAATTCCCGTCCAGGCTGAGTATTATGCTCTAGAGGGGCTAAGTCAGTTACTGGATACTGTTGCTAAGGTAAGGAAAATACTAAATCCAGATCTAGAGCTATTAGGTGCAGTAATTACCATGTATGATCAGAGGACTAATCTATCTGCGGAAGTTGCTGCAGAGTTGAGGAAGTTCTTCCAAGGTAAATGCTTTAAGACTATTATTCCCAGAAATATTAAGATCTCCGAGGCTCCTTCTCACGGAGAAGCAATTATCGAATACGAGCCTAATTCTAAGGGTGGGATTGCCTACAGCAATTTAGCAAAGGAAATCCTAAAGATAGTTAGAAAGTAAGTGGATCTCAGAATCTCATCTATCTTTGTGACTATTACTAAACTATTTAAGTATTGGGGGGCCTATGAGGCCCCTTTATTTATGGTTATTTAATGGCTTGATGATTGAATAAGTAGATAAGGCCTCTCCCCTGATTCGTTGATAAGGTATTTTGCCGTTCCGGGTTTTCATATACTCAGCTTGTTATGCTAGACACGAGGATGCCTTTTATCTTAGATGAGTCATTCATATGGCACGGCTCTTTATATCAGACAACTGATTAATAGGGGGCACTGCCCTTTACATCAGACTAGTTGTTAATAGATGGTCCGCTTTTTATAAATTTCCTGATGGAAATTCCGGCTTAGAACAATGCCTATGATATTGCTAAAGTAAATTGCCTTTAAAAAGATATTGCATCTTCTTGAATAAATCTGTTTAGTAAAAAGCATATTAGGCCGTCACTCGTTAAGCGCAAAGCAAAGAAATAGCGAATATTATGCCTATAGACGGCATCACATTAAACTCAAGACGTCAAATCAACATTGTTTCACGTGAAACAATAGAAATATAAATAAACTCTTATGCAGGATCGGTTTATACTGGAAACATAATCCTTATATTACATTTCAATTTTGAATTCAGATATTTAATCTGCTTTAATCGATAGTGAATCAGTTTAAGCATCAGATTGCAAAGGCAATCTTTTAGATATGGAGGTTGTGATGAAAAGTTCTGCTAAAAAAGAAGGTAAATCCGCCCTGGGTAAAGGAATTGGTGCACTCTTAGGTAATATCGATGTGCCAGATGAGTTTATTAAAGAAAGTCATGAGTCAGTAATTGAATTAGCTGTTGGCGATATCAATCCCAACCATGAACAGCCGAGAAAGTCATTTGATGATGAATCTCTAGCTGAGCTAGCACAGTCGATCAGAGAGAACGGGATAATTCAGCCCCTAATAGTTACAAAGATATCCGAGAACAATTACCAGCTGGTAGCTGGTGAGCGACGCTGGAGAGCAGCAAGGCTTGCAGAGCTAGCCAAGGTTCCGGTAATTGTTAGAGAACTAAGCGATGAGAAGATCTTAGAGCACGCCTTAATTGAGAATATTCAACGTGAGGACTTAAATCCAATTGAAACTGCCGAAGCCCTGAAGCAGCTGATAGAGCGACATGACTTAACTCAGACTGAGCTTGCGGAGCGCGTAGGAAAGTCTCGCTCAGCTCTAGCGAATACTATGCGCCTATTAAAGCTTCCGGAAGAGATTAGAGAAGAAATCATCATGGGCGAACTTAGTGAGGGTCATGGTCGAGCTATCCTAGCTCTGGAAGATCCAGAAGAAATGATCCTGGTTAAAGAGAAGATACTAGCAGAGTCACTATCAGTACGCGAGACTGAGGCTCTAGTGCAGGAGCTTTTAAACCCAGTTGTAGAAGAGGCTAAGCCGAAGGCAGAAGAGAGTGAAGATAAATCCTTAAGAAAGCTCACTATTAAGCGCATAGAGACGATTTTACGCGAGGAATATGGAACTCGGGTCAGCATTAGTGACAGGGGCGGTAAGGGTGTGATAAAATTACACTATCAATCTAATGAAGATCTGGAAAGGCTCCTAAATCTAATGACCCCGGATGCTGAAGTCTAGACTTTATTGCCTATGATTCAAAGGCTTTGCCCAATGCGGTAGTCGCTATTTGTAATTCAAATTGAAATTACAAACTTATCCTGGTGAAGCTTAGTCCGGCAGATCTTTTAGGACAGATTCGATTAGATTGTTTACACCTCTTTCAAGGTCTAAGCTTAGTACAGCTACGTCATGCGGCGACGTAGCTGTACGCATTTCTGGGATAATTTTAGAGGGTCTAATAGAGCCAATGGGCCATTAAGTCTAGGCTTGTACAATCCGATGACAGCTGCTCCAGAAGTAGGAAACGATTTAAGCACTAGATCAAGGGGCACATAAGCCGATGACAGCTTCAGCTCATAAGTACATAGCGATTTAAGGTCTAGATTAAAGGGGCGAAGATTCTTAAGACCTCTTGGAGGATTCTCAGATAGAAGGGGCGATTCAGCCACTCACTGATACAAACTTCATGCGAGAGTGAAATAGACTTCAGCAAATCTTCTTCTATCTTTTTAATCACTGGGTGCTGATAGAGATAGCAACCGTTTTCATAGTTTAAATTAAAGGAGCGGAAATCAAAGTTTAGAGAGCCTGTAACTGCCATTTCTCCGTCTACGACAATGATTTTATCGTGGTTAAATCCGGGACTGTATTCAAAGACCCGGACACCGGATCTTAGTAACTGCTCATAGGAGGCCTTTGTGGTCTGGTTCACAGTCCATTTATCGGGAATCCCGGGGAGCATAATCCTCACATCAATACCAGAAGCTGCCGCACGGCAGAGTGCAGTACTGAATTTCTCATCGACCACGAAGTAAGGCGTACTGATGAGGATACTCTTTTTAGCTGTTGCGATGAGTGCAAGGTACAGATCCTCGCCAATATTATGGGGATTATTTACGGGTCCATCCCAGAAGGGGATGAGCTGGCTATGAGGATTAAGCGCTCGCCTGTACTCTGCGCTCAGTTTATAGTCCTGCCCATAGCTTTCCTTGAATAGCTCTTCACCACGAGCTGTTAAACCGCCCTCAGCTAGGACGAGATCATCCTCTAAGAGGAGATCCCAGGAAGTCATTTGCAGGGGATTTAAGGCGGAGGGGAGGTAGTCGCTATTCTCTTCAGGAGTCTTACCTCCGGCCAAGTTCCACATCATGAAAAACTGGTGTAGGGCACCCCAGGCCGCAGGGCCTTCAATCTTTAAGGCTGAGTCCTTCCAATAGCCGTAAGGCTGGTGTAGATTGGCGTATTCATCAGCGAGATTGGTACCTGAGAAATAGGCAATATCACCATCAATCAGGCAGAGTTTTTGGTGATTTCGATAGTTGATATACATTCTCGAGGTGTAGCGCAGAATTGGGTTAAAGCGGATAATTTCCACGCCCGCATCGACTAAGGGCTGGAGCATGACCTGAGAAATTCTGGCAGCACAGGCTAGATCATCATAGAGGAGCTTGACCTGGACTCCGGCCAAAGACTTTTCAATCGCAATTCTAGAAAACTCGTCCCAGATTGCACCCTCATCAATGATGTAATACTCTGCAAAGATGAATTTTTTGGCCTGGGCTAAGTCCTTAAACATCGCCTCAAACTGCTCTTCACCAGTTCCGAAATACTGACAATTATTACCCTGGTAGATTGGAAAGCCCCAGTTCGTCAACAGCCTAGACGGCAGGGGCAGCTCATAATAGGCCGGCGGAATATCCTGCTCTGAGTCGAATTCGTGCAATTTAATTGCGGGGGGAATTAGCTGTGAGCGAATTGGTACGAGGGGAGCGGCAAAGCTTGGCATCTTCGACAGCTTCGGCAATTGACCCAGACTTTTTGCGGCATCGGGACCAGCTTTTTGCTCCTCTAAATACTCCATAAAGAGGCGGCGACTCTTATTAAAGACACTTTGTCGGCCCCAGAGAAAATAGAGGATGACTCCGACCGGGGGAAAGAGTAGAAGGAGAATAATCCAGGGCGTAGAATAGGCGGCCGAGCGTTGGTAGCGCACGACAAAGATGGCCATCAAAACGCCCAGGACCTGGAGGGCGAGGTGGAGGCTTAAAGCCTTTGCCCGCATGGTCATGGCAAAGTAAAAAACGAGTCCAATTTGGGCCAAAATAACCACCGCAGCTAAGAGCAGCCGCAGTTGACCCGGGATTTTGCGCAGGTAGAAATATCTTTTTTTAGCTTTCTCTTGCTTCATAGCACTCACAATATACCTAAAAATGCCCTTCTAATAAATAGGCTAAGTGCCGCCTTGGGCTGGATTTTAAGAATCAGCGTTGACAGCGCGGACAAAAGACAGTGGTTCGCCCGGCAATTTGCTCGGCTAAGAGGGGACGCCCGCAGTTCGGGCAGGGCTCGCCTTTTTTGCCATAGACCTTGAGTTTTTCAATAAAGCTGCCTTTTTTACCTAGGCCGTCCACGTAATCTGAAAAGGATGTACCTTTTAAGCCAATACTTTCTAAAAGCAAGGGTTTAATCTCAGCAAAGAGTGCCTCAATCCTAGCCTTAGAGATTCTGCCGGAAGCTCTTTTCGGGTGGATTCCAGCGCGGAAGAGGGCCTCATCGCAGTAGATATTGCCGAGACCTGCGACAATGGTTTGGTCGAGCAGGAGGGCCTTAATCGGGCGCTTAGGGTAGCGCTTTGCCTGGGCGTAGAGGTAATCTGAGCTAAAGTCTGCGGCGAGGGCATCCGGTCCGAGGGCACGAAAGCCCGGCAAGATGACCTCGGACTTATCGCGGTAGAGTCCGACCCGGCCAAAGCGCCTGACATCGTTATAGTCGAGGTAGGAGTTTTTACCGTCCGCGTCTTTTAAGGTGAAGCGTAGGTGAGTGTGGGCTTTTATTTCCTCAAGCTCCTCATGGTAGAGCAGTTTCCCAGTCATCCGAAGGTGGATTAGTAGGAAGCAGCCGTTACTCAGGTGGATTTGTAAATACTTACCACTACGGCTGAGTCGCTCGATCTTTGCAGCGCGCAAATTATAGTTAAAGGGGTTTTCAAAGACGTCGGGATGAAGAACTTCTAAGGCGCTAATTTCCTTCCCTTGAATCAAGGGGATGAGGCTCTGACGTATGCTTTCAACTTCCGGTAATTCAGGCATTACTGTTCTCCTTTAGCTTGATTATCCTTTGCTTCTGCTTGGGCTGCTTGCGCTTTAGAATCTGCTTTATCTTCAGCTTTTCTTTGACTTTCTAAAATCTTTTTAACGGCCTTAGCTGAGTTTAAATTATTTAAAAAGAGCTTTGCTGAAAAGTCAGAAACCAGGCGCTCTGAGCCTGTTGCGAGTAGGTCTTGAGGATAGAGGATGGGATTGTCTGGCATGCTGCGCCGCTTAAACTGCTGTGAGTAGAAGCGCCAGAGGAAGCGCTCGCAGAACTTTAATTTAGCAGCAGGGCTGAGCTCAGGGAAGTAATCTGCTTCTAAAAGCTCTGTAAAGAATTCTGCCGGGCTTTTCTGGCAGCCCCTAAATTGCCAGAGATAGTAATCAAAGAGGCGGTAGGGGCCGAGGACCTCCTCGGTAATTTGACTACTTTCAGCTGCTAGTTCGCTGCCGAGACCATTCTTTTCGCCGCTACTTAAAGCTTCGCCGCCGCCCAGACCGCCGCCCACACTTTCGCTGCCGCCCAGACCGCCGCTGCCGTCAATACTTTCGCCCCCGCTCTCAGGCAAGAGCTCAGGTGAGGCCGGAGTCGAGGCAACTAGGCGGAGCGCAGCGGCAAAGTCTGCGAGCTCAGTTTCTAAAAGCTCAGCCTCGACTTTAAGCAGCTCGGGCACTAAGGTCTTAGGAATCCCCCCGTTGACATGGTACATCGAGGTCTGATCACCATTATAGGTACACCAGCCGAGGGCTGCTTCAGATAAGGTCCCCGTGCCGAGGACGATGCCGCCTAAGCGATTCGCCAAATCCATCAGAATCTGAGTCCGCTCTCGAGCCTGGGTATTCTCGTAGGTGATGTCATGGAGATTAGGATCCTGGCCGATGTCCTTAAAGTGTTGGAGACAGGCCGGACGGATATCAATTTCATTTAATTCGAGCCCTAGCCCACGAGCTAGGGCCTGGGCGTTATTATAGCTTCTTTGACTCGAGCCAAAGCCGGGCATGTAATAGAGCTTTAAATCTTCTAGCTCCTGCTGATTACTAATCAGGGCGCGGCGCGCTAAGACTAGGGCCAGGGTTGAATCCATCCCACCCGAGAGGCCGAGCATTACTTTACTTTTACCGAGTAGCTCGAGCCGTCTACGCAGTCCCTCAGCAGGAATTGCCAGGCCACGCTCCCAAGCCTCCTCACTTAGAGGGAAGAGGGGGTACTCAGGATTATTGAGATTCAGCCGGGCTGGCAAATCCGCAGTAGAAGCAATCAGGCTAAAGCTTAAATCGCTGTAATCTAGGCCCGGCAATTCAAAGCAGTGGGCCTCTGCGGTCTCAGAGTTACTTGCGCTGTACCAGACTGCTGTGGAATCCTCAGCAGTACTTAAATAGGCGTAAAAATCACCGAGGTAGGCACCATCACTACTACTATCTCCAGCCGCTGGACAGAGCACAAAGTTTGCCCCACGCTCCGTCGCCAGCTCAGTCAATAGCTCCTGGCTATCGAGGTAGGAGGGGAGGAGGGAGAAGATAAAGAGCGAATCCTCATCAGCTGGCAGAGATCTTTTCAGCCGCTGGTCAGAAAAGTATTCTCCGTTCTTAAAGATGATCAGTCGAAGCTCCAGCTCAGGATTCGAATGCGTAGTAAAGCTACTTTGCCGTCCGGGCTTTTTTGACCTCGGAGCAACTGGCACCGTCAGGGCAAAGGGCGCTGAATCCAGTGAATGCTCACGCAGGGATTCGAGGCTTTTTTCAATGAATGTAAAGACCTCAGGACGTAATGCCTCTGGGCCCATGCCGACCCCAGTCAGGTAGAGAGGCGGGAAAAGAATCAGGTCCGCATCGCTATTTTCGTCAATTAGACTGAGCATCAGCTCTAAGTTTAGCTCGGGATCGCCAAAGTTCTGGCGGGGATAGAGAAAGTTAATTTGCATAAAGGTACCTCGAGGTAAAAAAGGGCGCAAGAATCCAAGTTCCTGCGCCCCATATTTTAGACTGGCTTTTCACTCCGTTTAAAGAGATTCAGCAGATCTTTTAGCTTCGGCAATTTACCGTAGCGCAAAACACCATTGCGGTAGATGACAATCGCAATCTTGGCACAAACGAAGATCGTGCCAGTATGAATTAGGGCGGCCACTACGGTTTGCCAAATTGGCAGTTCGAGCATCGAGAAGCGCACGAAATAAATCAAAGTTCCAATCAAAGGCAGGAATGAAGCAATCGTGACCCAGCTTTTGTCCGGGTCAAAAATGGCCGCAATTGAGGAGAAGAAGATAATGAAAATCAAGGTCATTACCGGGGTGATGACCTGGGAAATCTCCTCGGTGCGATTAACCAGAGAACCTACAGCGCCAAAGAGGAAGGCAAAGGAGAGGTAGGTTAAAAGGAAGATTGCCACAGCCATCAGGAAGATTGTGATCGGCATGTCCAAGACCCCGGTCAAAATGCTGAGCTGCATGCCAGAGAGCTTCGAGAGTGAGAAGAAGAAATAATATGCTGCGCCAAAGACTGCCATCTGGAAGAGTCCAGCCAGGCCGGCGCCAAAGACCTTCCCACAGATCAGGTGGCGGGGATGAGTCGAGGTGATCAGAATTTCCATAGTCCGACTCGACTTTTCCGAAGCCACAGAAGTGGCAGTCATCTGCCCGTAGGAGAGGAGGAACATGTAGAGGAGGATAATTAGGATATAGGTGTAGGGCATGGTCTGGAATTGGCTCTTGCCGCTTTCTTCGACCAATTCTGTCAAGGTCAACTCACAGCTACAAAGCGCGAGGTCGATTTCCTCGTGGCTCAGTCCGCGCTCGTCTAAAAGCTTTGCTTTTAAGACCTTAGTTGCGACTTTTTCTAAATCTCTTTCAAGGTCGACATTAAAGGGCTTACGCTGGGTAATCCACTCGTATTTTGTCGCCTCAGAAATCACAAAGAGGCCAAAGACATTCTCCTCGAGGGCCATCTTGCGATATTCCTCATGCTCTGCCGGATCCGCTTCTTGGATTCGGTATTTTGCCGGGTCGACGACCTCCTTAAATTCCTCGATTGAATCGAGTAGGCCGCTTTCGTCCACGATGTAAATCTCTTTAATTTGGCTCGGACCTGTACTGCCTTTAATCACTGAGTAGAGGAAGGGGAAGTTTAAGGAGAGGCCAATTAAGAGGACGGTGATCAGAGTTGTAAAGATAAAGCTCTTGCTGGAGAGGTAATTGTAAAACTCAAATAGGGTGACTGTTTTAGTTGCAGAATCGTGCTTAGGCTTTTTATTTTGGTGATCTTTAGACATGCTCTTCCTCCTCAATCGGGCTCTTTACTTCTGCGCGGGAGGTAGTCCGGACAAAAATATCTTCAAGCGAGGGTTCGACAACTTCAAAGCGCTCAATCGGGGTATCGAGCTGGACCAGATCCCGTAGGAGCTGGTCTTTTTGCTCAGCGCCTTCGAGTTCTAGAAGGATGCCGTCGAGCGTGCAGCGAATATTGTGCACCGGGCAGCTGAGGGCGTTTGAGGCCTGTAATTGCTCGACTAAAGCCTTCGTTTCCTCCGGCGGCAGGCTGGCCTGAGCTGTGCCCAAGCGGATGCTCAGAGTGTCGCGGGGATAGCTTCTTTTGACCTCTTTAATCGAACCTGAGAGGACGATTTCACCCTGGTCTAAGATTGCAATCTGGTCACAAAAGCTTTCGACATAGGTCATCTGATGTGAGGAAAAAAGAACCAGCTTTCCAGCGTCAACTAAGTCCTTGACGACATCGCGCAAAAGCTGCGAGTTGACCGGATCCAGCCCAGAAAAGGGTTCGTCCAGGATGACCAGCTCGGGATTGGTAATCAGGCAGACAGCCAATTGGATTTTCTGCTGATTGCCCTTGGAGAGGGTTTCCAATTTCCGATTCTGGTATTGCAGCATATCGAGGCGGTCGAGCCAGTAGCGGGCATTGGCCTTAGCTTCACGCCGGCTGAGCCCGCGCAAGCTGCCGATATAAATCATCTGGTGGAGGATCTGATACTTCGGGTAGAGCCCTTTTTCTTCCGGCAGATAACCAAAGGAGCGGACATCTTCTTTTTTATTCAGGATGGACTTGCCATCTACGACGACGTCCCCGCTGTCGGGGGCAAAAACATTCATCAGAATCCGAATTGAGGTTGTTTTTCCGGCGCCATTGCGGCCTAAGAGACCGAAGGCTTTCCCGGATTCCGCATGGAAGGACAAATCCTTTAGGACATGGTTGTCACCAAAGGATTTGTTGACCTGCTTAAAGCTTAATTGCATGTAAAATCCTTTACTAAAAAAGTCTTGATTTACTTAAAAATAAGTCCGCGCCCGAAGAGGGCGCGGAGTAGAGTTTACTTAACTTTAGTCCCACTTGCGATTTTTCAGGCGGAAGGCTTTACGGCCGGCATAGCGGGCATAGCTACCGAGGCTCTCTTCGATTCTCAGCAGTTGATTGTACTTCGCCACACGGTCGGTTCTCGACGGTGCACCGGTCTTAATCTGGCCGGCATTGGTGGCGACGACGAGGTCAGCAATTGAGACGTCTTCAGTCTCGCCAGAGCGGTGAGAGACGACGGCGGTCCAGTTATTCTGCTGGGCCATCTCGATTGCATCTAAGGTCTCGGTTAAAGTACCAATCTGGTTAATCTTAATCAGAATTGAGTTCGCAGAATCTTCCTCGATACCGCGGGCGAGCCGTTCGGTATTGGTCACGAAGAGGTCGTCACCGACGATCTGGACCTGATCACCGAGGCGATCCTTGAGAATCTTCCAGCCGGCCCAGTCTTCTTCAGCTAAGCCGTCTTCGAGGGAGATGATCGGATATTTATCAACTAGCTCGGCGTAGTACTCGACCATTTCAGCAGAGTTTTTAAACTCGCCGGTCTTCCAGAAGAAGTAACCTTCACGGTCGGTCTTTTTGGCCTCTTCGTAAAGCTCGGTTGAAGCGGGGTCCATCGCGATAAAGAAGTCTTTACCGGGGACAAAGCCTGCGGCTTCAATTGCTTTAACTAGGTAGACTAAGGCTTCCTCATCGTGGCTGAAGTTCGGTGCAAAACCGCCCTCGTCACCAACGGTGGTCGAGTAGCCGTCTGCTTTTAAGAGCTTTTTCAAGGTGTGGAAGACCTCAGCGCACCAGCGCAGGGCTTCAGCAAAGCTTTCGGCGCCAACTGGCATAATCATAAATTCCTGAAGATTGATCGAGTTATCAGCGTGCTTGCCGCCGTTGATTACGTTCATCATCGGAACTGGCAGGGTGTGGCCAAAGACACCGCCGAGGTATTGGTAAAGATTTTGGCCCAGAGCATTGGCTGCAGCGTGAGCAACGGCCATAGAGACGGCGAGAGTTGCGTTAGCGCCAAGTTTGGCCTTATTCGGGGTGCCGTCGAGATCGATCAGGAAGTGGTCGATCGCGGCTTGTTCGAAGACATTCATGCCGACGATTTCTTCGGCGATTACAGTGTTAATATTTTCAACAGCTTTCAAAACGCCTTTGCCCATGTAGCGATCTTCATCGCCATCACGTAATTCAACAGCCTCGAAGGCACCAGTTGAGGCACCTGAGGGTACAGCGGCGCGGCCGTAGACACCGTCTTCACAGACGACCTCGGCTTCGACAGTGGGGTTGCCGCGGGAGTCGAGAATCTCGCGTGCAAAGACATCAATAATCAGTAATTCTTGGATCATAATAGACCTCCTACAAATTAGCCATTACTCAGGCTAGTCACAATATAAATTGACAATCTTTATTATAACATGAGGAGAATTAAAGGTGCTGGATTCGGCCAAAGCCTGCTTAAAGCCTAGTCTTCCGGCGCTAAATCAGCCCAGGGTAGGTCCAGATCCACAAGCTCACCGAGCTGCCTGGGCTTCTTTTGGTCAAAGATTTCCAGCGCCTTAATGATTTCATTTTCGTAACGAATGCTGATTTCAACTAGGCGCCCCTTAAATTCGAGGCCGACAATCTCGCCCCTAGTACCGGGGAGAATTTTCACATTCTCGTAGCGTAGGTACTGATTCTCGCGGCGGTTGGCGCTGCCGATAAAGTCTAGGGTGAAGGCTTTTTTTGGCCTAGTGTAAAGCTCAATTGGACTCGCAGCTTCGACTAATTCTCCCTGATTCATTAAGAGGATTCGATCGGCGAGGGAAAAGGCCTCCTCCTGGTCGTGGGTGACAAAGATCATGGCCAGCCCCAGGCTCCTTTGCACTTCTTTAATTTTGCCCCGCAGCTCAGCCCGCAGCTTGGCATCGAGGTTTGACAAGGGCTCGTCTAAAAGTAAAAGCTGCGGCTCGAGGACGAGGGAGCGGGCGAGGGCGACGCGCTGCCTTTGCCCTCCGGAGAGTTGCTCTGGGTAGCGCTCAGCGTAGTCACTGAGCTCGACCAGTTTCAAGGCGGCTGCGATCTTTTCCTCTTGCAGGGGCTTCGCGAGGCGCCTTAGCCCTAGTCCGTAGCCGACATTTTGGGCGACGGTGAACTGGGGAAAGAGTCCGTAGGATTGAAAAACAGTCGAGAGCTTGCGAGCTTCCGGCGGGAGCTCATTTAGCTCTTCACCATTGAGGAGAATACTGCCCTCAGTCGGGCTGACGAAGCCGCCGATGCAGTTTAAGATCGTGCTTTTGCCACAGCCGGAGGGGCCGAGAATACAAAGTAGCTCAGCTCGCTCGAGGGTGAAACTAAGATTTTTAACCACGCTTTTACTGCCGTAGACCTTGCTCAGATTTCTGACTTCTAAAAGCTTAGTCGAGTCGCGGGACATAGTTGATTCCTCCTACTTTTTCAGCTCGAGAAAGAGCGCTTTCACTTCTACTCTTTTGGCCGTGGCGCAAGAGCAAGAAGCAGCCGGCATTGACGGCTACGGTGAGCAGCATGATCCACAGGGCCAGGGCGCTGCCGACACTGTACTTGCCGCTTTGAATCAGGTCGAAAAGGACGATGGTGGCAAGTTTTTGGCCGGGATAGACGAGAAAGAGAATGCTCCCGACTGTGGTCATCGTGCTGGAAAAACTATTGGCAAAGCTGACGAAAAAAGACTCCTTGGCTAAAGGAAAGATGCCATCGCTTAGGAGGCGCAGGCGGCTGCCACCGAGGTCGCGAATCGAGTTAAAGATCGCCGGGTCGATGGCCCTGACCGCGTCGATCCCGACCTTTGCGGTGAAGGGTAGCTGCTTAAATAAGACATTTAAGATAACAATTAAAGCGCTGCCTGTGAGCTTTAAGGGCGGGCTGCGAAAGGCGTAGATATAGGCGATTCCAAAGAAGCTGCCCGGGAGGACGTAGGGTAGGCTCGAGAGGAGGTCGAGGTAATTGCCTAAGCGGCTCTTGCGGAGCTGGACCACGTAGCCGATTAATAGCCCGAGGGCCGCGCCGATGCTTGCTGCGATTAGGGAGTAAAGGACAGAGCGGAGCATGGCCCCTGAGAGATGGGTGGAGGCGGCGCTGAAGTGGGCCAGGGTGAGGGAGATTTTACCTCGGCTGCGCTGGATAAAGGCTTCAAGGATGAGGGCTAGATACTGGAGGGTTAAGGCGCCAAGAAAGAGCGCAGTAAAAGCAGCTAAGAAGCGGTAGAGCAGGCCTTTACGACGGTAGCTCACGGGCGCTTGCTGGCTAGCTTGGCGGCTTTGGCCGGCGCTGTATTTACGGTAGACGAGGTAGACCAGAATCGAGGGCAGAAAGATTAGAATATTCAGGACTGCCGCCTTCCCAATATCGCCGTAGGCGACCATATTGAGATAGCTTTCTGTGGCGAGGGTTGAGAACTTCCCACCGATAATTGTCGGGGTGGAGAAGTCAGCCAGGCTCTTCATGAAATTTAAGAGGGCGACAATGGCAAGCGGTGCCTTCAACTGGCCTAAAATCAGGTCGCGCACAATCTCCCCCGTACTCGCGCCGAGGTCGCGGGCGCTGTTGATGATAGCCGGATCAATCGAGGCCACGGCAGTACTGATTAAAAGCGCGTGCAAAGAAAGGTAAGAGAGCGCCTGCATTAGAACCACACCCCAGAGTCCGTAGGGGTTCAAGCTGAGGCCTAAAAGACGGTAGCTAATCAGACCGCGCCGGCCAAAAAGTTGAATATAGCTCAGGGAGCTGACAAAGGGTGGGGAGATCATGGTCAGCATTAAAAAGAGCTTTAAGGCCCTGCTCAGCCGGGGACTAGAGAGGGCCACGAAAAGTCCGACAATTAAGCTCATCAGGCTACTAATAAGGCTCGTCAAGAGGCCGTTTAAAACTGAGTTTTGCAGCAGTTTGCGGCTGCTTTTTAAGATCTTTAAAGCGCCGGCAAGACCTGGGCCATCTGGGGTCCAGAGGCTGTGATAAAAAAGCGCAATGATCGGATAGAGGACAAAGCAAAAAACCGCAGCAAAGACTGCCCAGACGAGGGCAGTCTCGCTACGATTTTCGAGTCTATTTTGTCGCGCTAAAGAGCTCAAGCTGAACTAGCCTATTCTTCACCTGTCAGCTCAGCCCAGCGTTCGAGAATTTCTGCACGCTTGCTGCCAAACTCGGGTAGCTTCTCAGCGATTAGCTTTGCTGGATCGAGGCCTAAGTCAAAGCCCTTAATCCCAGGCTTAATCATCTGATGCCCATCCTTGCCGTCGAGGCGGGCGAGCTCTTCTTGGATCTCGTCCCGGAGCATGAAGTCGATAAAGGCCTTGGCAATATCTGCGCCCGGGGCATCTTTAAAGACTGCAACTCCCTCCGGCACCCAGGGGATTCCGTCGCTCGGATAAACCACAGTCAAATCGTGCTCTTGCGCCGCGTCGAAGGCGGACTTATCCGCCGGGATAATGCCGATTGCAAATTCGCCAGCCACCGTTTTTTCTTGGGGATCCTTACCGCGCTTACCGTAGAAGGGGATGTTCTGATCGAGCTTTTCGAAGTAAGCCCAGCCCGCTTCTTCGCCGAGGAGGTCGAGGACTCCCTTGACCGCAGCGAACATTGTGCCGCTAACTGCCGGCGTACTCATAATTACCTCATCGGCGTATTTCGGATCAGCTAATTCAGCCCAGCTTTGGGGTACGGGTAGATTCTTTTCAGCAAGGATTTGATTATTGGCCAAAAAGCCGACCACGGTTATCCCTTTGGCAATCCAGTAGCCTTCGGGATCCTTAAACTTCGGATCAATCTCAGCTGCGCCTTGCGGCTCGAAAGGCTCGAGGATACCCTCGGCTTTGGCCGTGATAAAGGCATCTAAACCGCCGCCAAACCAGAGGTCAGCCATGGCCTTACCCTCGGCCTGGATCCTGGATAAAACCTCACCAGAGCTCATCGAGAGGAATTCGACATTGGCGCCAGTTTCGGCCGTGAAAAGTGCAAAGAGCTCAGAGTATTTCTCCGAGGTCGCGACCACATTAAGGCTGCGGCCAGCAAAGGGCAGCTCAGCCTCGGAAGTATTGGCTGCTGGGGTCTCAGCATCCGCAGCTTCTAAAGCAGCGTCGGCTGCATTAGCCTCGGTATTTTTTTCTGCCTGCTGAGAATTCGTACAGGCAAAAAGACAGAAGCTCATGCAGCTCAGAAGGATTAAAAGCCAGGCAATTTTTTTCATCGTCTTTACTAAGTTCCTTTCGCAATTAATTTTTAAGCTTAGCAATCCTATGTATAGCCTTTTTATTAGGCTAAATCTAGGATCATTCTGGATTCAGATAAATCGCGGCTTTTTAGACTCTCATTTATTGGCTTTTTCGATTAATCTAGAAAATAATTCGGAAAAATCTCGGCGCTTGCGTTAAACTAAAGAAGTTAGCATTGACAAACTTTGACAGCTAGAAGGCTGAATTTTTAACTGAGTTGTGAGCTAATGGAGGTATCAAAATGAGTGATATGAAGTTATTCGTGCCAGAATATGATGAAGAAAAGTTAAAATATTTGATCAAAATCAAGGAGCAATATAATGCCGGGGAGCTAGATCTCGAGACCGCCCGGGCACAATTAAAGGCCAAGGTTGGCTCTTTAAAGCCCTATGAGATTGCCCTAGCTGAGCAGGAGTTAGAGGAAATTGAGGACGATGAGTGTCGGAAGGAAGATATCCAAAAGATGCTCGAGCTCTTTGAGGGAATCATGGATACGACCCAGCCGGAGCTGCCGGAGGATCACCCACTGAGCTGCTATTATCGGGAAAATGCCGAGCTCGAAAAAATCCTCTTGGAAATTGAAGACCTAGTCCAGTATCCCCTAATTAAGAATCAGTGGCTGGAGCTTTACGAGCGTCTAGCCCAGTTTAAAATCCACCTCTCCCGGAAGCAGAACCAACTCTACTCGATACTTGAGCAGAAAGGCTTTGACCGGCCGACTACGACCATGTGGCTTCTGGATAACTTTGTCCGCGATGAAATCAATCAAGCCCGCGAGCTTTTAGATGCTGATCGTGACGAGGACTTTATCGCGCGGCAAGAGACTCTAGTTGCAGACTTGCGTGACCTGATGCAGAAGGAAGAAACTGTGCTCTATCCGACTTCTTTAGTGATGATTAAGCCGGAGGAGTTCGAGGCGATGAAATCTGGAGACCATGAAATCGGTTTTGCCTGGATTCAATCGCCAGCAGAGAGTGCCAAGCCGGCCGCCGCAGCTCCTCTGAGTGAGGCTCAGGCAGCTCCAGCCGAGGATTTTAAGGCCGAGCTGACAGAGCTTTTGGCCAAGCATGGATATAATGTCCAAGGCGATAAGGAATATGATGTGGCGATGGGTAAGCTCAGCCTAGAGCAGATCAACCTGATCTATAAGCACTTGCCAGTTGACCTCTCCTATGTCGATGAGCATGAGATTGTGAAGTTTTACTCGGATACGGCTCACCGGGTCTTCCCTCGAAGTAAGAATGTAATCGGCCGTGATGTCAAAAACTGTCACCCCCGCTCGAGCGTCCATATCGTCGAGGAAATTATCGAAAAGTTTAGATCCGGCGAAAAGGATTCGGCCGAGTTTTGGATTAATAAGCCGGGCCTCTTTATTTACATTTACTACACCGCAGTTCGTGATGAGTCAGGAAAGTTTCGCGGTGTCCTCGAGATGATGCAAGATTGCACGCATATTCGGAGTCTCGTCGGCTCGCAAACTCTTCTGACCTGGGGCCAGGAGCAGGCTGAGGCGGCGCCTGAAGATTCAGCTTTAGAGGAGTCTGAGGAGCCAAAGGCAGAAGTGGCAGCTGAAAGTGAAGGCTCGCCTAGCCCAATTGACCCAGAGAATTTGCAGCCCGAGACAATGCTCAAGGATTTATTAGCTCAGTACCCTTGGCTAAAGGAGGCGCTGGCTGAACTCAATCCAAAGTTCAAGATGCTCCAGACCCCACTGGCTAGAGTGATGCTACCAAAGGCTACGCTCAGGGCGATGAGTGAGCGCAGTGGCATGGAGCTAGATAGTTTAATTGCTGGAATTCAGGAATTAATCAAAAAGCAGGGCTAAGCTGAATAAGAGCGAGGCAAATAAAGAGGGCAGGTGTCAAATAACACCTGCCCTTTATAATTTTCTTTTGGCTTTACTTAAAGCCTTCTAGCCCGAGTTTAATTGTGCTTACTCAGGACCTGGTCTAGGGCCAGCAGTTTCTCTTCTTCGGTATCGACTAATTCCTTGTAGAGCGGGCTTTCGCTCATCAATTCATTGTGTGTACCGGTGGCCGAGAGTTCACCCGAATCCATGACCCAAATTAAGTCGGCATCTCTGACCTCGTGAATCTTATGTGCGATTTCAACTGAGGTTCTGCCCTGCTTCAGGCGGAGGAGTGAGGTCTTAATCTCATCAGCGGTTTCTGCGTCGAGCGCTGAGCTAACCTCGTCGAGGAGGAGCAGCTTAGGATCTTGCAGGAAGAGTCTGGCGATGGCCACACGTTGGCGCTGACCGCCGGAAATCTGGCTACCGTATTCACCGACCTGGGTATCTAGCCCATTGCGGAAATCCTTTGCGACGTCGAGTCCGGCATCGGCAGCAGCCTTAATGATTTCATCGTCACTGACCTTGCGGTCGATTCCGTAAAGCATATTATCCCGAACCGTACCGTGGAAGAGGACGGGATCTTGAGAAGCGTAACCAATCGAGCTACGCCATTCACCGAGGGCAAAGTTATCTGCTGCTTCATCATCGAGGCGAATCTGCCCTTGCTGGGGCTGGTAAAGTCTCAGCAAGATGTTGAAGAGGGTGGTCTTACCGGAGCCTGAAGGTCCTAAAAGAGCAACTCTGGTACCGAGTTTCAAAGAACCGGTGATTGCTTTAAGAACATCTTTCTGGCGATAGGCAAAGCTGACATTGTCGAGTAAGAGATTGTTTGCTTCGTCGAAGCCGACGACAGAGCTCTTACCTTCGAGATTTTCACGCTCGGCGTCAAAGAGGGTTGAAATCTTGGTGACTGAACCTTTGACGGTACGCAGGCTCTGGTAGTACGAAATGTACTGGATAAAGTAGTTGTTAATGCCGCTCGTGTAGGAGTGCATGGTAACTAACATGGCCGGAGCGAGCTGGCCGCGCTGAATCAGGACAGCACCGTAGATCAGGGTAATACCGGTTAAGAGTGCCTGGGTTGAAGATCTTAAAGGCACTGCATAGGTGTCGACGAACCAACGCTTGACCCGTGAGCGGAAGTGCTGGTCGGTAAAGGCGTCGGTTGCCCTATCTTCTTCCTCTTCCTTACTGAAGACTTTGACCAATTTTAGCTTGCCATAGTGCTCGGCAAAGAAGCCGATCAGGCGAGCTTGCATTAATTGGACCATCCGCTGGGTCTTTTCCAGCATTCCGCCGGTGATAAAGGCGACCAGGATCAGGTAGGGGAAGGTCATGAAGACTGCCTTGGTGAACTGGTTACTGATGGTCCACATGGTTTTCAAGGTCAGGTAGAAGGTATAGGTCATCGTGACGAGCCGGAGGGTTGCATCGATAATATTGGCGATGAAGGCCGGGTCGTGGGTGATACGTGAAATCAGGTTCAGATCGTCATCATCTCTGTGCACGATTAGGGGGACTCTTAGAATCTGCTCCCAGCTGACTTCACGTGCTCTTCTGGTGGTGATGTTATTGGCATAGATGGCCAAGGCGCTGGTTACGTTAAAGGAAATCATCACGCCGATAGACAGGATGATGTAGCGCACAATCATCGAGTTATCGAACTCACCGAACATAATTGCATCTAAGGTTTCACCGAGCTTCATCGGCAGGGCGACGGTCGCTCTGGAGACAAAAATGCTGATGATAAAGATTCCGATATACAGTAGCCAGGGTACTCTAATTTCCTTAATTAATTGGAAGAAGAGGCGCCAGGGGACGTTTTTCTTTGGCGTAGGAATTGGAGCCTTCGCCTGTTTTACTTCAATAGTTTCAAGCTCAGGTCGCTTAGCTTTCATAGGCCACATCCTTTCTGTCAACTGTCAAGTCCATGATATTAGCGAAATCAGGAATCTTAATCAGTTCGGCTAAAGTACCGTAGTGGGCTTTACCCTCCTGCAAGTAAAGGATATGATCGGCCCGCAATAAAGTTGCGAGATCGTGGCTGACCAAGATGGTAATTCGGCCATCTGCATACTGGTCAATTGCATCTTCAACTTGTTTTTCACTGATCTTGTCGAGTGAGGCAGTAGGTTCGTCATAGACCGCAACAGGAGCTTCTTTAAGGAAGGCTCTGGCCAAGGCTAGACGCTGTTTCTGACCACCGGAGAGACGTTTGCCGTCAATTCCTACGTCGTGGTCGAGACCGCCTTCTAACTCGCTCAGTAATTCTTCTGCCGCAGCGAGGGTTAAGACATCGGCGATATCCTCGTCCGAAACCTCGTGCTGCACACCGTAGAGAACGTTTTCTCTAACTGTATTAGAGAGTAAGGGGGCATCCTGCAAGACAACTGAGAAGAGATCGCGGTAGCTTCTCAAGCTGAATTCGGAAATATTCTCACCATTGAGGAGAATCTCCCCTTCGTAACCGGGGTAAAGACGCATCAGAATATTCAGTAAGGTAGTTTTACCGCTGCCACTCTTACCGACGATTGCGAGTCTTTCACCGCGCTGAATCTTAAAGTTCAGATTGCTGAGAATGGGCTGTCCTTCATGATAGGCAAAGGAGACATCTTTAAACTCGATTGCGGAGATATCCTGAGGAGCTTCGCGGCCGACTGTCAGTTCTTCGGTCGGCATCTCGAACATTTCACCGATTCTCTGTGAGGCACCCTGGGCACCCTTGATTAGATAGTAGAAGTTACCGAAGTCAAAGAGTAAGGTGACGCCGATTTGGGCGTACATCATGAACTCGACCCACTGGTCCAGTCCGATTTGACCCTTTGACATGGCCCAGATACCGAGACCCATGGTAATCAGAGTCTGAATCAGTTCCAAGATAGATTCGAGCGGCATTTTCAGCCATTCCAACCAGCCCATCCGGATGTCGGCACGGTAGAGCTCGTTAATCTTCTCTTTACCGCGAACTAATTCAAAATCTTCTGTGTGTTTCGCCTTAATGAAGGGAACGTTGTGCAGGAGCTCGGATAAGTGGCCTGTGACCTTTGATAACTTAGCCTGTAAGCCATAAGTCGTCTTATAAGAGAAGCGACCGTACAGGAAGTTTAAGATAAAGAAGACCGGGAGGTTAATCAGCTGGGCCTTGAAGAGTAAGGGGCTGATTTCATAGATCATCTTCATCATTGTGTAGAAGGTTGTGATCGCCGGAATAAAGCCGATTAGTACGTAGACTAGGGATTGCGACAGTTTCATACTGTCGTTGGCTGTCCGAGAAATCATCTCACCACTACCGATTTCATCGACTAATTGCATCGATGAACGGCTCATCTTACGCCAAACTTGACGCTGCAGGCGACGGTCAATCAAGCCGATGGCGAGGTTTGACATGAATGTTTGAATCGCATCGACGATGATTCCACCGACGATTAAAGCGATCAGAATCCAGCCGAGTCTGGTCATGTCAATCTGCACATCAGGGTTGCCTAAAGCGAAAATTTGGCTGAAGTACTGGGGCTTCAGTAATGAAATCTTCCGGCCGCCCATTGCTACAGCAAAGGTGGCAATTAACAGGAGAATAGTTTTCCCTGAGATTGCCCGGCGTGAGAGATCAAAGAAAGAAGCCCATACACCTTTTCGTTTGTGCTCTTTATGCATAAAATTTCCTCTCTTTTATCTACGGCATATTTCTTGCAGTCTGTATAGCATAGCTTAAAAAGCTGCACAAATAAAGTTGGATTCAGTCTGATATATTAGACAAAAAGACTTGAAAGGCAGGCAGATGGAGCTTTTGCCAGCCTTCAAACTTTAGCTAAATAGCCGAAAATAGAAGGCTGTGAAAGCAAGTTTAATTCGGAATTTTCACCCTAGTTTGAGCTAGAAATAGAGTCGATTAGCTTTTGCTGTTTTCGGGACTGCAAAATTAGCTGCTTATGGAAGATTGCGCCGCTCAGTAAGATCAGGGCACAGAGGTAGAGCCAGAGCATTAAGGCGAGAATACCAGTCAGCGAACCGAGGACAAAGGAGTAGCGGGTTTGGCTCGCGAGAAAAAGACCAAAGCCCTGTGAGCTCAGGAGCCAGAGGATTGAGGCAATTGCGCCGACAAAGAAGGCTTGGCGGAAGCGGCCAGCCTTGCCAGAACTACTGTAGTAGAGGCTGGCAAAGAGCAGACTGAGGTAGAGTAGGCCAAAGAGGTAGGATAAGCTCTCAATTAAAATTAGCGAGTGCTGCAGTTCTAAAAACTCAGTCAAAAGCTCTAAAGCGTACTTGCCAAAGGAGAGTAAAAGGAGCAAGAAGACGACTGAGCTGACCAGAATTAAGATAATCACTAAGGCTAAAAGACGGCGGATAAACATGGTCGAGCGACCTTTGACCCGCTCATAGATGTCGTAAAGACTCGCCATTAAAACATTAATGCCTTTCGAAGCTGCCCAGACCAGGGAGAGAAAGCCAATTAAGCCAAAGGAGAGGCTGTCACTTTTTTCGATATTTTGAAAAATGGCTCCGAGCACATTCATCACGGACTGGGGAAGGAGATTTTGCAGTTCCTTGGAAAGTAAGCCAATTTCTAAAGAGGCGCTAAAGCGCGAGATTACCGAGGCGAGCATCAGGCAGAGTGGAAAGAGGGAAAAAATCATGAAGAAGGCCAGGGAAGAAGCCTGGCGACTGAGTTTTTGCCGGCCAAAATCTTCTAAAAAACCGCGCCAGAAACAAAATGCCGAGCTGCTTTCACTGCAGTCTCTGCCGGCCCAGTCTGCTATTTTGTGCTCGTAGTTTTTAAGTCTTTGGCCGAGCTTATTTTTACCATCTTTTTCCACCATTAAATCTCCTCAGGAATTGCCTATATGGTACAATAGAGCTGGTATTTTTCAAATCTTAAAAGCAAAAGGAGCAGCTGGAACTGCTGCTTTTTGAGCTTTGTTCTAGCTTCGAATGAGCTGCTTTGTGGCTGTCTTAGTGGGTGGGAGGAGATTGGCATGCGCTTTATTTGCGGGGCTGACCCCCGAGCTATACTCGACTTATGTCTCCAAGAAATTGCAGATTTTACAAGTGAATACCCGCTGCGGCGGGCTTTTTTATTAGTTCCGGAAAGTTTAAAGGCAGAGAGCGAAAGGCGCTATCTCGAGCACTTTGGCAGCGGCCTGATGATGGCTGAGGTCCTAAGTTTCAAGCGCTTTGCCGAGCGGGTCTTTGCCCAGGCTGGAACCGTCGAGGGGAGACCCCTTTCCGCACTCGGCAAGAGGCTGAAAATCCGCCAGATTATCAGCCGCAATAAGGCCGCCTACGAGAAGCTACAACTTTATGCGACGCGTTCTGACTCCCTTGAAGAGCTGGCTTCGGTTTTAGCCGACTTCGAGCGCCACTGTGTTTCAGCAGAGGAGCTTAGAGAGTCTGCGGCTAACTATGCTCGGCCGGCGGCTAGGCAGCTAGCTGAACTGGCGCAGCTGAACGGGGAGTATCGAGCAGAGCTGGCCCGGGAAGGGCTCTTTGATCCGGTCGAGCTCCCGGCGCGCCTAACTGAGCTCATTAAAAGCACCGAGCCCTTTAGCCGGCAGCGGAGCGAGTTTATTGAAAGTAGCGTCTTCTGGATTGCCGCCTACGGCGATTTACGGCAGCTGACCCAGCAGGAGCTGGAGCTGATTACTGCACTCGAGGAGCGCGGAGCTGAGCTCAATCTAGCCCTAGTTGCGGCCCTACCCGGAAAGGCCAAAGACTTTGCCAATTCGACTCTGAGCGAGGAGTCTTTGGCCCGGGTTTTAGCCAGTTTAGGGAAGGGGGCAAAGCTTGAGTTTCAGGGCTTAGGAGAGGCTGCAGAAAGAGCCTGGGCAGAGCGGCCGGCGCGAGCCTTGTCGGCTTATTTACTCGGGGCTAGTGAAGAGGCTCCGGAGCTTGGCGCTTTTCAGGCAAATCTAATTCACGCCGAGAACCGCTATTTGGCGGCGGAGTTTTTGGCCGGTGAAATTAAAAGAATCTTAGTTCAGGGCGAAAGCCGGCGCAAGAAAATTGCCGTTGCCCTGCTCGAGCCGGAAGATGAAGAGCTTTTGCAGCGAGTTTTTGCAAGCTACGGCCTGGATTCGGACTTTAATAGTCCGCTCGGGCTAAAAGCCTCTGCACTCTACCAATATCTGGAGGGTTTTTTCGCAATTTTAGCTGGCGAGCAGCGCTTGGAGCAGCTTTCTTCCTTCTTTCGCAATCGCTTGCGGCCCCAGGGCTTAGACCCGGCGCAGCTGGATCGCTTGGAGAACCTGGCTTTGGCCCAGGGCTGGAAGTACTGGTCTGTTCTCGAGCGCGAATTTACTAAGTTTCTAAAGGAGCCAGAGGCGGCTTTTGACTTCTTGCGCCAGGGTGAAGATTACCAGGCCATAGTGGATTCAGCAGAGTTTCAGGACTTAGTGGCGGCCAAAGCTTTAATTACGAGGTTTTTAAATCGGCTGCGAGAGGCCCAGAAGAAAATTGCTAAAAGTAAAGATGGGGCAGCTTTAATCAATGAGTTTATCGAAGTTATTAATTCGGATTTTGGCCCCTATCCTGCGCTCAATGACTTACTCGAGGCGCAAATTGTTGGGGCTGAGAATCGGGAGGCGGAATTGACGGCTCTAAGCTGGCAGAGCTTGGTTGAGATTTTAGCTGAGCTTTCCGCGCTGTACGCGGAGCCGGATGCGCCGCCCCTTAGCTTGGCCGAGTTTTCGGACCTCGTCTTGAGCACTTTGGCGGATACAGCTGCGCCTAGGATTCCGCTCGGCCTCGATCGGATTACGATCGCTAGGCCGCGGCAATTATTACAAAAAGACCTGGACTATCTATTCATCTTTAATAGTTCAAATACGAGCCTGCCTCCGCCACTTCCTGCGGAGGGGCTTTTGAAGTCGGCTGAGCGGATTTATTTAAAGGAATACTTAGGTACAGATTTTCCAAACTTTAAGGAGGATCATCTGGCAAGTAGCCGCTATCTTTTGGCCCAGTTCTTTGCCCTGCCAAAAAAGGCCCTCTCCTTTATTCACTGTAATTCGATTCAGCTTTATGCGCCTGAAACTGGGCCGGCAAAGGTCGAGGGTGACCGCCTCTCTCGTTTCGAGCTGAAATTTGCTGAGCGCTATCCGGCTGGGGTCCAGGCGGTGACGGCAATTGACCTGCCGGATCAGCGGGCCCTGGCGGAGCCGGTTGCGAAGCGGCTCCTACGACTCTACGGCGAGCTCTATCCGGCGGAAGTCCAGGCCAGCTGGGGTCTGGCTGAGCTGGAGGAACTGCCGCGCGATGACTTACAGAGCCCGAGACCAGAACTTTTATTGCCAGCGGATTTGGCCCATGCGGCCATGCTCAATCTGAGGGGACTTTCAGCGAGCAGCCTGGAGCGGATCTCAGCCTGTCCCTACAGCGGCTATATCAGCTATTTTCTGAAAGCCAGGGAGCGGGCTGAAGCGAAGCCGGATCCACGCCGGCGTGGGAGCTTTATTCACCGCGCCCTGGAGCTAGTCTTGCCAGCGTTTCCAGAGCTCCAGCAAGAACTGGCTAAGCTGCGGCTCGAGCGGCAGGCTTCTGTGGTCGAGCAGATTGCCTATCTGGAGCAGAATGTTTTACCCGAACTTTATGCCAAGGTGGCAGCTGAGTCCGGCCAAAAGATCTGGTTGGATCCGGAGGTGCGAGGAGACGAGGGGCGGCGGCTGGAGCGCCTGCTTTCCGGAGTTTTATACCATCTTTTAGAGGACTTGGAAAAAAAGCAGAAGGGGCCAAAATTCCGCGCCGCAGCGGCAGAGTGGGATCTACCTCGGGGCGAGGCTGCGCTTTACCTAGACTTTCTCGACTACCAGCTGCCACTTGCGGGCACGGTCGATCGGATCGATATTGCTGAGACGGATAAAAGCTTGGCAAGTGCAGAGATAATGCGGGTTCTCGACTATAAGACGGGGCAGCGCTCAGTCGATATTGAGGCAATTAACTGTGGGCTGAGCTTGCAGCTACCAATCTATATTCACGCGGTGAAAAATGCCTTCCCGCAAGCTGAAATCACAGAGGCTGGGCTATATCGATTACATAATAAGCGGAGCGGAGTCGCAGAGCTAGGCCAGCTAGATGAGCAGAAGGGTGCTAGCTATCTGAGTCGCAGCTCATTAAAAAACGCGGCAGATTGTGAGGCCGCAGAGGCTTCTGGCTTAAGCCGGGCGGCGGAGATTATGACGGACTTTGCCGCCGGGAGAATTTCACCACGCCCGAGAATTCTCGCAAAAGATGCTGGCAGCACGGCGAACCTACCCTGCCGCTACTGCCAGTACAAGGCGATTTGTAACTATGACAGGCTGAGCGCACTAAGTCGCTCGCAAGTGCTCAAGGCAGAGGATTTTGCCGAACCCAAAGAGGTCAAGCCAAAGGCTTAAAGCGGTCTTTGACGGCATTTAATAGCATTTCTTAGGAGAAGTAAGCTAGGCTCAAGCAAAAGCAGAGTAAAGTGGAGTGTAAGATGCAATCTAAAGTGCAAGCAGAATTAATTGAGGACTTCTTTTCGGCGCTAAATGAGCGGCAAAAAGCTGCGGTCTTTGCCCCCGCGGATCGGGACATTATCCTCGATGCCGGAGCCGGTTCGGGTAAGACTAGGGTGCTCAGTAGTCGGGTCATTAAGCGCCTGGTCGCTGGGGAGGTGGAGCCAGATCAGCTACTGGTTGTGACCTTTACAGAAAAGGCGGCGGCCAGCATGAAGCAGAAGATCGAGGCGGAGCTTGAAGCCATGCTCCAGGCGACTCCTGACCCAGATTTACGCAAGTCCTTACGGGAACTGCGAGAGCGCCTACCTTTGGCCACGATTTCGACAATGCACGCCTTCTGCTGGCGCTTAGTTAAGGAGCAGCGGGCTGCGCTAAAGTTTAAAGAGCAGCTAAGAATTAGCGAAAAGACCTTAGTCATGGATCAGGCCGAGGAGGATGACTTACTCTTTCGGACGCTTGACGAGCTGCTCGCAGAAAAGTATAGACGGATTACCGCTTACCGCCTCGGCAGTCAGGAGGAGGCCTTTACGCCGGAGGAGATTGCGGCAATTGAGGCGGACATTCGGCTCTTTAACAGCATCGACACACAGCAGGACGACCAGGGCTTAAAAGAGCAGTTGGCCGCGGACTACGGCCTGCTACGCAGCTTGCCGGATTACTTAGAGGCGGCTGAAAAAGCCTTAGGCGAACTGGGCGAAAAGAGTCAGAATCTTGCTTTACAGGACTGGTTTACAGAGGCTTTAAGCTTAGTCAATCAAAAGCTTCCGCAAGAGCTTGAAGAAAGCTCTGAACTACCAGCGCTCTCGGCGCTTTTACGAGCTTTAATTGAGATTGAAAGTGATCCTTATTTAAATGACTGGCGGGCAAAGCGGGCAAAGGCCAAAGAATACCAGAAATTAGAGAGCTTATTGGCTGAGTTAAATGCGCTGCGTGGAGATTTAGAAGATTTAGCGCAGCGGCTGCAGGGCGCGAGTCTTGCAGGGGCTGAGGGCAAGGCGATTTGGAATGAGCTACACGAGCTCGGCTCAAACTTAGCTAAACTCGATGTAATTGCTGGCTTAAGCCGTGGAAATGAGGAAAAGCTGGCTTTAAGAGAGCTCTATGGCAGCCAGATTTGCCCCTTCCTCCAATTGCTTACTGGAGCCTTCGCGCCTGGGAGCACGATGAGTGAAAGCTTTGGCCTAGAGTTTTATGGTAGCTACTTTACCCAGTCTTATGAGGAGCTAGCAGAGCTTCACTTAGCAGCCTATGAAAGGGCTAAAAACTACATCCAGCTTCTGGCTGAGCTCGACGACAAGTATAAGGAGGCAAAGCTTCGGGCTGAGCGGGTCGACTACAATGATTTCGAGCATTTGGCAGCCGAATTATTAAAGCAGCCGGAGATTGCCCTGACCTTATCTCAGCAGTATCGCGAGATCTATATTGATGAGTATCAGGACACCTCACCCTTACAAGACGCTTTAATTGAGCGCTTAGCTAAGGCCGATCCCGAAGCTCCGAGCTGTCGCTTTATGGTCGGCGATGTGAAGCAGTCGATTTATCGTTTCCGCCATGCTGCGCCGGCGCTCTTTCAGGCGCGGGCTGAGCTTTACCAGAACTCAGAGGAGGCTGGGCGCTATTTAATTTTGACCGAGAATTACCGCTCGCGGCCAGAAATTCTGGACTTTGTGAACCAGGTTTTTAGCGCCTTTATGCGCCAGGCTACGGCCGAGATTGACTACGATAGCTCGCAGCGCTTGCGCTTTGGTGAGCGGCCGCTAGATGCTGGAAGTGGCGCGGCGCTGAAGCCGGAAATCCGCCTTAGATTGCTCTACACGGCTGAGCCGGAGGCAGAGGCGGCTGAGGCGGATGTTGCGGCGGACGGGGCTGCTGTGGCTGCCGCGGTAGAAGCGGCTGCGCAGGAGGCTGCGGTAGAGGCCGGGCAGAATCAGCTAGGCGGGCTTGCTCACCCCTTTATCCGAGAAATTGCTGAGCACCAGGAAAAGGCTCGGCATGAGGCCCTTTTAGTCGTCGATGAGATCTTCCGCCTGCGTGAGGCAGGGCGAGAATTTAGCGATATTATCGTACTCTGTCGCTCGAATGCCGAGGTCAATAGCTATGCCAATGTGCTGAAGGACTTTGACATCCCCTTGGCAACCGTGCGCAAAATTAAAATAGATTCACAACAATTACTCTTCTTGACGAGTTTTCTCGAGCTCTTAGCCAATCCCTTGCAAGACCTTCCGCTCTTAGCCTACCTGCGTTCCTACCTGCATGGGCGAGCCTTCCAAGAAGCCGAGCTTTTAGAAATTGCAAACTTTGGCCTAAATCTTGCGGCCAAGGATTCCCTCCCCTCAATCTCGCGGCTCTGGTTTGGCCCCTTCTTCTATGAGCAGGTCGCAAGATATCGGAGCGAAGGGCCTGAAACTGAGCTGCGTGAGCGCTTAGATCTGGCTTTAACTAAGCTAGAAACTTGGCGCGAGGAGCTGAGCTACAGACCATACTGCGAAGTTTTAGAGGAAATTTTACTCTATGCCGACTACCGTGAATATTTGGCGCTTCTAGACTCTGATGGGGCTGGGCGCTTAGCAGATTTAGAGCTCTTTTTGGAATGGGTAAAAGATGCCTGGCAGAAGGGCCAGTCACTCTTGCAGCTAATGCGCAAGGTCGTGCGCCTACGTGAAGAAAGTATGGAAATTGAGGACTCCGAGCAGGAGGCGAGCGCGGTCGGTCGGGTCCGCTTGATGACCATTCATAAGTCAAAGGGCTTGGAGGCCAAAGTCATAATCATGGGTCGCGCGAGCAAGGCTTTTGAGCGAAATGCCAGCTACCCGCCCTTTGTCTTTTCGACTGAGCCCCTAAGCATCGCGCCTTTGGCCTGGAATGAAAAGACAGACCAAAGAATCCGGCTTGCAGACTATAAAAAGGCCCAGGAAGTCGAGGCAAAGAAGGATTTGGCCGAGGAATATCGCCTCCTATATGTAGCCCTGACTCGGGCGGAAGAGGAACTTTGCATTATCGGCAGAATTCACGAGCTGGAACGCTCGTCAAGACTTAGCGACAAGGATAAGTGGCTGAATTTTACAAATAAGCTTTCAAAGCTCCAGTTTAAAAACTATGAACTGGGCCAAAAGGATTCAGGAAAAGAAGTGGAAGGGCAGATTCTGGAATCGGATCTCGACCGCTTAGGGAATAATTTAGAATTAATTCTGGCCTCCTTAAAGCGAGATTTCGAGGCCCAGAACCAGGAACTTACTTTCAGTGAATTTTTAGCAAATTACTTTCAGCCAGGCCAGCTGCAAGAGGCTTTAATCAGCGAAAAGGTAAAACTTGAGCTGACTGAGCTGGAAAAACTCACGAGAGATTTAGACAATCTGATGTCAAGACGTAATGAAAACACAGGCCTAAAGCTTAAAAATCAAGCTAAATACAGTAGTCAAGAGATAGCAAGATCACTAGAATTAGCAGAACTTCGAGCGGCAAAAATACCCCATACAGAGCTTTTAAGCCTGCCTTCTAAGCTGACTGTGACGGAATTAACTAAGCGAGAATTCATGTCCTATCGGGCAGGGCAAAAGCTCGAAGCAGAAGAGGCGAGCGAGCCCTCGACAGAACTTCCTGGCTTACGTGAGATGGCCTTAAAAATTGAGCCTTTAGAAAGCGCCTTAAAGCCAGATCAGAAGCGAGCGATGAACGCCAGAGAATACGGTATTTTCCTCCATAAAATCTTCCAGCACTTTAAAGTCGAATTATTAGAGCCTCAAGCTGAACTGAGTGAAAGTGAGTTCACGGAGCTTTTAGAAGCGGAGTTTAAAGTCTGGGCAGAACATGCCCTACTACGCCCCGATGAGGTCGAAGTCTTAAAAGAAGCCGGGGAAAAGGCGCGGGTAATTGCCTACCTCTACGCCTTTTATCAGTCCGACTTTTGCCGGGAATTAGTCCGAGCCAAGCAGATTGAGCGTGAGATTCCCTTCACCCTGTCAATTCCGGCTAGTGAATTTATGGAGCCTGAGGCGCGCGAGAGCTACTCAGAGAGCGTCGGGGATTCGGATCTCACCTTAGTCCAGGGCATGATTGACCTCTTTTACGTAAATCAGGCTGGTGAGGCGATTTTACTCGACTATAAGTCGGATCAAATTAGAGGCAGTCAGGCAGAGCAGGATGCCGAATTGATAAAGCGTTATCGGGAGCAGCTGCGCTATTACCGCTTGGCGATTGAAAGAATTAGCAAAAAACCGGTCAAAGCGGCCTATCTCTGGCTAATTCGGGCTGGTCGAGCACTCGAGATTAGCTTCCACAGCTAGTGGTGATGTAATAATCACTAGCGCTTGAGCCACAAGATGTAGTAGAATGCACTTACGAAAATAGACAGCGTTACGGCGCTGTTTTAGGAAATTAAAATTTTTAAAAAATACTTCACGAGGCCGTAAACAAAGCCTTCCGTGATGATTTTTGCGCCTATTTTGCGCCTAAAATGGAGGAGTTTATGCAATTAAAAGAGCTGATTAAAAGGCAGTTTACGAAAGAGCTCGAAAGTCCCGAGAAGCAGGGTAAGACAGTTTTCGAACTCTTTAAGTGGACGCGGCGAGATGTAGTTTTGACTGACTACAAGAGCGGAAAAACCTTAATCGAGATGCGTGATCTGGAGTTTCCCGAGCACTATTCTCAGCAAGCCTGCGATATTATCGCCTCGAAATACTTCCGCAAGGCCGGCCTGCCGACCCCGGAAGGTCATGAAGTATCCTTAAAACAAGTCGCCAACCGGATGGTTAGCTTCTGGGTTAAAGCTCTTTTGAGTAACGGGACAATTGACGAGAAAGAGGCCGAGATCCTCTATGATGAATTGGTCTATGCCCTGCTCGCCCAGTACTTTGCACCGAATTCACCGCAGTGGTTTAACACCGGCTTAAAAGAAGCCTACGGAATTGCTGGTGGTAAGTCGGAGCTCTACTATTTTGACCCCGAGACAAATGAAGTAAAGATGAGTGAGGATGACTATACACGGACTCAGGCCTCGGCCTGCTTCATTCTCTCAATTCAGGATAAGCTTTTAGGAGAGCATTCAATCTCCGACCACTACGTCACCGAAACCAAGCTCTTTAAGGGCGGTTCCGGTACAGGGACGAACTTCTCACCGATTCGGGCTGAGGGAGAAAGACTTTCCGGCGGTGGCCAGTCCTCCGGCCTGATGTCCTTCCTGCGTGGCCTCGACCGGAACGCCGGGGCGATTAAATCTGGCGGTACGACCAGGCGGGCAGCGAAGATGGTCTGCCTCGATGTCGACCACCCTGAGATCATGAACTTTATTAGCTGGAAGGCGCGCGAAGAAGATAAGGTCGTAGCTTTGGCCAAGATGGGCTATGACGGAGATATTGACGGAGAAGCTTACAACACCGTCTCCGGCCAAAACTCGAATAACTCGGTCCAGTTCTCCGACGCCTTTATGGATAAGGTCGCCAATTTGAAGCAGGATCCCGATGCACTCTGGGAGTTGCGCGGCAGATTAGATGAGGGGGTCAATCGGGAGGTCAAGGTCAAAGAACTCTGGGAGCTCTTTAACCAATCGGCCTGGCGCTGTGCTGACCCGGCACCGCAGTACTCCGACACCTTTAATGCCTGGCACACCTGCCCGGCTGGTGAGGATGGGGAGCTCGGGGCGCGGCACAACCGGATTAACTCCACTAACCCCTGTGGCGAATATGCCTTCCTCGACGACACCTCCTGCAACCTGGCCTCGATTAACCTCTTAAAGTTCCTGCGTGAGAGTACAAATGCTGAGGGCGAGTTGCAGCAAAGCTACGATGTCGAAGCCTTAAAGCATATGATTACGATCGCCCAGCTCGTCCTCGAAGCCTCGATCATTAAGGGGCAGTTCCCGACCCGCGATATCGCCCGGAAAACCTACCTCTTCCGGACTACAGGACTGGGCTTTGCCAACCTCCACTCGCTCTTACTTTCTTTGGCCATGCCCTACGACTCAGACGAAGCCAGGGCTTTGGCCGGGGCCTTAGCGGGCATCTTAACTGGCCACTCCTACTTTGTTTCGGCCCTGATGGCTGAACGGGTCGGCGCCTTCCCGAAATATGAGATTAACCGTGAGCATATGGCGCGCGTCATGCGTAACCATGCCCGGGCAGCGGGCATGCGCCTCGATGCACCGGAGGGCCTAAACTACCGTCTGCCAATTGTCGACCAACCTCTACTTAATAGACTCGGTTTTGAATACATTCCGGAGGCGCTGAATGAGGCTTGGGAAAATGCCCTGGAATATGGTGAGCGCTTTGGCTACCGGAATGCTCAGGTCTCAGTCATGGCCCCGACAGGGACGATTTCCTTTGCGATGGACTGTGCTTCAACCTCGATTGAACCCTTCTTCTCCCACGTGGTTTATAAGAAGCTGGTCGGTGGCGGCTTTATGAAGCTGGCCAATCCGATGATTAAAAAGGCCCTGCTCCGCCTGGGTTACAGCGCGAGCGAAGCAGAGGATATCGAAGCCTATATCATGCGTGAGGAAAACGGCATGCTGGTCGATGGCAAGATTGAAGGCGCGCCCCATCTGAAAGAGCAGGATTACGCGATCTTTGACACCGCAAATGCAATGGGTACAGGTCAGCGCTTCATCCACCACCTCGGTCACGTCAAGATGGTCGCAGCGATTACGCCCTTAATTTCAGGGGCAATTTCCAAGACCGTCAACCTCCCCGGCGATGCAACTGTCGAAGAGTTTAAGAATGTAGTCTTAGAATCCTGGAAGCTCGGGGTCAAAGGCATTACCCTCTACCGCGACGGGTCGAAGTTTGCCCAGCCACTAAACCTCAAATTGCAAGGCGCAGCAGTCGATAATCTGCCACTCGAAGAGCTGTCCTATGCCCAGCTGTTGAAGCGGGCCAAGGAGCAGTCAAAAGAGCTCGAAATGCTCTGTGACCACCACAGCTCCAGACGCGATAAATTAGTAGGCATTCGCTCCGGTAGAACCCACCCAGCCCAGATTGAAGACGTCAAAATATACTGTACGGTCAACCGCAATGAAGAGGGTGAAATCTCCGAGATTTATATCACGACAGATCGGGAAGGTACCCTGATTATGGGGCTTTTAAACTCCCTCTCCAAGACAATTTCCGTAATGCTGCAGTACCACATTCCGCCAAAGCATATTGCCAAGATGCTGCGCGGGCAAAAGTATGAGCCATACGGTTTTGTCGCCAGACACCCGTATATTAAGTACTGCTCCTCAATCTCTGACCTGATTGCCAAGATTATTGACATCGAAATTGGAGATTTTAGTAGAGTTCAGGTGAAAGATGGTGAACTACCGGAGGCCATGGGCTTTAATCTAAAAGAAGAGTACGAAGCAGAAGCAGGCTCTCCGCTGAAAGCTCAGGTCGGAATCGAGGACTTTATCCACGAAAACGCACGTGAGGCTGCAGAACGGGGAGAGAAGTTGTATGATTCTACATGTCCGGAGTGTAGCTCAACCAGAATGGTTTTAAACGGGACTTGTAAAGTCTGCCTAGACTGTGGAGCGACCACCGGATGTAGCTAAGATTTAGAAATTTGGGGGGTACGAGATGGCTGAGAAAAAGGAAAAAAAGCGTGGCATGATTCATCTTTATGCCGGAGACGGCAAGGGGAAGACCACAGCAGCTACAGGCCTTACGGTCCGCGCTGCAGGCCGCGACTGGCGAGTGCTTTTTGTACAGTTCCTGAAGAGTGGAAACTCAGCTGAACTGAAAATCCTGCGCAGTCTACCCACGGTGAAAGTAGTAACAGGCCAAAAGGTCAATAAGTTCAGCTTTCACATGACAGCAGAGGAAAAAGAGACGGCCCGAAATGAATTTAGAGAGCGGCTAGAAGCAGCCAGGGCAGCAGCAGAGGCTGGGGAAGTTGACCTTTTAGTCCTCGATGAGGCCCTCGGCACAATCCAAGCCGGACTGCTCGATGAGGATCAGTTATATGAGTTCATGGCTGAAAAGCCGGAGGCCCTAGAATTGGTCATCACCGGCCGTGATCCCTCCCCGCGAATCATTGAACTTGCTGACTACTACAGTGAGATCTGTGAACGCAAACACCCTTATAGAAGCTTCGGTTTGAATGCCAGACCCGGCATCGAGTTTTAATTGGAGGCTGTAGTGAATCCAGAAATTGAAGCTAAGCAACTGAAGCAAAATGTTCTAACCGTATTAATTACGGGGACGAATGGTAAAACCACGATCGCCCACCTGCTGAAACATATCTTTCGGCAGGCGGGTGTTCCTATTTATTCCAATATCCATTGGGAAGACGACCGGGAGGAGAGAGCTGAGAGCTTTTTCGAAACGGTTGCCGAATCTCGTAAGCAGGCGGAACCGGCAGTCTTTATCCTCGAAGTAGATGAGGGCGACTTTGCCTACTTTGCCCAGAAACTAAAGCCAGAAATGGCCATAGTTGCGAACCTCTCGCGTAACCAGCTCTACCTTTACGGCGAGCTAAACGGAATTGTCACCGGCTTAAAAGAAGGCCTGGCGGCAGCCCCAGACTGCGAACTAATCTGCTGTGCCGACGATCCTTTGGTCGCCGGTTTGGCGAAGGCCGTGGATAAGCCGGAAAGAGTTTTCTACTACGGCTTAGCTGAGCACGAAGCTGGGCCGAACTACTCAGCAGATGACGAGCATTTCTTTATGGAATCTCCGCACTGCAGCTTTTGCGGTGCGCTTTTAGATTATGACGGACTGTCATTTTCGAATTATGGGAATTACAGCTGTCCGGACTGCGATTTTTCACGGCCAAAGCGGGACCTGGAGTTTAAGGAGCTGGGCGGAACTTTCCGTGAAAGCCTCTATTCCTTCCGCTTTGCCTCAGGCCTCAGCGCTGAGCCGAAAAGTGGAAGCAAGTCAAGCCTGGAAGCGCAAGAGCATGCAGCTGAACTAAGAGCAAAAGGCAGTGCGCAAGGCCTCGATGAGGAGCTCTCAGCAGGCGCTTCTGAGGACTTTGAGGAGCTAAAAATAGCCCTCCACCTGCCGGCCTTGCTCAATGCCTATAACGCAGCAGCTGCGGCCTTACTAGCTAGAAGAGTCGGGCTTTCTGCAGGCCAGATCCGCCAGGGCTTAGAGCGCTGCCTGCCACCGCGAGGCCGCTTTGAGCGCTTTATATATGAGGGGCAGGAGATTTGCCTCCTCCGCGGCGAGAATCCCGAGGCGCTAAACACAACCTTGGCCTGGGCCTTAAACCAGGCAGACTGTGGGGCCTTGCTTTTAGCCTTAGATGATCCAGAAAAGAATCATGCTGGAGATATTTCCTGGCTCTGGGACGTGCTCTTTGAAAAACTACCCTATACGAAGCTGATCGGGCTAGCTGGAACGAGAGCCCACGACCTCGCACTGCGCCTACTCTATGCAGGGGTCGAAGCTGAGCGGATTCAACTAATCGCCGGCCAGGGTCAAGGGCAGGCTTTAGCGGAGCAAAAATTCATCGGAGAACTCGAAGAAGCAGAGCTCAGTGCGGCTGAAATCGAGCTACTATTAAAACTGATGCGAGAAGCAAGTCCCAAGACGGTCTACTTCTTAGCAGATAAGACAGCTGCGCACAGATTGCGCCCTGAGCTTTTAAAAATAGCGCGCTCCGAGATTGACTTAATTCGTGAAGATTTAACTTACCAGGAAGCCTACGGCGACGAAAATAAGATTGCCGAACTTTCCTCCTACTATGGTTTCAAGCGGGATTTAGCAAGCCCTAAGCTCAGCGGCAGGCGCGTCGAAGCAAAGCTTTCCGCCGCCGACAGCATCGGCTTAGACAGCCTGCAGGTCGAGGCCACAAGAGCCAGACCTGAGCTGAAGTACAGCTTGAATCTGGCTTACCTCTATCCGCAAGAGCTAAACCTCTATGGAGATCGCGGCAATGTGCTTTGCCTAAAAGAGCGGGCCCGCTACCACGGCATCGATTTAAAAGTCAGCTGCATCGGGCGCGGTGACCGCTTTGACCCAGAGGCCTATGAAATAGTCTTTATGGGCGGCGGTCAGGATAGTGACCAGGATTCAGTCTACGCAGACTTTGTCGAAAAGGCCGCGGACATTCGAGCCGCGGTCGAATCGGGTGTGGTTTTCCTCTGTATCTGTGGCGCCTACCAGCTGATGGGGAAAAACTACATCACCGCAGCAGGACGGGAGATTGAGGGACTCGGAATCCTCGACTTGGAAACCCGTGGCCTCGGCCGGAGGATGGTAGGAGACCTAGTCTTTAGACCGCCAGGAAAGGGCAGGGGCAAGAGTGCAGCTGAGCTACTTTTAGGTTATGAAAACCATGGCGGCGAAACCTTCCTCGGCCCAGCAGCCCGTGCGATGGGGCAGGTTATTCGCGGCTTTGGCAATAACTCTTGCGATGAGGGCGAAGGCTGCGTTTACAAAAATCTTTTCGGAACCTATGCCCATGGCGCCTTCCTACCACGGAATCCAGAAATGGCAGACCATCTTTTAAAGCTGGCCTGGGCCAAAGCCTATCCCGGCCAAAACTTCCCGCCAGCTCAGCTGGAGCTCGATGACAGTATTGCCTTAACTTGTCGTGCTGAGGTCTTCCGTCGCTTAAAAATTGACTTAGACGAAGAGAGAACTTAAGTCCTAGCGACTGAGCTAGCTGGCAGCAGCAAGAAAGTCTAGCTAAAACTTAAAAGCTTTTTACTTAAAGAAAAGACTCGGGCCTGGCAATGCCAAGTCCGAGTCATTTTTTCTACGGCTAAATTCAGAGCCGAATTATTAACTGTGCGGGTGATCAACCCGCGCCTATTATAGACGATTAGTCAACTGAGATAAAGAACTCAGGAGCCTGGTCAAAAATATGTAGACCCTCGTTTAAGGCGCGGAGCTTTGCATCATCGTCAGTGGTGACAAAGGCAAAGAGCAACATCAGGTGCTCACCGTGCTGGGCTTCCTCGACAAAGACTGTGCCAAAGGGCAGGTCGAGAGTAATCTTGCGCACGAGGCGGTCATTTTCCTTGCTGACCCACTGCGGTGCAGAAATCTTTGCCACGATATCTTGGAGCATGCTGACTGCTTCAGCAGCTTGTTTCGGGTTTTCTAGCATGAACTTGGTGACTTGCTTTTGGACCTCGTCCTGGAGCTCAGCACCTTGTTCCTTAGCCATATCGATACCGTCTTTGAGCATTTCTTTCTGCTCTTCACTCAGCTCGATAATCCCCTGGCCAGTGTAGAAGGCGTCCTTGGCAGCAGCGCTGTCTGGGAAGCTCAGGTAGAAAACACTGTAGAGATTGAGCTCGAGGTGGTTGAGGTAGCGGACGATTAGGTCTAGGGGAATTTGGTCAAAGATTGAACCAAAGTTCAGATCCAAGGGGAAGGAATCTTCGTCCTGATCTTCCATGATGGAATCGAAGACACCGGACTGTTGCAAGTACTTCAGACCGAGAGCCAGGCTCTGCGGATCATAGTTTGCACCAAAGATTGCCTGCTTAACTGCGAGGGGCTCGACCTTGGTGATGTCGTAGACCTTAAAGCCGTTCTTTAACATGAAGAGGGCTGCTTCATTGCCGTCCAGGGCTGGCAGCTTACGTAGACCAGCGGTAATGCTTTCGGCTTCTTCTTCAGAATCTTCAGCATCTTCCTCAGCTTCTTCCTCGTCCTCGTCCTTGGCTTCTTCTTTAGCATCCTGCTTGGACTCGGCTTCGCTTTCTTCGGCTTCGTCAGCATCTGCTTCAGCTTCGTCTTCGTCTACTTTTTCTGAGCCTGCCTTAGCTTCGTCAGCATCGTCGGCTTCTTCGGCCTCTTCAGCTTCCTCAGCTTCTTCA
>JAUNVR010000001.1:0-160806 GCA_030537595.1 Eubacteriales bacterium
ATTTATCAAATAAGGCGGAGAATAAGCTAGTGAAGCTTCCAGCAAAACAGCAATTGGGCAATAAAAAATCCCTCACAGTCCGTGAGGGATTTCGCATTGCGAATTTATTTTTAAGCTCTCGCTTACTTAGTATTGGTAGAAGCGCGTAAGAACCAGATGCGCTTGTTATAGCTGTCAATTTGGTCTTCGAACATGGAGACGGCTGAGAACCAGTTCTCTTCGTCACTTGCATTGCGCAGGTCGGTTGCCTGTTCACGCAGTTGTTCTAAGTCTTTTAAAACGATTTCAAAAGCTTCTTGGCAGGTGAATTGACGCGGTTCAATCTCTTCGATTGTTGCGTTTTTCAGATATGTTTTCATGGTTGAGTCGGGCACGATTTCGAATTTCTTCATGTGCTCTGCGACATCGTCAAAGTACTCAAAGAGTTCTTCATAAAGTTCGTCAGTGTAGAGGTGTACTCTGATGAATTGCTCACCCTCGACGTTCCAGTGAATGTTGTGAACCTTGAAGTTCATTACTGCTAAGTTTGCAAGATATTTGTTGAAGTCAGTCTTCAGTTTGCTTTCGCTTTTATTGCTCATAGTAGATCCTTTCTTACTAGCCTTAAGAGGCATTAATGTCAGCAGTTTCTACTGTCGACAATTATTTTAACTTGGGGTTGTGGCAGTTCTTTAATCGCTTGCCTCAACTCACAAGCTCATCTTAGTTAGTTTATATCCGTTAGTCAACTATAACGTTACAAATAGAACAAAGGTTACAAAATGAGATTTATTCTAAAATTTTTCTTGACTCTACCTTTAATCAGCTCTAGACCAAGCATTTTTCAAGGGGTATAGTTAGAAGAGGCTAACTTGCCCTGAAGGAGGTCTTCTATGCAAATTTATCGGAGGCTTTTTAAATACATCCCGGACTACAAGGGTCTGGTTTATCTGGCAGCTGGAATTACAATTATTAGCACCTGCCTATTAGTCGTACCCTACTACCTTTTATATAAGTTTATGCTCGATTTGCTCCAGTACAATGAGCTGGGCAGAGCTTTAGCCACGGCCCTCAGCATCTTGATTGTGATGATCGTCCAGGGTCTTTTATACTTTGCGGCAGTCTTACTGATGCATAAGGTTGGTTTCAGGCTCGAGCGCAGAATGCGCGAGGCTGGAGCGGAGCAGCTGATGCGTGCCTCTTTTGCTTTTTTCGACCGCAATGAGTCGGGCGAAATTCGCAAGAAGATTGACGATAATGCCCAGGATACTCATATGATTGTTGCCCACCTCGTAGCCGATCAGATTGAGGCCTATCTTTTACCGATCCTGCTTTTAATTACGATGTTTATCGTCGACTGGCGGCTCGGTGTGGCCATTTTGATTCTGGCTTTGGCCGGGGCTTTTTTAATGAAATTAATGTACGGGGACAGCGAGTTCATGAGCTATTACATGGAGGCCATGGAGCGGATGAATTCGCAGTCTGTGGAGTTTGTCAGAGGCATTCCCGTGCTGAAGATTTTCAGGACCTCAATTGATTCATTCAAGGCCCTAAAGGAGAGTATTGAGGAATATGCTAAAAATGTTTACCTCTACTCTCTCAGCTGCCGGCAGCCTTATGTAATCTTCCAAGTTCTCTTTATGATCTTCCCGGCCCTGATTGTGCCAGTTGGGATTTGGGCGATTAAAAGTGGCGAGCCGATGCCGGAGGTCGTGGCAAAACTACTCTTTTTTGCCGCCTTCTGCGGTTCTATTTTCAGCTCTTTTATGCGCGTCATGTACCTCGGCATGTACCAGTTACAGGCGCAGTTGGCTGTGGATAAGCTCGAGGCCCTCTTTACTGAGATGGGGGAGCAGCGCTTGCCCGATGGTGAAATTACTGAGATTAAAGGCTCAGATATAGTCTTTGACAATGTCTCCTTTGCCTACAATCCCGAATCTCCAGATTATATTTTGAAGAATCTAAACTTGCATTTAGACGCGAATAAAACCTACGCCCTGGTTGGCTCTTCCGGTGGTGGAAAGTCAACTTTGGCCAAGCTGATTGCTGGTTTTTATCCACCGACTTCCGGTGAAATTAGGATCGGTTCTTGTCCCCTGAATGACTGTGCAGAGGCAGCTCGAATGCAGAAGATTGCCTTTGTCTTCCAGCATTCAAAGCTCTTCAAAACTTCGATTTACGAGAATGTGCTGATGGGACGGCCGGATGCGAGCCGGGAGGAGGTCTTAAAGGCCTTGCATGATGCCTCCTGCGACTCTATTTTAGAGCGCTTTCCAGAAGCTGAAATGACGGTAATCGGGAGCCAGGGCGTCCACCTTTCAGGAGGTGAGCTCCAGCGGATTACGATCGCCCGGGCGCTCTTAAAGGAGGCGGATATTATTATTCTCGACGAGGCCTCAGCAGCGGCCGACCCGGAAAATGAGTACGAGATCCAGCAGGCCTTCAGCAAGCTGATGGCTGGGAAGACTGTGATTATGATTGCCCACCGCCTGAGTTCAATCAGAAGGGTTGACGAGATTTTAATTGTTGAGGACGGTCAGATTATTGAGCGCGGATCAGATGCAGAATTGATGCAAAAAGAGGATTCACGCTACCGGCAATTGCAGCTTTTGTACGCAGAAGCAAATCAATGGAGGATCTAGATGAAAAAGCGAATTCAAAATTACTTCCAAACCACAGAGCAGGGTACAGTGGGAATTATTCGTGCGACTATATCCTCGTTTTTTGCCCACTTTGCCTTTATGCTGCCAGCCTTCCTGATCATGTATTTTATTGATGCAGCGCTGAGCGGACAGCTACCGAGCCAAAAGCAGTATCTATTGGCAGTTCTGGCAGTTGGGCTCATCATGTACATAGTTGTCCTGATTAACTACAACACCTTATATAACGAGACCTATAAGGAGAGTAAGAATATCCGCCTGGAGATGGCGGAAATTATGCGTAGACTTCCGCTCTCCTACTTTGCCCAGCACGATGTCAGTGACTTGGCGGCGACGATGACCACGGACGTCACGACAATGGAGCATGCGCTGAGCCATGCGATTCCGCAAAGTATCAGTATCTTCTTCTTTATCATCGTGATTTCAATTTTACTTCTGATTGGCAATTGGCGGCTCGGGCTTTGTATCACGATTCCGATTTACCTTGCCACCTTCCTACTCTACTTAAGTAAGAAATTCCAGCTGCGGGAGACCAAGCGGGACTATCTTCAAAAAAGAGAGCTGACCGAGGCTTTCCAGGAGTCAATTGAGCTCCAGCAGGAGATTCGTAGCTACGGGCACGCTGAGCATTATCAAGAGAAGTTAATGCAGGGCATTGAGCAGCATGAAAAGCTCCACATGCGGGCCGAGCTATACCAGGTTGTCCCCCTGATCATGTCGACCAATGTCGAGCGCCTGACCTTAGGGCTGACCATTTTCTTTGGCAGTTTGATCTACCTGCAGGGCCATGCCAGCCTGCCTTTCTTAATCGGCTATATCTTAGCCGCGGCGAAAATCGTCGATGCCATTAACGGACTCTTTTCCTACCTGGCCGAGGTCTTTTACATCGATGCCAGGATTGAGCGCATTGGAGCCTTGCGCCAAACGCCAATCCAAGCTGGCGAGGAAGCTGAGCTAAAGAGCTTCGACATCGTTTTAGAAAATGTTAGCTTCGGTTATAACGAGGATCGGAATGTCGTCAAAAATGCGAGCTTCACCGCCCGCCAGGGTGAGGTCACGGCGATTGTCGGACCATCGGGCTGCGGGAAGACGACGCTCCTGCGCTTAGTCTCGCGCCTTTACGACTATGATCAAGGCTCGATTAAAATTGACGGCAAGGAAATTAAAGAGATTGCGACGGAAAGCCTCTACGCCCATATTGCGACAGTCTTCCAAGATGTGACCCTCTTTAATAGCTCGGTCATAGACAATATTCGAATTGGCAAGCCCGAGGCTAGCGAGGAGGAGATCAAGGAGGCTGCGCGCTTGGCAGGTTGTGAGGACTTTATTCAGCGCCTGCCAAAGGGCTACGACAGCCTAATTGGTGAGAACGGCAGCTTACTTTCCGGAGGGGAGCGGCAGCGACTTTCAATTGCTAGGGCAATTTTGAAAGATGCGCCAATCATCCTTTTAGACGAAATCAGCGCCTCGCTCGATGTCGAGAATGAGAAGCAAATCCAGGAGAGTCTAAACTACCTGATTCAGGATAAGACTGTGGTCATTGTTTCACACCGCATGAAGTCGATTCAAAATGTCGACCAGATTGTCCTGATGGACGAGGGCCAAGTCGTAGCGAAAGGCCGGCACGCAGAGCTAATGGAAAGCTCGGGGCTCTACCGCAATTTAGTCGAAAAGTCTGAATTGACGGAAGACTTCCAATACTAAAAGAAAATTGTTTATAGTAGAACTAACGAATCAAGTTCAGCCGAGCCCGGCTCCGGCCGCAGATGAGGAGAAATAAGATGCTTTTATGTGTCAGTTTTGGAACGACTTATGCAGAAAGTCGGGAGCGCTGCATTGGCGGTATTGAAAAAGCTCTGGCAGCAGCCTTTCCCGAGCAAGAACTAAGGCGGGCTTTTACCAGTAAATTCATTATTAGGAAGCTGGAAAAGCGTGACGGAATCAAGATTGATCAGGTCGATACAGCCTTATTAAAAATGCAGCAGGCCGGCGTGACTGAAGTCTTGGTCCAGCCAACCCACCTAATTAGTGGCTTCGAGTATACGAAGGTGATGGACAGCTTGCGTCAAGAACTCGCAAAGTTTAAGAGCATTCGGATCGGCCGCCCCCTCTTGAGCTCCGGCGAGGACTTTCAAAGGATGGCAGATATTTTGGCCGAGCTCTGTCCGGCCGAACGGGCTGGCAAAAAAACCGCCTATGCCTGGATGGGGCATGGCTCAGACCATCAGGCGAACCTGGTTTACGAACGCTTGAAGGAAATCTTAGATGCGCGGGGCTTAAAGCAGATCATGATTGGCACAGTCGAGTCAAAGCCGGATGTCACTGACGTAATTAGCGAACTTCAGGCCTACCAGCCTGAGCATGTCGTCCTCCGTCCCTTGATGGTGGTCGCAGGTGACCACGCCACGAACGATATGGCCGGCTCGGAGCCAGAGTCATGGCGGAGTCAAATTGAGGCTGCTGGCTTCAGTACTGAGGCTGTGCTCGAAGGCCTAGGCGAGTTGCCGGAGGTGCAAGCGCTCTACGTCGAACATGCAAAGAAGGCAGTTGAACTGCGGCCCCGCTGAGCCGCATAGTTAAATTGGCGTTTCCTGCTTCGAGGCTTAAACTGAGTCGGGAGCAGTGTTCAGGCCTAGGATTCGGGCAAGGCAAGCCTAGGCAGTAGGAGAGCAGGCGAAGTGGATTTAATTCGAAATATCAATGGTAAATTACTCCGCTGCGGATACACTACAGGATCTTCAGCTACTGCAGCGACCAAGGCCGCCTTGCAGCTAGTCTTGAGTGGTAAGGAAGTAGAGCGGGTTAAGATTCTGACCCCATCTGCCGTCGAGCTAAGTATCTCAGTGCTCGAGCAGGCGATTCTTGAAACTGGGCCGGAGGGGCCAAAAAGTGCCCAGGCTGCGGTGAGAAAAGACTCTGGTGATGACCCTGATGTGACAAACGGCTGCCTGATTTATAGTCGCGTTGACTTAATCGATTCGGGGCTCGAAATTTGTGGTGGCCAGGGCGTCGGCAAGGTCACGAAAGCCGGACTGGATCAGCCGGTCGGTGAGTGGGCGATTAACTCTGTGCCGAGGCGGACAATTGCCGAGGTCGTGAGCGAAGTCTCAGCCGAATTTAATTATCGAGGTGGGGTCAAAGTCACAATCTCCGTGCCCGAAGGTGAGGCTTTGGCCAAGAAAACCTTCAATCCAAAGCTCGGGATTGTCGGCGGCATCTCAATCATTGGCACGGCGGGAATTGTCGAGCCGATGAGCACTAGGGCGATCGCGGAAACTAATCGACTGGAAATCAAGCAGCTCGCAGAGCGGGGCGAAAAGAAGCTCTTACTGGCGCCGGGAAATTATGGCAAAAGCTTTGCCGAAGAGCAGCTGGGCCTAGATCCGGCTGAAATTATGACTTGCTCGAATTTTATCGGGGAGGCAATCGATGCAGCGGTTGAGTCAAAGATTAGTGAGATCCTACTCATCGGGCATATTGGAAAATTAGTTAAATTGGGTCTCGGGATTACTAACACCCATTCGGCAAATGCTGATGGCCGCATGGAGATGATGGTTTTACTGGGGCTTTTGGCCGGTTTGGAGCGCCCGGAATTGCTTGAGATTGCGGCTGCAGCGACGACTGATGCAGCCCTCGCTGTGCTCTGGCGAGAAAATGCTCTAGATAGGGCCATGGAGGAGCTTCGACTGCGGATTGATGCCTGCCTAGAAAGGCGGGTGCCTGAGACTTCACGGATTGGCTTCATCTGTTTTTCGAATGCCGAAGACTTTGCTGGCGTGCTCTGCCACAGTCCAGCTGCGGAGGATTTAATTAAGCTCTGGTCGGGGCGGCTGAAAGGGGAGAAATAATGATTTATTTTGTGGGTGCAGGGAGCGGAGCTCCAGATTTAATTACCCTAAGAGGGGCCAGATTAATCAAAGAGGCAGATCAGATTATCTATGCCGGCTCCCTCGTCAATCCGGAATTATTAGCCGGCGCAAAGCCGGGTTGCCATATTTTAAATAGCGCGAAATTAACTTTAGAAGAAGTTTTAGAGGCGATGCTGAAGGCTGAGAGCAAGGGCTGGATGACGGTGCGCCTACATACCGGAGACCCTTCGCTTTATGGGGCGATTCGGGAGCAGATAGATTACCTTAAGGCCTTAAAGATTGACTTCGAGCTAGTTCCCGGGGTCTCTAGTTTCAGCGCGGCTGCGGCGGCCTTAGAAAGAGAGTACACCTTACCTGGGGTCAGCCAGAGCCTGATTATTACCCGCATGGCCGGGCGGACTCCGGTGCCGGAAGGGGAAGCGATCTCGGCCTTTGCAAAGCATCAGGCGAGCATGGTGATCTTTCTTAGTGCGGGACTTGCCAAAGAAGTCCAAGCGGAGCTTTTGGCCGGAGGCTATAAGGCTGAGACTCCAGCGGCTATCGCCTATAAGGTTTCCTGGCCTGAAGAGCGCATATTCCACTGCACAGTCGGGACAATTTACGAAACTTGCCAAGCAAATGGGGTGAGTAATTTTGCCCTAATTCTGGTCGGCGATTTTCTCGGCCAAGAATATGAGTATTCCAGGCTCTATGCAAAAGATTTCTCGACAGGCTTTAGACAGGCAAAAGTTAATTTAACCGATGCCTTAAGCGCTTTAAGTTCAGAAGGGGGCGAGGTCTAGGTGGCCAAAGACTTAGCTAAGGCAGGCATAGTTTATTTTACAGCTGCGGGTGAAAAGACTGCGCTAAAAGTCGCGCAAAGCCTCGAAAAGATGGCTTTCGAGACCGACTTAAGTCGCGCCGGAAGAGAGCCGGAGATCGAGGCAAAAAGAGGGGAGCTAAGCCCCTTAAAAGCCTGGTGCAAAAGGCAGTTTGAATCCGCTAGCTTGATTGTCTTTATTGCCTCGGCCGGTATCGCGGTGCGAAGTATTGCGCCGTTTATTGAAAGTAAGACGAAAGACCCTGCTGTCGTCGTAATTGATGAATGCGCCTGCTTTACTATCTCGCTTCTTTCCGGGCACCTCGGCGGGGCCAACCGTCTCGCGGTAGCGCTGGCAGAGGACTTAGGCTCGACGGCGGTGATTACGACTGCGACCGACCGCCACGGGCTCTTAGCAGTCGATAGCTGGGCTTTAGAAAATGGCCTAGAAGTCCTGAACCCAGAAGCGATAAAGCCCTTATCAATGCGGGTTTTGGCAGGCGAGAGTTTAAGCTTATACACAGAGCTAGAGCTAGAACTAAAGCTGCCGGCAGGGATTCGCCCCACAGAGGATCCGGCCAGGGCAGATATTCTAATTAGTATTTATGAGAGGTCGAAGGGTGAGGCAGAACTGAGCAACCAGCCTAGCACAGCAGGGGCAGGAGCATCTAAGCTGGAGCCGGAAAAAGCTCAGCTCAGGCTCTGTCCTAAACTTTTATATCTCGGCATAGGCTGTAGGAAAAATACTTCTAGCGCTAGCTTAAAGAGCTTTGTCGATTCATGGCTAGATGAGCTGCAAATAGCTCGGGCGGCCTTAAAGGGCATAGCCTCAATTGATTTAAAGGCTGAGGAGGAGGCAATTTTAGACTACGCTAGAGAAAAGAAGCTCGAGCTTAATTTCTTCTCGGCTGCGGAGCTCAACGCGCTGAGTGGAGATTTTACGGGCTCGGACTTTGTGCAGGAGGTGACCGGCACGGATAATGTTTGCGAGCGGGCAGCTAGCCTCGCCGCTGGCCCTGGGAGCAAGCTGATCTTAAAGAAGACAACTGGCCAGGGGGTCAGTTTAGCAATCGCCCAGACTAAGCTGGGCGAAATTTAGCTTAAAGATTTTACTAAAGGAGGCTAAAAATGGATAGAAAAATAGATTACAGGCAGGCGGCAAAAGAGCTTAAAAGCTTGGCCGATACTTTCGAGCTGGCGAATGGCGTGAAAATTCCTGCCCTCGGCTTCGGCACCTGGTTGATGCCCAATGATGAGCTCGGAGTCGCAGCGGTTAAGGAGGCTTTAGCCCTCGGCTACCGCCATATTGATACAGCTGCGGCCTATCAAAATGAGGCTGCAGTCGGTCAGGCAATTAAGGAAAGCGGTCTGGCCCGGGAGGAGATTTTCGTGACTACGAAGCTTGCCAACCCCGAGCACGGCTACCACGAAACGAAGCAGGCTTTTGCCGAGAGCTTAGCTAAGCTAGGGCTAGATTATCTAGACCTCTACCTAATTCATTGGCCCAATCCTTTAAAGTTTAGAGCTTCTTGGGCGGAGAAGAACCGCGAGAGCTGGCGGGCTTTCGAAGAACTTTACCAGGCTGGCAAGATTCGGGCAATCGGAGTTTCTAACTTCCGTGAGCACCACCTAGAAGCCCTGGCTGAAAGCTGGGAGATTAAGCCCCAGGTTAATCAGATTCACATCTGCCCAGGGAACCTCCCCCAGGCTCAGATTGAGTATTGTCAAGCGGCCGGCATCCTCCTCGAAAGCTACAGCCCCTTAGGCCGAGGGAAGATTTTCGAGCAAGCCGAGCTAGTCGACTTAGCTAAATCTTTAGGTCGGACAGTTGCCCAAGTTGTTTTGCGCTGGCACTTACAGAAGGGCTTTTTAGCCCTGCCAAAGTCGGTCACCCCAGCCTATATTAAAGAGAATGCAGAGATTTTTGACTTTAGTTTAACTGCAGAAGAGATGCAGATAATTGATCATCTAGAAGAGGGCTGCTGTGGCTTACCAAAAGATCCCGACCAGGTGGACTTCTAAGGCGAAGCGAGGACTGCGCTACTGAGAGCCCAGTGGCGCTCAATAAAGCTCGATAAAAAGAGGGAGAAGAAGCAGATATTATGGCGAAATTATACATTGTGGGACTCGGGCCAGGGGCCGGAAATTCCCTAACTTTCGAAGCTCAGGCGGCACTCGAGGCGGCCGAGGTCCTGGTCGGCTATACGGTTTACATCGAGCTAATTCGCGAGGCTTTTTTGGAGAAAGAAATCTTTACTACGGGGATGCGGGGCGAGCGCGAACGCTGCTTGAAGGCCCTGGAATTCGTCCGCGGCGGGCAGGATACAGCCCTAGTCTGTAGTGGCGATGCCGGAGTCTACGGACTAGCCGGACTCAGTCTGGAGCTCGCTGGCGAGAATCCACCGGAAATTGAGATTATTCCCGGGGTCACTGCAGCCCTCGCTGGAGCGGCGAAGCTCGGCGCTCCGCTGACCCATGATTTTGCGGTGATTAGCTTATCTGATCTTTTGACCCCTTGGGACTTAATTGAACAGCGCCTACGTGCCGCGGCTGCAGCGGACTTTTCAATTGTGCTCTATAATCCGGCGAGTCGTAAGCGCAAGGATTATCTACAAAAAGCCTGTGAACTTATTTTAAGCGAGCGGTCGCCCGAGACCCCGGCCGGCTATGTCAGAATGATTGGCCGCCCAGGCGAGAGCATAAAGCTCACGACTCTGGGCGAGCTGGGCGCTTGCCAGGTCGATATGTTTACCACGGTTTTTATCGGGAACTCTCAGACTAAGCTGATTGCTGGCCGCATGGTCACCCCGCGAGGCTATAAACTTGACTAAGTTAGAGCAAAAACAGCCTTTAGTCCTCTTTGGCGGGACTTCTGAGGGCCGTGAATTAGCGGAGTTTTTACGCCGGGAAAAGCTTCCGGTAACGGTCTTTGTCGCCAGTGAATATGGCCAGGAATTACTGCCTGAAGCCGCGCCCGAGCAGGGCTTTTACCTGCGGGTCGGGCGGCTGGACGAGGCTGGAATTAAGGCGGCCTTAAAGGAAATCGAGCCAAGGCTAGTAATTGATGCAACCCACCCCTATGCCCGGCTCGTGAGTGTGAATTTAGAAAAGGCGGCAAAAAGCCTCGACTACCCCTACCTGCGCTTACTGCGCGCCCCACTCAGCCTCGCAGAAAGCCAGGAGCTGGGAGGCTTAAATTCTGAGGCCAAGAAGCTAAAAATTGTCGAATTTTCGACCCTTCCCGCAATGGTCGAATGGCTGAATCAGCAGCCTGGGCGGATCTTCTCCTCCCTCGGGGCAAAGGCCTGTTCGGAGCTTTCGAAAATCCGGGAAATTGAGCGCCTAACAGTCCGCATCCTGCCCCTTCAAGAGAGTTTCGAAGCGGCCTTAAAAGCCGCTATCCCGGCCAAAAATATCATCTGCATGCAAGGCCCCTTCTCGCGGGACTTAAATCTGGCCATGTTTCGAGCGACTGGGGCAGAAATTCTTCTAACTAAGGAATCCGGCCAGAGCGGGGGCTTTTTAGAAAAGCTTGAAGCTGCAGTCGAGGGTGGTCTGACTGTCGCCGTCTTAAGCCGGCCGGAGGAGTCCAAAGGCCTCAGCCTGGCGGAAATTAAGCAGTATCTTTTGGAGGTACGAGATGGGCAGAATCATTAATCTAGTGGCCTATGGCATGGGCGCTAAAAGCCTGAGCCTTGAGGCTCTGGAGGCAATTCAGGAAGCCGAACTATTACTTGGGGCGCCCCGCCTTCTAAATTCTCTAGAAAGCCAGGGCAAGGAGCTAAGAGCCGAGTATTTACCGGAGCGGGTCGTAGCTGCTATCGCCGAGAGCCCGGCCGAGAAAATTGCGATTTTACTTTCCGGAGACCTCGGCTTTTACAGTGCGGCGGAAAAGATTAAGCGGGCAGTAGTAGATAGTTCGCTCGACTATTCTGAGCTGAACTTTATTCCGGGCATCTCCTCCTTAGTCTACTTTTTTGCGCAGCTTAAAAGGCCCTGGCAAAATGCCGCCCTCTTTAGCCTACATGGCCGGGAAGCCAATCTCGTCGAGGCCGTCAGACGGAATCGGGAGAGCTTCTTTTTGACCGGGCAGAATGTAAGTGAATTACTCAAGCGCTTAGTCGAGGCAGGTTTTGGCGATTTGACTGTAAGTATCGGCCAAAATCTCGGCACAGCGGAGGAAAAGATTATCCAGACAAAAGTTAAAGAAGCCGCTGAAATTAGTGAATTTCCGACCTTAAGCGTAGTCCTCATCGATAACCCGGAGGCGGATGACAGCGTTCCAACTGGTCTTCCAGATACCGAGTTCGAGCGGACTAAGGTCCCGATGACAAAGTCGGAGGTTCGTGCGGTCGTCCTGAGCAAGCTCGCAGTTAAGCCAGATTACCAGGTCGCAGATATTGGCTGCGGCAGCGGCTCCGTGACTGTAGAGCTGGCCCTGGCCTGCCATCGCGGCCGGGTCTATGCCCTAGACAAAGAGCCTGCAGCCCTGGAATTGACGGCTCTCAACTGCCGTAAGCAGCAGCTCGGCAATGTCCAGATCATGGCTGGGAATGCGGCCGACCTAGTCCCGGATTTACCGCCTTTAGATGCAGCCTTTATCGGGGGTAGCGGGGGTGAAATGCGAGCCATCATTGAGGCCTTACTAAAGCAAAATCCCAGGCTGAGAATAGTCTTAACTGCGATTACCCTAGAGAGCTTAGACGAGGCAAAAAGAATCTTTAGCGAAAAAGATCTAGCTTACGAGATTGTGCAAATAGCGGTCACGAGGACGCGTAAAGTCGCTTCCTACAATATGCTCTTTGCCGAGAATCCAATCTTTATTTTGACTGCTGAGGCGAAGCGCGATGCCGAATAAAACTAAGTTCAAAAATACGGACCGCCTGCTTCTGGCTGGCACCCATTCGGGGGCGGGTAAGACTACGCTTAGCACGGCAATTTTAGCGGCCTTAAAGGCCAAAGGCGTCGACTTGGCCGCCTTTAAAGCGGGTCCGGACTACGTCGACCCGATGTTTCACCGTGAGGTTTTAGACCTCGCAAGCTATAATCTCGATCCCTTTTTCATGGCTGAAGAGCAGCTTAAATTGCATCTGGCCAAAAATGCCGCCGCGAAGCTCGCGGTGATTGAGGGCGTCATGGGTTACTACGATGGGATTGGGATTGAGGGTCGAGCGAGTAGCTATGAGCTGGCCCGGGCGAGCAAGACCCCGGTTATTCTGGTCCTGAACGTCAAGGGGATGTACAGCTCGGCGGCAGCTCAGATTTACGGCTATTTAAACTACCGGCCGGAGAGCCAGATTGCCGGCGTAATTTTTAACGCTTGCTCGGCGATGCTCTATCCTGGCTTGAAAAAGCTGGCCCTCGAACTGGGGGTGAAGCCCCTCGGCTACCTAGAGCAGAAGGCAGAATATGAGCTGCCGGATCGCCGCCTGGGCCTGGTCTCAGCGGCGGAAATATCCGACCTGAAAGAGCGTCTCGAGCTGCTCGGCCGAACAGCTGCTGAGAGCCTGGATCTTAGAGGGATTATTGAGCTGGCAAAAAGCGCCCCCGAAATCACAGTAAGTAGCGCTGCGCCCCAAGCAGAGCCCCGAAGCGCGCAGCAGGAGCAAGGCCTACTGCGCTTAGCGGTCGCTCGAGATGCGGCCTTTTGCTTTATCTACCAGGAGAATTTAGACTTTTTTAAAGAGCAGGGCGTGGAGCTAGTCTTTTTTAGCCCCTTAGTCGATCAGCATTTAGCAGACAATATTCAGGGACTTTACTTGCCCGGAGGTTATCCCGAGCTCTATCTGCCTCAGCTGGCAGCTAATCGAGAGCTTTTAAGAGAGCTGCGCCAGCGCTTGCGGGAAGGCCTTCCCTGCCTAGCAGAAGCCGGGGGCTTCATCTACTTGCATGAGCAGTACGAGGGGGTGGAGCTAGTCGGAGCAGTCGCTGGACAGGCCTTTGATACGCCGAAATTACAGCGCTTTGGCTATATTACTTTGACCGCGGAGCAAGATAATCTCCTGGCCAAAAAAGGCGAGAGCATCCGCGCGCATGAGTTTCATTACACGGATTCGGATAATCCTGGGACGGCTTATACAGCCACTAGGGCTGCTAATGGTAAAAGCTATCCTGCCGTAGTCGCTAGCCCGCGGCTCTTTGCCGGCTTTCCCCAGATTTACCTGCCGGCGAATCCCAGCTTTGGCCATAATTTTATTCGCGCAATGCAAGGAAGTCAGAAAGAGAATGGAGCAGATGATGCAGATTAAATTAGAAAATGTTCTCCCAGGAGAGATTGAACGGCGCAGTTTCGAAATTATCGAAAGCGAGTTAAAAGAGAGCCTCGATCCAGAATTGGCCCCGATTATTAAACGGGTGATTCATACTACGGCAGATTTCGAATACGTGGATCAGCTCTACTTTTCTGAGGGTGTGAAGGAAAAGGCCCTGGCGGCGCTGCGCTCAGGCTGCCCGATATACACGGATACCAATATGGCTTTGGCCGGGATTAATAAGCCGGCCTTGGCTAAGTTGAACTGTCAAGCGACTTGCTTAATTGCTGAGCCGGAGACATTTCAACTGGCTCAAGCCGATGGCACGACGCGAGCAGTTGCAGCGGTGAAGCTCGCGGCCCAAAAAGAGCCTGAGGCGATCTTTGTCGTGGGCAATGCGCCGACCGCTTTAATTAAAATCTACGAGCTAGTCCAGGAGGGGCTCTTAAGACCTCGCCTGGTGGTTGCGGTGCCGGTCGGTTTTGTCAACGTAGTCCAGGCCAAAGAATTAATTATTTCCGCCAAGCTCCCCTCAATCGTGGCGCGGGGCAGGAAGGGTGGCAGCAATGTTGCGGCCGCAATAATTAATGCCCTGCTTTATGAACTGACCCGGGCTTAACTGGTTCTAGGCTCTAGCTAGCTTTTGGATACTGTCTTTTTCCCAGCAAAGTCGTAAAATGATTAAAGGCTGGGATTTTATCTTGCTCAGCATCAAAAGGAGTGCAAAATGGGAAAAGAAATTATTAGAACTTTAACAATTGCCGGCTTGGACGCCAGTGGTGGCGCCGGCCTAATTGCCGACATCAGTACCTTCGAGGAATTTGGCACCTATGGCCAAGCGGTATTGACCACCGTGGTGACGATGGATCCTGAAAATTGGAATCACCAGGTCAAAGGCCTGCCCTTAGATTTACTGAAGCAGCAAATTGAGACTATTTTGACCTCTGATGTTCCGATTAAGGCGATGAAGACAGGGATGCTCGGCAGCAAGGAAATTGTCGAGCTGGCGCGCGAGACGATCGAACGCGCGAAGATTGAAAAGACTGTAATTGACCCGGTCCTAGTCTGTAAGGGTACGGACGAGGTCTTAAATCCAGATACTGCAGTCGCTTTAAGAGAGCTTCTAATGCCGATTGCCTATGTCGCAACTCCGAATATTTTCGAAGCCGGACAGATGGCTGACCTGCCGACACCAAAGACTTTGGCCGAGATTGAGGCTGCGGCCAAGGCGATTCACGATCGTGGGGTGCAGTATGTGGTAGTCAAAGGCAGTCGCCACCTCGATCCTGAGAGTGCTCTGGATCTGTTCTACGACGGTAAATCTTTCGAGTGGCTGGCGAAGCCGAAGCTGGAAAACCCTGCAACCCATGGCGCGGGCTGTACCTTTGCAGCAGCAATAACGGCTGGCTTAGCCAATGACTTAGAGCCCTTGGAGGCGGTCAAAAAGGCCAAAGACTATGTCTATATTGCAATTAAAAATGGCTTTGCTTACAACAAATTTGTCTCCCCGGTCTACCGGCCGGCTTATAAAGAATATCGCTAGGCGATCAGGCCTAAACTAAGCCGGCAAAGCCCTGCTGGCGCAGAACCTCATAGAGGATGATGGCTTCTGCGTTGGAGAGATTTAAAGAGCGGGTATCTTTTAACATCGGAATCCGATAACAGCGCTCAGGGTGCTCTAAAAGAAAGTCTTCTGGCAAACCTGCTGTCTCCTTACCAAAGAGGATGATGGCAGGTTTTGCTTCGAGCTTTAAGGCGCCCAGATGCTGCTTGGCCTTAGTTGTAGCGTAAATCGGAAAGTAGCCACTTTCGACCTCTGCTTCGAGGAAGACTTTAAATTCAGCAAAGGATTCCCAGAGCGTTAAGTCAACGTCGTACCAGTAGTCTAAACCTGCGCGTTTTAAGTGCTTATCGCTAAGCTCAAAGCCCAGTGGCTTAACCAGGTGTAGGGCGCTTCCTGTAGCGACGCAAGTTCTCGCAATATTCCCCGTATTATAAGGAATCTCGGCTTCGATTAAGGCGATGATATTCTTTCTGTTCAAAATTCCTCCAGGGCCAAAATAGATTCACATCATAGTAGCACTAACAACTTAGCTATTTCTAGTCTTAAATAAGCTCTAGCGAATTTTTTAGCCCTTAATCCAAGCTGCGTTTACTCAGGTCTTTTGACTGCTGGTCGCGGGCCCGGATTACCAAGGAGGCTAAGAAGCTCGCGAGGCCAAAGAGGGCGATTACAATTAAGTTAAATTGAACAGATTTGGGATCCGCCTCAGCTTTGATACTTTCTGCATAGTAGTACATGGGGAAGAGTAAGCTGAGTTTTTTGGCCAGCTCGGGCAGGAATTCACTCGGGATGAAAACCCCGCTGATTGCAGCGAAAATTAAGGCTAGGCTCTGGCTCACCCCGGTGATGATAGTAGCCTTTTTGCAGAGGGCGACAATCAGCTGGCTGATGCAAATTAGGCTAAAGACATAAAGTAATAGTTTCAGACTCAGGCTGATAAAGATTCCTCTAGAAATTAAATGGCCATTTGAGAAGTAGCCAGGAACTACAAAGAGCAGCCAGATTGTGAGTCCGACGATGAGGTTTCCGAGGTAGATTTCGCGTTCGCGCTGAGCGCTCGGTACGGCGCTGACCTGCGCTCTCAGTAAGCAGAGGCCAGTATTCATTCGCAGCATTAGAAAGCTGTTTAAGATCAGGATAATCTGGGTTACGATCCAGGCGCAGTAGCGAAAGTAAATATATACACTGTCGGCAATAAAGCTTTCTGGACTCGATTCTAAAAGCTTATTGATATCCTGCACCGGGCTGTGAATAGCGCTGACTTTCAGCAGCCTTGCCTGAATCGCCTCTAGCTTCTGCTCGGCTTCGGGGCTTAAGCTAGGCTGTTCTGGGCTGAGGCTAGCAATCCCTTCTTGGGCCGCAAACTGCGCTAGGGCCCGAGCACTTTGGAGGTAGCTTTCGAGATTCATCTGAACCTGCCAGCTACTTTGATCCTGCGGGCTGAGCCGAATTAAGACGGCCTCTTCGCCTGCTGCCAAGAGCTCCTGGTAATTGGCGGGAATGCTCAGCGTTGCGCTATATTTTCCACTATAGAGATCAACTTTTTGCGTGAGTTCATCGGCTTTGATTTCGCTGACTCTAAATTGCTCTTTTAAAAAGTTTAAAAGATCCTTTGCAGCCTCATCCTCGGCCTCATTAATCACGCCGACGGGGAGCTTAATTTGGCCAATGCTCCGCTCAGTACTCTGCTTGGAGTTCTGATATTCGATAAAGCCAATTAAGAAAAACATTGCGACTAAGGGCAGAACAATCAGTAGATTCTTTTTCAAAAGTTTAAGATAGAGTTTAAATGTTGACATAGCGCTTCACTTTCTACTCGCTCTGACTCTAGGCCAGGGACTTGTGATCTAGGCTGCCGAGTTTGCGGCCGGCAAGTAAAATGCAGATTAGAGCGAGGGCGAGGAAATACAGAATACAAGCTAGGCTTTCTGAATTGGAATTTAAGTGGTTAATGTGGAAGAGAGTCACAGTCAGCCGGCTTAAGGGATTGAGCCGAGCCACGATGGGGACCTTTTCATTAATAAAGAGGTAGATTTCCGGAGACATCATTCCAGAGAGCAGACCGAGGAAGAGTGAGACGAAAACACCTAGATTAATCCGGGCAGCATCTGAAAGGCGGGGAATCGAACCGATTAAAAGTCCAATTGCTGCTCCACAAAGAGAGCCGGAGAGTAGGACGGGTAAAGATTGCCAGAACTCAGGAATCAGATCCAGCTTCAAGATGTAATCTGTGTAGAACTTGAGTAAAAAGATAAAGGCGATACTGTATAAAAGATTAGATATAAAGCCAGAAAAAATCAGCTTAAGTCGGCTAAAGGGGGCAATCTCATGCCTAATTCCTGAAGCTGATTGCTCGGCGGAAATTGCGGAGCAATAGCTAGCCGTGGCAAAGTAGCTATAAAAGACGTATAAGGAAAACATCGAAAGCAGGGAAATCGCCATCGGATCAGTCTTACTGGCCTCAGTCTTGATCAGGGATTTTGTATAATTTAGATTGCGCGCAGCAGGCCCCAGTTCGAGACCGCGTCTGACGCTATCGACGGCGGAGCGGACTATGCTGACCTGGATTGAGCGCTTGGCAGCGAAGATTTGATTCTCGCTGTCGATAAAGGCCTTAACTTGATCCTGGTTTAAGGCTTCAGCAGTCTCTTCAAGATCCCAGTCCACAGCTCTAATCTCGAATAGAGGAATCTCCTCATAGATTGCTAGATAAGGATTCTTACTATTGATAGCAAGTGGAATCGGCTCTGTATTGGGCTGGCGCAAGCTGGAGAATACGGTGCCAAAGGTACCGAGCAAAATGAGGGGAAAGACGGTCATCCAAAAAATCGCCATGCGATCTCGGAAGAAGACTTTCATATTCATCTTAAATAAGTCTAGAAAGTTCATGCAATCACGCTCTTTTCTTTAAGCTAAGCTCAATCGGCTCGCTCTTATTCACGTAGGCTCTTCCCAGTTAATTCCAAGAACACGTCATTTAAACTCGGTCTTTCGCTGTAGATTTCCCGGTAGACAATGCCTGAGGCTTCTAAGAAGGAGAGTAGGGCAGGCAGATTGTTATCGCCGCTGGAGTATTTAATGAGGTAGGCCTTATTGCTTTCTTCGACCTCGATGACCCCGTCGATTTGCTTTAAGCGGGCAGCTAGTCCACTAATACTGTTCTCGAGCTGTAGATGTATTTTTTCCGAGCTGCTGACCTGCTGCTGCAGTTCCTCAACTGAGCCGCTCGCCAGGCTTCTGCCCTCATCCATGATCACGATGCGAGTACACAGATCCTCGACTTCTTCGAGGTAGTGGCTAGTGTAAATAATCGTGCTGCCATTACGATTTAATTCCCGAATGCCATCGAGAATAAACTTTCTGCTCTGAGCGTCAACTGCGACCGTCGGCTCATCGAGGAAGATCAATTCCGGACGGTGGGCAATGCCGCAGGCGATATTCAGGCGACGCTTCAGGCCACCGGAGAGTTTGCGGGTTAAGACCTTGGCCTGCTTCTCCAATTGGACGAAACGAATGGCTTCTTCCACGGCCCGCTTGCGCTCTGCTTTATTCGTGATGTAGAGGCCGCAGAAGTAGTCGATATTTTCCCTGACTGTAAGTTCCTGAAATAAGGCCAAATCCTGGGGCACGAGGCCGATTTTGGCCTTGAGGTCGTAGCGATTCGGAGCCATCTTTTGGCCAAAGACTTCAATCTCGCCATGGTCATAGCTCAGCACCGAGAGATTACAGTTTATACAAGTAGTTTTCCCAGAGCCATTAGGGCCTAAGAGGCCGAGAATTTCGCCGGCCTCGACCTCGAGGTCAAAGTGATTTAAGGCGGCGAGTTCGCCATAGCGTTTGACTAGATCCTTATTGCGTACAATCATTGATTCCACCTCCAATTAGCTAGCTTTAGCTTACAAAGCTTCGCGGGCCGGGGCTAGTGAGAATTGTTTAGACTTTGCCTGACATTTGTCACTATAATAGTTCTAGTCGGCTCAGACCGAGCGCTCTTCGGAGCCTGCCTTGCAGAAGCGAAGCTGATCCTTTGCGGCAGTAGCTCCAGTGAATGGAGGTAAATTCGTGGCAAATTATATTCTGGCGATAGATGCCGGGACCACTTCTAATCGTGCAGTGATTTTTGATCGCTCCGGGCGGATTGTCTCGGCGGCGCAGAAGGAGATTAAGCAGAGCTTCCCCCAGCCGGGCTGGGTCGAGCAAGATGCCAATGAGCTCTGGTCGACCCAATTGGGAGTGGTGGTTGAAGCCCTGAACCGACATAATTTAGAGGGCTCCGACCTCGCCGCAATCGGGATTACGAACCAGCGAGAAACAACTATACTCTGGTCAAAAGAAACAGGCGAGCCGGTCTACCCTGCGATTGTCTGGCAGTGTCGGAGGACGGCCGAGGCTTGCCAGGAATTGCACGATCGCGGCTATGCCGAGCTGATTCAGGCAAAGACGGGACTCTTGCCTGATGCCTACTTTTCAGCCAGTAAGATTAAATGGCTGCTCGAGCAGGTCGAGGGTTTAAGAGCCCGGGCAGAAGCTGGCGAGATTCTCTTTGGCACCGTCGATAGCTGGCTAATCTGGAAATTGACCAAGGGTCGCGTCCATGTCACAGATTACTCGAATGCAGCCCGCACCATGCTCTTTAATATTCATGATTTAAGCTGGGACCAAGACTTATTGGACTTATTTGAAATCCCGGCGGCGATCCTCCCCGAGGTCAAAGCCTCATCCTGTATTTACGGCTACACTGATCCAGCATTTCTGGCGGCCGAAGTGCCAATTGCGGGGGCGGCTGGTGACCAGCAGGCGGCGCTCTTTGGCCAGCAGTGCTGGGCCGCAGGCGAGGTTAAAAACACCTATGGAACCGGCTCCTTCCTGCTCATGAATACCGGTGAAAAAGCGATTAATTCAAAGCACGGGCTGGTCAGCACTATCGCCTGGGGGCTAAATGATCAGATCGACTATGCCCTCGAGGGTTCAATTTTCGTGTCCGGAGGAGTCGTTCAATGGCTGCGTGACGAGCTCAGGCTAATTGACTTTGCCCATGAGGTCGAGGCGCTAGCGGCAGAGGTTCCGGATAGTAATGGTTGTTATTTCGTGCCGGCCTTTACCGGGCTCGGCGCCCCTTATTGGGATCCCTATGCCCGCGGCGCTATTGTCGGGCTAAGCCGGGGGGTCAGGCGGGAGCATATAGTTAGAGCGGCCTTGGAATCGATGGCCTTTCAAACTGAGGCCGTGCTTTCTTTGATGCAGGAGGAGGCCGGAGTCAAACTCAAGAGCCTACGCGTCGATGGTGGGGCGGCACAAAACAATTTACTCTTGCAATTTCAAGCTGATCTTAGCAATCTGCCTGTCGAGCGCCCAGAGTGCATTGAGTCTACTGCTTTAGGCGCGGCTTTTTTGGCCGGTTTGGCAGTCGCTTTCTGGGCTTCCAGAGCTGAGCTAAAAAGCTTAGTTCATCAGACTGAAGTATTTCAGCCGAACTTAGCCGAAGCGACGCGCGAGAAAATTTTAGCAGACTGGGCTGAGGCGGTTAAAAGATCTTTGAACTGGGCGCAGGAATAAGGCTGAGGCCTGAGTCTGCAGAGGCTCAGTAGGATACGCCAATTACGGTGATTATAAAGCCGAAATTTAAAGCCTAGTTAAGTCTTATTTTAGCCCTAGCTTAGAAAGCTCCCGGCGGAGTCTGGCTAGTGGCAGACCTACTACAGTTAGATAATCTCCGGAAATGGACTCAACCAGGAAAGCGCCGGCTTCTTGGATTCCATAAGCCCCTGCCTTATCGTAGGGGCTTTTGCTGTGGATGTAGTTTTCAATCTCCGCTTCCATCTCCTGGTCGAGCTCGAAAAACTTGACCTCTGTACTGCTGCAAAACGAGTGACAGCCTGCAGCGTATCTGATTGCGACTGCCGTATTGACCTCGTGGGTCCGTCCAGCGAGCTGGGTCAGGGTCCGGCGTGCCTCTGCTAGGTCTTTTGGCTTATGGAGGACCTCCTTTTCCAGGCTGACTAAGGTATCGGCGGCGATAATATATAGCTCCTCCTGGGAGTTCTGGGAGTTCTGGGAATTTTGGGAGTTTTGGCCTGCTAATTTAGACCAGACGGCTTCCGCCTTGGCCTGACCTAGGCGGGTAGCGAGCTCAGGGTAGCCTCCGGGGGCGCCTTCGGAGCGCCACTCTGCTTCGATCTTGCCCTCGTCAAGCTGGGATAGCTCGATTGTAAATTCGAAGCCTAGACGCTGGAAGAGCTCAGCTCTTCTGGGTGAAGCTGAGGCGAGGATGATTTTTGCCGGACGCTGGCTCTCGGTAAGAATATTACTTAGCTGTTTCATGCCTTCGATTATAGCCTAAAAAATCCCAGAGGAAAGAAGGCGAAAGCTGTAGCTAAAAGCTCGGCCGCATCAGTTTAGAAAGTTTTTTGGGGCTAAAAAAGGAGTGCTCCGAGCCTCTCTCCGTTTTCTGGAGGTATCGCAGAGCGAGGCGCGGAGCAAAACAGTAAGGAAAGGAGTAGGGGTATACACCTTTTTGGCACTTATTTCCGGATGGTCATGAATGACTCCGGACGGCTATTATCTAAATCGGGCTGATTAGCCTCAATAAGTACAGACTTATCCGTTAGCTCTAGACAGCTTACCCGATGCACCTATCTAGAAACTAACGTCACTTACATTTTTAACATAGTTTCGTTTAATAAAACTATCCTCCAAGGCTAAGTTTTATCTACTTTAAGCTATTTCTGATTATTTTTCCACTCTCTTCGCTTTTTTATACGAAATTTGTTATAATTTGCCTGTATCTAATTAAGGAGAGAGGGCTAGGTCCCCCTTTATTTGCTTACGGGCCTGCCCCTTTAAGGTGGGTGTTTTCATGAAAGTTAAGACTTACTTTATGCATCAGAAAATGATGACGAAAGTTCTTTTGGCGCTGCTCCCAATTATTATAATGTCGACCTGGCTCTATGGCTGGCGGGTAATCAGCCTTTTGGCCGTGACTTTAATTGCGGGCATTGCAGCAGAATATCTGGTGCTGCGTTTAATCCAAAAGGACAAGACAAAGGTGACTGAGGCCTGCCTCGTGAGCTGCGTGCTCTTTACCCTGACCCTGCCCCCGGCTACCCCCTACTACATTGCAATTATCGGGATAGTTTTTGGCATCGTCTTTGGTAAAGCAGTCTTTGGCGGCTTTGGCCGGAATATCTTTAATCCGGCACTAGTCGGTCGGGCCTTTATCTACATTGCCTTCCCACGGCACCTCGCCCTACGTTGGACAGAGCCCTTTACGGATTTTCCGGGGGGCTTTTTCAATTATGCAGGGGCTGAGGATCTGATTACTTCGGCCACTCCGCTGATTAATCTAAAGGAGGGCGCAGGCGCTAGTAGCAGTCTGAAGGAGCTAATTTTTGGCCTGCATCCTGGGACCATCGGTGAGACGGCTAGGATTTTGATCATAGTCGCCGCAATTTATCTCATCTGGACCAAGACGGCTGCGTGGAAAATCATGCTTTCGACGCTGGGGAGTGCAGCGCTGATGGCGGCAATTTTTAATACTACGGGTGCGCTGACTGAACCCTTCTACTACTATCTTTTTTCCGGTGGACTACTCTTTGGCGCGGTCTTTATGGCGACAGATCCGGTTTCTGCCCCGAAGAATGAGCAGGCGAAGTGGATTTTTGGTGCCCTGGTCGGGATTTTCACGATGACAATTCGCGCCTTTTCCCTCTTTGCCGAGGGCGTGATGTTTGCGATTCTGCTCGCCAATTCACTGACTCCGCTGCTTGAGCGCAATCTTCAGGCTTGGCAAAAGGAGCGCCAGTTAAAGGCGAAAGCGAAGGCTGAGCGCCAGGCAAAGACGCCGGAGCAAGGAGGGTCTAAGACCCCGGCCAAGGCCAAAATTCAGGCGAAGGGGGTCTAAGCAAATGAAGAAATCTTATCTCTACACGATTGTTTTTATGTTCATCATCAGTGCGCTCTTTACCCTCGTTTTAGCCTCGGCGAATACGGCTTTAGAAGAGCGCTTTAATGAAAATGCTCTCTTGGCTGAAGAAGCTGCCTTGCTCGAGGTTTTTGGCTTGTCGACTGAGGGCAGTCAGGCCGACTTAGAGGCGCGTTTTGCGGCTTCGATCGAGGCGGCCCAGCGCGGTGAAACTGAGTATTTTCGCCTCTTAGAAGGAGGGCAGGTCGAGGCGATTGCCCTGCCCTTTGTCGGCTCCGGTCTCTGGGGCACGATTCGCGGCTGGTTGGCGGTCGATGTCGAGTCGCCAGAGGAAGCTGCGGATGGGCTGAGTATCCGCGGCATTGTTTTTACAGAGCAAAATGAGACTCCAGGCCTCGGCGGCCGAATCGAGGAGCAGTGGTTTAAAGAGCAGTTTCGTGGCCTCGTTTACCAGCCAGGTCAGAGCCTGGACTACGGTCCTAATCTCGGGGCTGAGATTGATGCGATTACTGGGGCAACCCAGACTTCCAATGCGATTTTACGGATTATCAATCGGGTGCTGGCCGAGGAGCTCTTGGAATATGAGGAGGTTAAATAATGGCTAAAGAGAAATTACCGGCACTGGCCAAGCGTTCACTCTTTGACGAAAACCAGGTCTTGCGGCAGATCCTCGGAATTTGCTCGGCGCTGGCGGTGACCAACCTAATGACTAACTCTCTCGTCATGGGGCTCGGGGTGACCTTTGCTACGGCGCTCTCAACTTTTACCTTATCTTTAATGCGCAATTTGATTCCGCAGCGGGTGAGAATGCTGGTCCAGACCTTAGTCATTGCCGCCTACGTAATCTTGGTCGACCTGGCGCTTCGAGCCTTCGTCCCCGAGATTTCAAAAGCACTCGGGCCCTACGTCGGCCTAATTATCACGAACTGCATTGTGATGGGTCGGGCCGAGGCCTATGCGCAGAAGAATCCGCCAATCCCTGCCTTATTAGACGGGCTCTTTTCTGGACTCGGCTACACCCTAGTTATTCTCGCTGTCGCCTTTATCCGTGAGCTTTTAGGCTTTGGCACAGTCTTTAACTACCGCGTGATGCCAGAGAGCTTCGAGCCCTGGACCATTATGATTATGCCCCCAGCGGCCTTCTTTATTATCGGGTCGATGATTTGGTTTTTAAATGCCCGCAAATTAAGACGGGAAGCTGAGAAAGGAGGGAAGTAATGGATTATTCACCAATTAATCCCTGGGTCATCTTCTTTGCTTCGATTTTGACCAGTAATATGATTTTCGCCAACTTCCTCGGGATGTGTTCTTTTATCTCGGTTTCGGGCGAGTATAAGACGGCCTCCGGCCTAGGTAAGGCAGTGACCATGGTCCTGGCGATTACCTCCGGGGTGAACTGGCTGATTTATCACTATATTATCCTGCCCCTGGATATCGTTTATTTGCGAAATATTGTCTTTATTATGGTCATCGCAGCCCTAGTTCAGATTTTAGAGCTCTTTCTCGACCGCTATGCCCCAGATTTACACGCGAAATTAGGGATTTTCCTCCCCTTAATTACGGTCAACTGTGCGATTCTGGGTGCGACCCTCTTTATGGTCATTAGAAATTATTCCTTCCTCCAGGCGATTCTCTTTGGCCTAGGTAGCGGTCTCGGCTGGTGGTTGGCAATTGTGATGCTCGCGGCAATTCGTGAAAAAATTGCCAAGGCCAAAATGCCGCCCGGTCTTCAAGGTCCTGCAATCACCTTTATTATTACGGGAATTATGGCCATGGCCTTCATCGGTTTTTCCGGAATTTTCCAGGTTCAGTAGGGAGAGATATGATGTTAAAAATACTGCAAGCAACAATTAGTATCGCCCTGATTTCCACAGTTTTAGCCGGGATTATCTCTTTGGCCGAGAAGCTCTTGAATAATTACGGCCGCTGTAAAATCGAGATTAATGACGGCGCCCGCGTGCTCGAAGTAGAAGGCGGTAGCTCACTTTTGGCGGCCCTCTCTAATCAGAAAATCTTCATCCCCTCGGCTTGCGGAGGCAAGGCTACCTGCGGGCTATGTAAGCTGCGAATTACCGAGGGTGCGGGTCCGCTCTTGCCGACTGAGGAACCCTATCTGAGTGCCCAGGAGAGGGCTCAGGATTATCGGCTTTCCTGCCAAATCAAGGTCAAAAATGACCTCCGCATTTACGTCGCGGAGGAGCTCTTTAATATTAAGGAATATATAGCGAAGGTCGAGCTGATTAGAGACTTGACCCATGATATTAAGTTACTTCGGCTCAGACTGCCCGAGGGCGAGAGCATTAAGTTTAAGGCGGGCCAGTTCGTCCAGTTTTACACCAAGCCTTATGGGAAGGTTAAAGAAGAGGTCTTCCGGGCTTATTCGATTGCCTCCAAGCCCTCAGATCAAAATCAGATTGAGCTGATGATCCGGAAGGTTCCGGACGGGATTGCGACAGGCTATGTCCATACCGCCTTAAAGGAAGGGGATACGGTGCGACTTTCCGGGCCTTATGGCGATTTCTACCGCCGCGGTGGCGAGGGGGTCAAGGAGCTGATTATGCTGGCCGGAGGTTCCGGGATGGCTCCGATTGCTTCCCTGATTCGCGACATTACCGAGCAGCAGCTAGATTATAAGATCCGCTACTTCTTTGGCGCTTCGACCCTGCGCGACATGTTCTATCTCGAGGAAATGGCCGCCCTCGAAAAAGAGAATCCAAATTTCGAGTTTATCCCGGCGCTCTCGCGCTATCAGGAGGGCGATGACTGGGATGGTCGGATCGGTAATGTGATTGAGGTGATGAAGCAGGAGGTTAGTGACGGGGAGGCTAAGGAGGCCTATCTTTGTGGTAGCCCCGGCATGCTCAATGCCACGGTCAAAGCCTTGCACGAACTGGGCTTTAAGGATCAGGCTATTTTCTACGATAAGTTTTAAAGCTGAGGAGGGCAGAAGATGAAAAAGAATCCAGCCGATAAAAAGTTCAGCGACAATATGGGAGCAGGTCAGTACACCTTAGAGGGCTTCTTAGGCACGGACCAGCGCCAGATTGCCGAAATTATTAATGAGGATCAGGCCAAATTAGACCAGCTCGGAGTCAGGGCTGAGGACTTAGCAATTTTACTGCGGCGCCTCAGCCGGGCCGGCATGACGGGCTTAGGAGAGGCGGTCGAATATCGTGGCTATGAGATCTCGGTAGATGAGTGGAGAGGTTGGCTCGGCTGTCCCTTTAAGGATGCCAAGCGCGCAGCGAAGCGCCTGAGCAGCTGCCGTCACCTGGCAAGTGGCCGGGAGCTTAAGTGGTCGGATTTAAGCATTCACCTGATTGCTGATCACGGCTTTTTTCAGGGCCGCGGTGCTGCCCACCGGATCGAGCCGGAGGAGCTTTATAACTTTCTGCTCCCCTTAATCGAGGCTGAAGCTAAGGAGGATTGAGCCTAGCTAGTGGGCTTAGAGCGCTTGGTGGCGCTCGAAGCTTGACTCGAGCTGAGCCCTGAAAGCTTGAAAATATAGCCTTTTAAGAAATTCCTCCAAGGCGGAGCGAGGCTTTGCGGGAGGCTAGAAGATATAGTAACTAATGTTACAAAGCCGAGCTTAAGCTCGGCTTTTAGCTAGACAGTGATTTAGCCTAAAGTTAAAGTAAATAAGCAATAGAAGGAATTTTTGGAGGCTTAAAAGATGGCTCTTTTAGAGATTAAAAACCTAGCAGTAAGCGTTGAAGATAAAGAAATTTTGAGTGATATCAACCTCACAATTAACCGGGGTGAAACCCATGTCCTGATGGGGCCGAACGGGGCGGGTAAATCGACCCTGCTCCATGCGATTATGGATAATCCGGTCTTTCAGGTGACAGAGGGTGAAATTTATTTTGACGGTGAATTAATTAACGACGAATCAACAGATAAACGAGCGAAACGCGGGATTTTCATGAGCTTTCAGCACCCCGAAGCGGTGCCTGGAATTAGTGTAGAAAATTTCTTGCGGGCTGCCAAGGAAGAGCTGACGGGTGAGAAGCCCTCTCTATTAGGTTTCCATAAGGATTTAATTAAGCAGATGGCAGAACTGGATATGGACGCTTCCTATGCAAACCGCTATTTAAACGTCGGTTTCTCCGGCGGTGAGATGAAGAAGGACGAGATTTTACAACTGAACGTCCTCGATCCGCAGTTTGCGATGCTCGACGAGACGGACTCCGGCCTCGACGTCGATGCCGTCCAGGTCGTCTCAAAGGGGATTAAGAAGTTCCGCAATCCAAATAACTCACTCCTGATCATCACCCACCACCGCGCGATCTTGAATGAGATTGAGATCGACCGTGTGCACATTCTGCTGAACGGGCGCATCGCCGTGTCTGGCGGTCGAGATATTTTCGAGCGCGTTCAGAATGAGGGTTTCGGCTGGGTCCGTGAATTGTAGAATACTAAGACTCAGGCGCAGATAAGGGAGAATTAAATGGCAGAAATTATTCGTAAAAAACAAGTAGGGACAATCCGCACAAAGGCTGAAACCGAGGTCTTAGAGCGCGAAAAGTCCGAGATTGAAGAAATCGATCGCGGGGTTTACGACATTAAAGATGAGGTGCGCTACCGCATGAAAACTGCGAGCGGCCTGAATGAGGAAATCGTGCGTGAAATCTCCGCAGCTAAGGATGAGCCCGAGTGGATGTTAAAGATTCGCCTCGCGGCCTTAAAAGAATTCCAGGCTTCGCAAAATCCGGACTGGGGTCCCGATTTAAGCAATGTCGACCTCGACCAAATCACCACCTATATCAGCCCAGACGCGGATATGACTGCAAGCTGGGATGATTTACCAGAAGATATTAAGGACACCTTTGACCGCTTAGGTATTCCTGAGGCGGAGGCCAAGGAAAACCTCTCGGGAGTTGGCGCACAGTATGACTCCGAGGTGGTCTACCACAACCTGACTAAGATGATGGAAGATCAGGGTGTAATTTACACGGACTTTGAAACTGCGGTGCGCGAGTATCCGGAAATTGTGCAAAAGTACTTTGGCAAGTGTATTCCAATCAATGATCACCGCTACGCCTCCCTGCACTATGCAGTCTGGAGCGGTGGTTCCTTCGTCTATGTGCCAAAGGGCGTGCAGGTGGATATTCCCCTGCAGTCCTATTTCCGCTTGAACGCTCCGGGCGCGGGCCAGTTCGAACATACACTAATCATCTTGGAAGAAGACTCTTACTGCCACTTTATCGAGGGCTGCTCGGCACCGAAGTACAATGTGCTGAACATTCATGCCGGGGCAGTTGAGCTCTTCGTGGCCGATGGCGCTAGACTGCGCTACTCGACCATCGAGAACTGGTCACGCAATATGTACAACCTCAACACTAAACGCTCCATCGTCGGTAAAAATGGCGCGATTGAGTGGGTTTCTGGCTCCTTTGGCTCTCGAGTTTCGATGCTCTACCCGATGAGCATCCTGAAAGGTGAGGGTGCTAGCTCGGAGTTTACCGGGATTACCTTTGCCGGTAAGGATCAGTTCCTCGACACCGGAGTGAAGGTGATTCATGCGGCACCCCATACCTCCTCGAATATCAATTCTAAATCTATTTCCAAAGCCGGCGGGACTGCAGTGTACCGCTCCCTGATTAAGGTTTTACCGGAAGCTCACGGCTCGAAATCGACGGCAATTTGCGAATCCTTGATGCTCGATGACCACAGCCGCTCCGACACCCTGCCAGTCGTCGACTTGCAATGTGCTGATGTCGACCTCGGTCACGAGGCGAAAATCGGCCGCATCGATGATGAGGTCATCTTCTATCTGATGAGTCGGGGAATTTCCGAGCCGGATGCCAGAGCTATGGTCGTGCGAGGCTTTGCCGAACCAATAGCGAAAGAACTCCCCCTGGAATACGCAGTTGAGATGAATGCTTTAATCAATCTCGAACTCGAAGGCACAATAGGTTAGGAGTCCTCTATGTTAAGTGAAAATACAGTGAAAAATCAGCAGCTCGTAAATGGCGAGCATTTAGCGGCCAATCAAGAAAAGGCAAATTCCAAGCAGGAATTATTTTCAGGCACGGCCAAATATGTCGAGCGCAAAGCTACAGATATTATTCCGATTCCGACTTTCCGCTCAGCTAAGGTGAATAGCTCGGCAGTGCCGGAACTAGAGTTTAGCCGGCCAAAAGAGCTCAAGCGTTTAGAGCTTCTAGCCGGTGAAAAATACGTCGAGACGGAAGAAATAAAGCTCAGTGCCAGCGAGCCGGAGCTTTACGAACGGCGCGAAATCTTTGCCCGTGAGGGCAGTGACGCTGAGCTAATCCTGGCTTACTCAGATAGCGGTGAGCTCAGAACCAAACGGCATACCGAGGTCGAGATTAGAGCCGAGGCCGGTTCACATCTAATTATTTTCCTGGTCCAGCAGATGAGCGAGCAGGCGGACAGTAGAATGTTCGTCAACGTCTACCTCGAGCCTGATTCTGAAGTCCGCATGATTATTGCGGACAGCGGTGCGAGAACGCATCGCCTAGATCTCAAGGCCGACCTCCAAGATCGCGCCATCTTCGACTGCCAGGGCATCTACTTTGGCCGGGGTGAAGAAAGCTACGACTATAACTACGAGTTAATCCATAAGGGTAAGCTCTGTCGCAGTAATCTGCTCGTCAACGGGGCGCTGATGGACTATGCGAAGAAGGTGTTCCGGGCGACGATTGACTTTAGACGCGGTTCCTCAGGTTCGGTCGGTGATGAGAGCGAGTATGTGACCTTGCTCGATGACACTGTGCAAAGTAGAGCAATTCCGCTCCTACTCAGCACTGAGGATAATGTTGAGGGCAATCATGCGGCATCGGCTGGTAGGCTCAATCCGGACATGGTCTTTTATGTCCAGAGCCGGGGCTTCACCCGACGTGAAGCGGAGAAGATGATTATTGCCTCACGCTTTTCAAATGTTATTGACCTCTTGCCAAATAGTGAACTGAAGGATGCAGTTTTAAAGGATATTTTGACCAAGCTCGATTCAGCAGACTAAAGGCTTTGGCCCTGGACTGCGCGAACTGCTGGGCTCTTTATATAGCGGCTGCTGCCGCGAGTAAAGTGAGTCGAAACTAAGAGAATGCAGAGTTATCTGCAGGAGGGAATTATGCTGACACAGGCTGAAGTTAAAGAATTACGCCGCGACTTTCCAATTTTGCAAACTAAAGTCAAGGGGCATGATCTAATCTACCTGGATAACGCTGCGACCACGCAAAAGCCGCAGCAGGTTCTGGAGCGGATCAATAAATATTACCTAGAGGAGAATGCCAACCCGCATCGGGGTGCGCATTATTTGGCGAATACGGCGACTGAGGCTTATACCGCTGCCCGCTTAAAGGTGGCGAAGCTGATTCACGCCTATCGGCTGAATGAGATTGTCTTTACGAAAAGTGCAACCGAGAGCTTGAACCTTTTAGCCTATACCCTAGGCCAGGGGCTGAAGGCCGGTGATGAGATTTTGATTTCAATTCTCGAACATCATGCGAATTTAATTCCCTGGCAGTTCGTGGCCAAAATGACCGGAGCCAAGCTGCGCTACCTCTATCTCAGCCCTGAGCTCGAGATTTCTGAGCAGGAATTAAAGGAGAAATTGAGCTCAAAGACGAAGATTTTAGCTCTCACGGGCTGCTCGAATGTGACTGGAACGCGGGCGAATTTAAATCAGTACTTTAAGCTCGCTAAGGACTTTGGGGCGCTTACAGTTGCGGATTTAACGCAATTAGTTCCGCACGGTCCCTGCGATGTCCGCGAAATTGGCTGTGATTTTGCAGTTTTTTCCGGGCATAAGATGTACGGGCCGATGGGTGCTGGTGTGCTCTGGGGTAAGTATGATTTACTGGCTAAGCTGCCGCCCTTCCACTACGGTGGCGATATGATCGAGCGGGTCAGTGAGCAGGATGCCGTCTTTGCACCGCCGGCCAGTCGCTTCGAGGCTGGGACGATGAATGTTGCTGCGGCAGTTGGTTTAGCGACGGCGATTGACTATCTGCAAGCAATTGGCATGGCCGAGGTAGATGCTTATGAGCAAGCCTTGACCGAATTGGCAATTGAGGGCCTGAGTAAGGTGCCAGATATCGAGCTCTATGCGGTGCGAGCCAGAGCTGGAGAGCCCGTGCACCGTGGGGCGGTTTTAGCCTTTAATGTGCGTGATGTACACCCCCATGATGTCGCAACCATCCTCAATGAGAGTGGGATTGCGATTCGCTCTGGGCACCACTGTGCAGAGCCCTTGCACCGCTACCTGGGCATCAATGCCACCTGCCGCGCGAGCTTCAGCTTCTACAATACAGAGGCGGAGGTGGAGCAGCTGATTCAGGCTCTGTCCAAGGTGCGGCAGCAGATGGGCCTGAGCTAAGCGTCCGGATTTAGCTAGGCGGCCAAAAACTGAGCTAAGCGGTCAAAAACTGAGCGATATTCTATAGTTTGGAGAGTTGGAATTAATGGATTTAAAAGATTTATATAAGCAGTTGATTTTAGAAGAGAGCAGAAACCAAAGCCATAAGCGTGAGCTGCCTGAGGCGACTCATTCGGGAGCTGGCAATAATCCCTCCTGCGGCGACGAGCTGGAATTGCAATTAAAGCTTAATCCTGAGACCCAGGTGATTGAGGATTGCGCCTTCCAGGGAGTGGGCTGCGCGATTTCTACCGCCTCGGCCTCAATCATGGCCCAGCTTTTGACTGGGAAAACAGTGGACGAGGCAAAGGCCCTCCTCCACGACTTTATTGATTTAATCAGAAATGGTGAAGTCGATAGTGAGACCGAGGAGCGCCTAGCTGAGGCCATGGCTTTCGCGGATATTTCCCACATGCCAGCTCGGGTTAAATGTGCGGTTTTGGCCTGGCATACGGCCCTCCATCTACTCGGCGAAGAGATCGTCGATGACGCTCTGACTGAGGAATTCCTAGATTAATTAGCGCATAAGTTACAGTTTCAGATTAGAACTTGATAATTTTAGTCTATCTACTATTATAGAATTAGTCTAAAAGAAAGGAGTTCAGCGATGAAACCAGAGCAAATAAAAGCCGGTAGCCACGAATGTGCATTGCCGACCTACCAGGAATTGGTAGAGATCTTACGTGAGAACGGACTCAGTATTTCGCATCAGAGAGTTTCAGTTTTGAATTATCTCTACGCACATCGTGACCATCCTACCGCCGATATGATTTATCGCGGCTTGAAGCAGCAGAACATTCCGACTCTGTCGCGGGCCACGGTTTACAATAATATTCGAGCTTTTGTCGCAGCGGGTTTAGTCAAAGAACTTCAAGTCGGTGATTATGAACGACGCTACGATATTGATGTCGATGAGCATTGTCATTTTTACTGCAGAGAATGTGGACAAATAATTAACCTGAAACTACCTGCAAAGATTGTAGACGCAGTAATTTCAGCGGTGAAGACTGAGTTCCCCGACAGCCAAGTCGACAATTACTCGGTTAACTTCACAGGAATCTGCAATAAATGTGCAGCCAAAGACAGCCAAGACTAATCGCTTTAGCCAGGGCCTAGATGCTTAGTAATAGCAAAATAGAGCCTGAGCTGAACTGATTAAAATCAGCGTAATAGTTGAACCGAATTAGACCAAAAATTTTTCAAGGAGAACAATCATGGAAGACAAAAGAACAACTTGTGATAAGCCCAATCTGCCTTTAATCGGCGATAGAGCACCCGAATTTAAAGCCGTAACAACAAACGGTGTAATCAATTTCCCAGAAGACTACAAAGGTAAGTGGGTAATTTTCTTCTCCCACCCCGCAGACTTTACCCCGGTTTGCTCCACTGAGTTCATGACCTTTGCCTCAATGGCAGACGAATTCAAAGAGCTGAACACCGAGCTGATCGGCCTTTCAGTCGACTCACTGCACTCCCACATTGCTTGGCTGCGTGACCTCGAGAAGAAGAGCTGGAACGGCATTGAGAACTTAAATATTAAGTTCCCCCTAATCGCCGACATCAGCACAGAAGTTTCACAAAAGTACGGTATGCTCCATGCCGGTAGCAAGACCTCCACAGTTCGTGCAGTCTTCGTTATCGACCCTGAGGGTATCGTCCGGACCATCCTCTATTACCCCGCCAGCACTGGCCGTAATATGGACGAGATTAAGCGTATCGTCGTCGCCCTGCAAAAGGCTGACGAAGAGAGCATCGCTACTCCCGCCAACTGGAAACCGGGCTGTGACGTTATTGTGCCGCCGCCGGCAACTGCTGAAGAAGCAAAAGATCGCATGAGCTGGGACGACAAAGACATTAACCGCCTCGAGTGGTACCTGACCTTTAAGAAGGACAAGGAATAAGTCTTCCAAGCTTAGATAGATTGAATTAATAAAAGCACTGCCTCGAAAATCGAGAGCAGTGCTTTTTTAGCTTGGCTTATAATCTTTAAAAAGTTATTTGGCCGGCTTCTGTTTAAGCTACTGGGGCTTAGTTCTGCGTAGAGCCTGGGGCTTAGTTTTAATTAGCGGCTGCCGCCACCGACTCCACCGCCGGAGAAGCCACCGCCACCGCCAAAGGAAATTCCGCCACCGCCCCCACTAAATCTACTCCCGTCAGATCCAGAAGAGGATTTGCTGCTGTTGTAGGCTCGATTGGAAAAGTTATTACAGACGATAAAGGGCAGCAGATTGGGATTAGAGCCGCGGTAGTAATTGTGGTTTTCGGCAAAGACGTAGTCGGCGGAAAGCTTTTTAAAGGCAGCCAGAACCTGCTCGCCCAGACCATAGGCCGTGGCCATAATTAAAATCTTGTCCCAAATTTCAACTTCCATCGGTTCGCGTTCATTGATTAGAGTAAAGTCCTTTAAGAAGCGTTCAAAGGCGTGAACTTCCTGCAATTTGCGCTGGCCCAGAGGGCTTAAGTAATAAGCTAGGGAGAAGCTTTTCTTTTGGCTATTTAACCAAGTGCGTGAAAGCGCATAATCTCGACCTTCAATCGGCAATTGCTCGAAGCAGCGACGCACCTGCTGCTGATTTCGCCTGAAATAATTGCTGAGTTCGTTTTCCTCGAGCAGTTGATTTGAACCGGCTGCAGCCCTGATAAAGCCCCAAAGTTCAGCTTCGAAATTACTCTTGAAATGAGGCTCGCGGCAAATCTTAAAGACCGGGGTTTCGACCTCTCGCTTGAAGAATAAAAGACCCTGTTCACGATTGAGAATCTGGTACTCTAAGGCGCCCTGCTGCAGACAGCTTAAAAGATAGGCCGAGATAAAATTTGAGATTTCCGGCCCCTTCCGATGGCGCATATTGAGAAAATAATAGAGTGCAGGTAGATGCCCATCGACCGGGATATCACGGTAGTACTCAAGCTCTCCAAGATCAACTTCCTTAGCATTTTTAGGTCTATGCTTGCTCTTTTGCTTAACAGCGGTAATACCAAAGATAGACAGGAAGATAAAAAATATGGGCATGAACTGGGCAAAGAGATTAGTCAGGAAAAAGGGCCCAGAAAAAGCTCTACCACTGTCAGGTAGATAAACTTCACTCTGGTAGTCAGAGTCGTCCTCTTCGGCGACGGCTGCAGAATTATGGGCGGGGTCATTTGGCCCGCCATCATCAGTATAGTCCGAGCCAATCAGGGCTAAATCACGGAGTTCAGCAAAGCTGCCCTGGCCCTGGTACTCGGGCTGGATCAGCCCCTTATCGAGGCCAAAGAGAATGGTCAGGTGGTTATCGTAGTTAAAGTCAGGGACAGTTGCTTGCGCGATACCATCAGTAAAGACAAAGTCACCGTGACAGCCAAAGGCCCAAATTGCAGCATTTTCAGGGCTGAGTTCGGTGCCGGGCAGAATTATCATGCAGCTCAGTTTTTCGGGCGCCGGTTCCATATTTAAGTTGACAAGACGCAGATTAAAACCATCGCGGTCAGGGAAGGCCTGGACCGCCTTTGTCAGGCGATAGTTCAGGGTGTAGATCTTTGGGCCGTATTCAGTCTTACCAAAGCAGAGTTCTAGTCCTTCAGCAGTCCGCAGAATTCCACAGCGCTCAGCCTTTTCAGAAAAACTGGCATTGAGATCCCAATTAGCTAAAGTCTGATACTTTACCCCGCGCTCGTCGCTGACTGTAAAATCCTCAATCGACATCTGATTAAGATTCGGGAAGGGAATGTAAAATTCAGTCCCATCATAGCTATCGGTCTGCCAGAGCTGAGTAATCTCGAGATCGCCATTAGGCAGGATCTCAACTTCAATCTCAATTGAGTCGATACTGTTTGTGGCGAAGACGCTCTGCGGATTAAAAAAGAAAGTCAGGCAGAATATAAGGCAGGCAAAAAGACTAAGTAAAGCACGGCTAAACTGAGCCGAAGCTTTTACTTTCCGGATTAAAGCTGGTTTAGTTTTAACAGCTAGCTGCGGCCTATTCTGCTGATTCAGCATGCTCTGCTCCTTCTAACTTAAAAGTCGAGATCTGGCATCTCAGTCTTTTGCGGCTCTACTTCGAGGTAGCTCTTTTTCTGGAAGCCGAGCATCGAGGCGATTAGATTAGTCGGGAATTGTTGGACGAGGCGATTTAACTTGGTCACAGTATCGTTATAAATCATCCGGCTGCTGCGCACCTTATCCTCGTAGGAATTGATTGAGCTCATGGTGTCACGGTAGATGGAGCTGGCTTTTAAGTCAGGGTAGCTTTCGCTGACGGCAATCAGGCGTGAGAGCACACTGTTAATTGCTGCATCCTGAGCCTGAACTTCCTCGGCGGAGACGGCAGGGCCGCCCATCCGGCGTTCAGCAATGATTTTTAAGAGACTTTCAGCCTCGTAGCTGGCATAACTTTTACAAGCTTTGGCCAGCTGGGTTAAAGCATCCCAGCGTGAGGTTTGTTGGACCCCAATCTGAGCCAGGGCATTTTGGCAAAGTTCCTGGATCTTAACTAATTGACGCTGAGTTGAAATAATGTAGAGTCCGAGCAGGACAATAATGATTAGAATAATTAAAAAAGGCATAGTTTCCTCCTAATTAGGGCAAAGATTCTTAACTCACAGTCATCATATTTATTCTCTACGACTTTTACAAGGGCAAGTTTTTTTAATCTTTTCTTAGCTTGAACTTTTTAGCTGAAAAGATGGTATAATTAGGCGAAGTTCAGAGTCTCTAAGCATAAATGCTTGAGATCCTAGCCCGGCAATAGCTTTAGACCTGCTTTGGCTGGGTATAAATAACAGTTGAGAGAGGAACGAATATGAAAAAATTTGCCTTAGTTTTAGCTCTGTTAAGTATTTTTGCTCTGGCCCCCTTGGCTACGGCCAAGGCTGAGGGAATCCCGCCTTGCTGTGAAAGCTATCCGGTAACTTATTATTATGATGATAATGTTTATTATCTAAATAATAATGTCTATTATTATCCGGACGATTACGCCTACATTCCCTATCTTGCACAGCCCTATAATACTTACTATTATTACCCCAACTACTATGCAGCACCGCTCTATAAAACCGAGTTGAGCTACTATTATCCGGAATTGACAGTGGATGAAAATTGTAACTGGACTGTCGGAAAAAAGCAGGTGGATGTATCTTTCTACACCGTAGATAACACTCCAATCATCGTTTATAGCAATGAGGATGTGAACCTTGTTAGCTATGACTATGGTCGCAACTACTGGGCCGGTGATGGCTCCTATTATTACTCTGGCTATCCCTACTATGGTGGCTACTACTACGGGAACCCCTATACAATTTATCCCTACTACTCCTATCCCTACTACACTGGCTATATCGGCTACCCGAGAAGCTTCGCTACTGGCTTTACTCCTTGCAGTAAATAGTCTAAGCCTAAATTGAACTTAGCAAAAAATTAAAGAGCAGGGCCTTTGGGCTCTGCTCTTTTAATTATTAATTATTTTTTTCTGCTACTGTCCTGCTACTTTTAAATTAATTAATTTTCTCGCTCTTTCTGACTATCTAAGAAGTATTTTAAGGCGCCATAAAGTCCAGCTTGATTGCCTAGGGCGGCAGCTTCGAGGACTAGGCCCTTAGCAAACTCAGGCATGATGAGCTTTTTTAGCTGCTCGCGTAAGGGCCCGAGTAAACGCTCGCCCTGCTCACTAATTCCACCGCCGATCAGAATGCATTCGGGATTGAAGATGTGGACTAGTCCGGCGAGGCTGTAGGCGATGTCTAAAATCCAGGCCGCCCAGAGTTCTTCTAATTTGCTGTCAGCTGGGCCGGCAAAGAGGGCGGCGCAGAGTTCTTTTGCATTCTTAAAGTCGTAGGCTGCCTCCTGGGCTCTTCTGAGCAGTGAGCTCGTAGCGATGTACTGCTCGACACAGCCGTGTAGCGGGCAGCTGCAGTCACGACCGGCAGGGCCGTAAAGAGGGATATGCCCGAGCTCTCCAGCGAGTCCACGCTGGCCCTCGAGAATTCTCCCGTTGACGATGATGCCACCGCCAACCCCGGTGCCGAGGGTGATACCGATAATGTTCTGGTAAGCTCGGCCTCGGCCTTGCCAGGCTTCTCCGAGGACCATGCAATTGGCATCGTTGGCAACTGTACAGGGGCAGTTAAAATAACTTTCGAAGAAGTCTTTTAAAGGACTGCCGAGCCAGCCAGGGAAATTACCACAGGTCCCGGCGACGACACCCGCCTTACTATCGATTTGCCCAGTCGCAGAAATTGCCAGGCCAAAGATTTCCTCCGGCCTTAGGCCAGAGGCCTTGGCATGCTCGAGGTAGGCGGGCAGGTAGTCAGCAATCTGCTGGAGTAGGGGATTTTGCTCCCGGTCCCCACTAAATTGCAATTCTGCCTGCCCCCTGAGCTCAGGCTTGGACTCAGACTGGGCAGCTAGCTTGGGCTCTAAGTCGAAATAGCCGAATTTAGCTGCTGTACCTCCGATGTCGAGGGCAAGAATTTGTGCTGCTTTCATCTTTACTGGGCTCCCTTAAGCTATTCGAGGGCCCGGACAAAGCGTTCTACGATACTTAGTGGGCGCGTGATTGCAGAGCCGACAACAGCTGCATGAACACCTAAATCCATGGCCTTTCTCAGCTCCTCAGGAGTCGCGATATGCCCCTCGGCAATGACTGGGATCTCGAGCTCTTTGACCAAGCGCTCGAGGAGCGCGAAGGGGACACCCATTTGCCCCTCGGTATAGGGCGTGTAGCCGACCATGGTGGTGCCGACCAGATTGACCCCATGCTCTGCGCAGATTCGGGCTTCCTCAAAGTTTGAGCAGTCTGCCATAAAGAGCTGCTCGGGATAGCTTTCCCGCACAGTCTCGATAAATTCGACCAGGCTCTGCCCACCATGGCGGGGGCGGTCCGTGCCGTCAAAGGCGATGATCTCACAGCCAATTCGAACTAGTTGATCGACGTCCGAAAGTTCTGGCGTGATATAGATTTCGCTGTCGTCCAGGTCGCGTTTAATAATCCCGATAACCGGAAGCTTCGTGACCTGCTTGATTTCCTGGATATCTCGGACTGAGTTCGCTCTGATTCCGACTGCTCCGCCGCGCTCTGCGGCCTTGGCAAAGAGGGGCATAATCCCACCTTGGGGACGGTAGAAGATCTCGTCCTCGAGGGCTTGGCAGGAGACGATGAGTCCGGCTTTGATTTGCTTAAGAATTGCTTGATTGCGCTCGGTCTTGGCGGCTTTTTCTCCACTTAAATTAGCCATTTTGTACTCCTTAGAGAGAAAATTCAGACTTGATTGCGGCGACCAGCTGATAAAGCTCGGATAGCCGTTCCTGGTCTGCTGTGCTCAGGCCCGGGAGGGGAGCACGGACGGAGCCCAAATCGATTCCGCACCTGGCCTTAATTAAGGCTTTAGCTACGGCATAGAGATTGCCATCGTAACTGACCAATTGACTGATATATTGGTTGGCAGCAACTTGTAACTTGCCAGCCAGATCGCCTTGGCCCGAGACGGCGGCCTGATAGAGGGCGAGGTAAAGTTCCGGGAAGGCGGCGTAGGTGCCACCGATACCGCCCGTAGCGCCGGCTACGAGACCGGAGTAGAGTTGCTCGTCCGGCCCGTTAAAGACAGTAAAGTCAGGGCGCTTCGCGCGGCCGATTTGCAGGAAATTAGCGATGTCGATGACCGGCATGGAGGAGTTTTTTACTCCACGCAGACGGGGATTCTCGAGCATCAGCTGGAGCAATTCGGGATCGAGGGCGACGCCAGCCAGCTGGGGGATATTGTAAATAAAGAAGTCGGTCTGACTTGCAGCAGCTGAAATCTCGGACCAATACTTGGCAATTGCCTGGCGGCCGAGCCGGAAGTAAATCGGTGGGATTGCAGCGATTGCAGCGACGCCCAAACTTTCTGCATGGCGGGCCAGCTCGCAGCTGTCCGCTGTATTATTGCAGGCCACGTGGGCGATAATCGTTAAGTCGGAGCCGACGGCTTCAACCACAGCTTCGAGTACGGCCTTGCGTTCCGCAAGGGACTGGTAGATACACTCACCTGAGGAGCCACCGACATAAAGTCCGTGCACACCCTGCTCTGCTAAGTGCAGGGCGAAGCTTTTGGCCAGCTCGGTCGAGACCTCGCCGCTGGCGGTATAGGGAGCGTAGAAGGCGGGGAAAATACCCCGATACTTGCAATTTGCGTTAGACATATATACCTACTTATTCTGACATAATTACATCACGACATAAATATCTCTCCCTGCCCGGGGCAGGGGATAATACTTTAGAAGCTTATTATAGGCGTTTTATCCTTTTACTGCACCCATTGTAATACCCTGGGTAAAGTACTTCTGGAAGATTAAGAAAACAGTGATGATGGGGATGGAGGCGAGTGCGGCTCCGGCCATAATCAGGCCAAAGTCTGTCGACATCTCAGCTTGCAGCTTGGCAATACCGAGGGAAATGGTCAGCTTTGGCGTGCTGTTAATCATGATCAACTGGAGGAAGTAGTCGTTCCAGGAGGAGATAAAGGTAAAGATTGCGAGTGCGCCGACGCCCGGTTTAACGATGGGCAAGACGACGGAAGTGAAGGTGCGAAGTTCAGAGGCACCGTCAATTTTGGCCGCTTCCAACATTTCGCCGGGAATGGTTTCGGAGAATTGCTTCATTAAAAAGACGCCAAAGGGCCAGCCGACAGTCGGCAGAATTACAGCCCAGAGATTGTCATGGAGTTTTAAGAAGGCCATCTCACGCAAAAGTGGAATCAAAATGACCTGCTTTGGCAGGGCCATTGCTGAGACCAATAAGCTGAAGAGTACAGCCTGACCAAAGAAGCGCTTCTTTGCTAGAACATAGCCGGAGAGGGCTGCGGTTAAGCAGGTCAAGGCCATGGCCATGACAGCCATAAAGACTGTGTTGAAGAGCCAGAGCAAGGCTGGTTGCTGGAAGAGACGCTGGTAATTGTCCAGGGTGAAATTGATCGGAAAGAGGGTCGGTGTGGCGGAGTTAATTTCGATTGCCGGCTTAAATGATCCACTGATTATCCAAAAGAGCGGAAAGAAGAAAAAGATAGCCAGGGCAAAGAGGATGATTATGGAAATCCCACGATAGATGGGGTTATGTGCTTTAATTTGTGATTTCATCCGAGACCTCCTAGGCTGCTTTGCCCGACTTGGTCAGCTTAAACTGCAGGGCTGAGAAGAGGGCAATAATAATCGCCAGGATGATTCCCATCGCATTCGCATAGCCGTAGCGATAGAGGCGGAAAACCTGGTAGTAGATGTAGTACATGACGGTTGAAGTCGAGTTATTGGGACCGCCGGAAGTCAAGAGCTGAATCAGGGCAAAGCACTGGAAGCTATTGATTGTCGTAATGACTAGGATATAGAGGGTGGTCGGCATAATCGAAGGCCACTTAATCTTCCAGAAGACCTGGCGCCGGTTGGCCCCATCGACTTCTGCGGCTTCGATTAAAGACTTGTCGACATTACCCAGGGCGGCAACGTAGAGCACTATCGGCTGCCCGATAGAGGTTGTAAACAAAATCAGAATAATACACCAGATGGCATAGCGCTCATCGCCGAGCCAGCTGATGTTCTTTTCAATTAAACCGAGGCTTTTTAGACCGTAATTGAAAAAGCCGTAGTATTGGTTGAACATCCATTTCCAGACCACAGTAACTGCGACTGTACCGGTGACTACGGGAAGATAGAAGATAATGCGGAAAAAGGAGCGCAGGCCGGCCGCCAGCTCATAAATAGCTGAAGCAACCCAAAGTGAAAAGGCAGTGACCGTAGGTACTGCGACTAAGACGATTAGGGCTGTGTTCTTTAATGAGCGGAGAAAGACCGGATCGCTGAAGAGTTCCTTATAGTTGGCGAGGCCGACAAATTCGAAACTCTCCATTGTGTGGTTAAAAAAGCTGGTGACGAGGGCGATGCCCATCGGCACAATTACAAAAGCGAGGAAAAAGAAGAGGCTGGGTAGCAGGAAAAGATAAGCGGTTATGGTCTCCCGCCGACGCAGTGCTCGACTCCTCTTTAAGGCTGCTTTCGGCAACATAAGACACCTCTTTGCTTTAAAAATCGGGGGACCTACTGGCCCCCCGGGTGAATACTTAGCTAAGCTTTAACTTATTCTACTGTAGCTTCTTGGACGTAGGTGTCAGCTGCGCTTTGGACATCCTCACCGGAGAAAATCTTTTGCAGCATATTCCACCATGCTGTACGCTGTTCTGCCCAGCCCGGTGTGACGTTGTAGTAGTCGCCGATGTAAGGCATGAAGGTGGAGTAGACGGACATCCGCTCTTCATCTTCGGTGCCTGCATAGACGTTGCCAAAGGAGTTGCGAACCGGGAAGAAGCCGGTGGCGCGGACACTTTCGGGTCCCTGTGCCGGATCGTCAGCGACGAAGCTGATGAACTTTTTAGCGGCGGCGATTTTGGCCTCGTCACCATTGTTAAAGACGCCAAAGCCCCAGATACCACCGGCGAGCTCAGGTTTCTCCTGGTCGGTCGGGAAGGCGACGGGGTATGGTGTGAAGGTGACCTGGCTGGCATAGTTAGCTTCGTTTGAAGCGTTCCAGCAGATTGACATGGCGACTGTGCCGTTGGCAAAGAGTTGGAGTTCGTCTGAAGCGACGATACCAGCGTCGTGACCGATTAGACCGGCCTTGTCCCAATCGACTAGCTGTTGCAGACCCTTGACGCCCTCGGGGGAGTTCATGGTCCAAGCAGTGTGCTCGGGGTTGGCAAATTTTGCGCCGTAGAGGTTGGCTGCGAGGGCTCTGTGACCCTGGTCGCCACCTTGACCGCCGCAGTAGACAATGAGCTTATTCTCAACGCCGTGCTCATCGAGAGCCTTCAGGGCCTTCTCGAAGTTCTCGGTGGTCCAGGTGCGGCTTTCTTCATCGATGTACTGCATGGCATCAGCAGCTTCAAATAATTCCTTATTAATGGCCATGACGTGGGTGGTCATGCAGAGGGGGTACTCGTAGTAGGCACCATCGGACCACTTACAGGCATCAACAACAGCCTGGCTGGTGGCGCTGATATCGGCCAAAGCTTCTTCGGTCCAGAGATCTTTCAGATCGACCAACTTGCCCTTTGCGCCCCAGTTACTAACTAGACGTTCGGGCCCTTCCATAATGATGTCAGGGGTGGTACCGGCTTCGATTGCAGCAGTGACCTGGTCGTCACCTGACTGGTAGTCGAGGTATTCGACCTTAACTTTAATTTCCGGGTGCAGTTCGTTGAATTTTGCGATAAAGCCGTCAACAGTAGCGGAATCCTTCCAAGCGCCGATCGGGTAGGTCCAGAGTGTAATCTCTGTAGCCTCTCCCTCGGCCGGCTCGGCGGCCTGTTCGCTATCAGCTGCATCAGCTGGAGCATCTGCATCTGCTGTATTGGCATCGTCTTGCGGTGCTGTGGTCTTTTGGTTGTCGCAGGCGACTAGAGCAAAGAGCATCAGCGATGCGAGTAAGAGTGCTAAAAACTTTTTCATTTTCGTTCCTCCTGGTGAACGTGGAGCCTCAGCTCCAGTCTGTTTCGCTTTATTCTCTGCTTTTACTCCGGCTCACTGAGCCTCGAGAAAAGCAAAATGAAGCAAATTTTCATCAAATCCTAGTTTAGGAAATTTATACCAAATAGTCAAGGCGAAAGCTTGAAAATATGGCGTTTTACACAAGTTGCAAAAGGCTTCTTTGGCCAAGGTGCTGAGTTTAAAAGTGCCTAGTCAGACGGGCTGACTAAGCACTCAATAGCTTTAGGCATAAATTAGATTCTGCTCATCTGGTCCAAAGAGGTGGGGCAGGTTCCCATTAAAGCTAAAGTTCACCTCTTCACCTGGCTTGAAGCCATAGCGATGTTCTGGCGGTAAGTCCACACTATTGACCGCGAGTACGACCTCGTTCTGGGCGACCTTAGCGTGGAGGTGGAGGGTTGAACCCATCATCTCGCAGACCTCGACTGTAGCCTTTAGATGCGGCTCGGTAGTGGCGCTGTCGCAGAGGGTCAAATGTTCGGGGCGGATACCGAGAATAATCGGGCCGGCCTGGACTTTTTTCTGACTCAGACCGCTTTGTAAGTCTGCTCCGAGCGGGAAGTCGACTCCGGAAATGCGGGCGAGGTACTTGCCGTCTTCGAGGACTAGCTCAGCCGGGAAGAAGTTCATCTGCGGCGAGCCGATAAAGGCTGCGACGAAGAGGTTTTCCGGCCGGTCAAAGACCTCCTGCGGAGTGCCAACCTGCATGATGAAGCCGTCTTTCATAATCACGATTCGATCGCCGAGGGTCATAGCCTCAGTCTGGTCGTGGGTGACGTAGACAAAGGTCGTCTTAATTCTCTGGCGGAGTTTGATAATTTCGGCGCGCATCTGATTTCTGAGCTTTGCATCGAGGTTCGAAAGCGGCTCGTCCATCAGGAAGACCTTGGGATCACGGACGATCGCCCGGCCAATCGCGACTCTCTGGCGCTGCCCGCCGGAGAGGGCCTTCGGGAGGCGGTCGAGGTAGTGCGTAATATCGAGGATTTCGGCAGCCTCGCGCACTTTCTGATCAATAATCTCTGGCTTTTCTTTACGCAGTTCGAGGCCAAAGGCCATATTCTTGTAGACTGTCATGTGAGGGTAGAGCGCATAGCTTTGGAAAACCATGGCAATATCCCGATCCTTTGGCGCAACATCGTTAACCAGGCGCCCGTCGATGTAGAGCTCGCCGGAGGTGATTTCCTCCAAACCGGCAATCATTCTGAGGGTAGTTGACTTACCGCAGCCGGAAGGCCCGACCAAAACGATAAATTCATTGTCAGCAATTTCCAAATTGAAATCGTGAACCGCAATTACCCCATCTTGAGTGACCACCGGCTGGTTCTTTTGCTGCTCCTGAACCGCGCCGCTTTTGGCCTTCTTCTTTTGTTCCTTCTTGTTCTCGCGACTCCCGTGAGGGTAGATCTTCTGCACATTCTTTAAGACTACATTTGCCATTTTTTGAACTCCAGTAGACAGGACTCCTCCCGGCTACCTCGCCCTGTGGCGGCTCAGTCTAATCAGCTCAAAGGCTGATTTTAGACCTTTGTCCACCGGACCTTACGACAGGTCTCCACGCTGCCGCAGCTTGAGTTAAAGCATCCTTTCATAGTGCCTCCCCGGGCTATTCATGGCGTGGAGGAATAACCGGGTGGAAAATAGTTCCGTCAGTCTGCTCAAAGGAAAAGAGCTGGGAGAGGACGGGTTCGAAAAGCGCTGCCAGGAGATAAAGAATTAGCCCCGGCAGGATGAAAAGAGGCCAGATATAAAAGGCCGATTTAGCCAAAATATAAAGACCTCCGCCGACTATCATTACAGCCAGAAGGCTGCGCAGACCAAGTTTGAAAAAATAAGCGAGCGAAAAAGTAAAGGCCTTTCGCCCCTTAAAGAGCGCAAATTCCTCAGTCCTCTCTGCCGCCTCAGCTAAGTGGCGCAAGCAAGCCAAGTGCCAGATTAGATAGGTCAAAATAAATACAGAGAGAAAGCTGATTGCGTAATATAGACTGCCCATGGTGCTGGGCTTTAAATTTACTGAAAGTAGAAAGTTTGGCCAAAGATATAGATAGTTCAAGGCCAAAATGAAAAGCCCCAAGGAGATGATTAAGCTGGCCTGCCAAAACTTTTTAAAGGCCGTGCGGAAACTGGTGAAAAAGACGCGCTCGTCCTGGCGCAGCAATTTATCCGTGGCAGTGTAGGCAGCTGCCAGACCCGGTCCACTAGCGACAATACTGAGGCTAGTTAAGAGCACACTGAGCGAAATCAGGAGCAGGTCGGCAAGATGTCGAAGCCAAGTCCACAGCTTCAATTCAGGATTGAAGAAGCTGGACATCAGAGCACCTCCTTAAAAAGAGTTCTTAGTGAAAGTATAGCCTAAAGCGCCGAGGATGTGAAAGGCGGTTTAGAAAAAAGTTCCTGAATTCATATTAACGGAAAAAATCTTCAGACTGCACTAAAAATTCGCTTAAAAATTGTGCAATAAAACAGTCAAAGGCTTGATTTTTAGTGCTTTGCACCTTGTCAAATGATTTTCTAAATTAGCTTGTCGGCGGAACTTTTCTCCGTTAAAATAAATGGAAAGGCTTGTATTTACACACACAGGCTAAAGAATATGCGGAGGTCCAACTTGTCTTTCCAAATTGTAACGAACAACCCACAGGTGATTAAAGAATTCCCGTCATGCCTCGAAGTCGAGGGTGATATTGAGGCGGTTTTACGCCGCGTCAGAGATCTGGTTTATGAAGGTTACGGCTTAATTTCAATGCCCTTACCGGCTAGTTTGAAACTACTTTATTCCCCGGTGCGCTCTGTCCTAATTACTAGTGAAAAGCAGGAAGTAAACCCCGTAGCAGCAGAAATCGCGGGCAATAGCGTGCTGACTTTAGAACGCACCCGTGGCCAGAGAGGCCCGGACTTACGCCATCGCTCCGATTATGAAAAGCTTGATTACATTTTAGTGCAACAAGCAATTGCAGAAAGCAGGAGGTGATCCATTGAAACTCGAATTACAAAACGTGAAGATCACAGATCTAGAATTTGGGCCAAAAATGGACGTAGTCGGTGAGAAACTGATCATCGATAAGGAATTACTACGCGAAAAACTACTTAAAGTCCCCGGAGTTAAAGAGATTAAAATTGATCTCGCAAAACCGGGTGAGAAATGCCGGATTATCCCGGTCAAAGACGTGATTGAACCACGGGTCAAAGTCGAAGGCAAAGGCAAGGGCTTCCCCGGTGTCACAGCTGAGGTTGAACCTTGCGGTGACGGCGTCGTGAAGGTGCTAAAGGGCGCTGCAGTCGTGACCATTGGTGATATTGTCGGCTTCCAGGAAGGTGTCATCGATATGTGGGGCGAAGGGGCCAAGTGGACTCCCTTCTCAAAAACCTGCAATATCGTTGTCGACATTACCCCCGAAGCCGGTTTACATCCCCACGAGCATGAAGCGACCTGCCGCCTAGTCGGACTCAGAGCTTCAGAATTAATCGGCGAAGCAGCTCGCGAAGCCGAGGCTCAGGAGAGCGAAGTTTACGAGCTCGAGGACAATCACGCAGAGCGCAAGAAATATCCGGACTTACCGGGTGTAGTCTACGTTGAAATGTTAATTTCACAGGGCTTGCTGCATGACGGCTATGCCTATGGTGTGAATACTTCACAGATTTTGCCGACGATTATCCATCCCAACGAGGAGCTGGATAACGCAATTATCAGCGGTAACTGCGTTGCGGCCTGTGACAAAATTACCACCTACCAGCATCAGAACAATAAGGTAATCAAAGACCTCTTCAAGCTGCATGGCAAGGAAATCAACTTCCTGGGCGTTATTTTGGCCCCGGAAATGACCACCCTAGACGGCAAGCTGAGAGTCTGCGACTACACCGCAAAGCTCTGTAAATTACTCGGCGCAGAAGGCGTTATCATCTCTGAAGAAGGTTACGGTAACCCCGACTCAGACTTGGTCATGATCTGCTCGCGCTGTGAGAAGATGGGCATGAAAACCGTTTTAATCACGGACGAATGTTCCGGTTGGGACGGCATGAGTCAGCCTCTGACCGACACTGCGGCAGAAGCCGTTGCGGTTATTTCAACAGGAAACGTATCCCATGTCGTAGAGCTTGAAAAAGCTGATCGGGTGCTAGGCGATTCAGAAGCCATTGCCAATCTGGCAGGCGGCTGGGCTGGAGCCTACAATCCGGAAGACGGCACCATGAAGTGTGAGCTGAACGCAGTTATCGGAGCAACCTCCGAAATCGGCTACCACAATGCCACTGTTGAACTATATTAAGGGAGGCCAGTTGTGAGCAAAAAGAAAGTTTTATATTACTTAAACCAATTCTTCGGCCAAATCGGTGGAGAAGATCAAGCACATATCCCACCCCAAATTAAAGAAGAGGCCGTCGGCCCTGGCACAGCCATCGTCGGGCAAATCGCCGACGCAGCCGAGCTCGTCGCCACCTTTATTTGCGGTGATAACTACTTCAACGAGAATCGTGATGCAGTAGTCAAAGAGCTGGAAGCAGCATATGAGAAGTACCAGCCAGATCTCGTCATCGCCGGTCCGGCCTTCAACGCCGGTCGTTACGGTGTCGCCTGCGCAGGTGTTGCTAAATTCTTTAATGAAAAAGGCGTACCCGTAGTCAGTGGTATGTACGAAGAAAACCCCGGTCTCGAAGAAGCCAGAGCTGCTGCCTATGTAGTCAGCACCGGTGATTCAGCAGGGACCATGCGGAAAGCCATCCCCCCGATGGTCAAGCTCTGCCAAAAGCTCTTAAAGGGCGAGACCCCGAAGCCCCTGGAAGATGATTATTTTGCCCAGGGCAAGCGCCTGACCATCCTGGTCGAGAAAGACGGCTCGGAACGCGCCATGGAGATGCTCCTGAAGCGGCTCAAAGGTGAAGAATTCACCACTGAGTTACCGATGCCAGTCTTTGACGTAGTCGAGCCTGCAGCGGCCATCGCCGACCTCAGCAAGGCGACCATAGCCCTGGTTACTTCCGGCGGTATTGTGCCGCAGGGTAACCCCGACCACATTCAGTCGGCCTCGGCCCAGATGTGGGGCAAGTATGACGTCTCCGAGCTGAAAGAGCTGAAGGGCACATACTGCACGATCCACGGTGGTTACGACCCGGTTTATGCCAATGAATGGGCTGACCGTGTTGCACCTCTGGACGAGCTGAAAAAGCTCGAAGCAGCAGGCAAAATCGGCAGCGTTTACAAGTATTTCTACACCACCACAGGAACTGGTACATCAGTCGCCAACTCAGAGAAATTCGGCCGTGAAATCGGTGCAGAATTGAAAGAAGCAGGCGTTGACGGTGTAATCCTGACCTCGACCTGAGGAACCTGTACACGTTGCGGTGCAACGATGGTTAAAGAAATCGAACGCTACGGTCTGCCAATTGTCCACATGGCAACCATCACCACAATCTCCAAGTCAGTCGGCGCGAACAGAATCGTTCCGACCGTCGCAATTCCCTATCCCGTAGGCAATCCTGCCTTAGCCGAGAAGGAAGAGCCGGTCCGTGAAGAGCTCGTCGAGCGCGCAATTACTGCACTCGGAACTGAAGTTACAGAACCCACAATTTTCAAAGCTGAAGAAATTTAAGCTGAAGCTTTAAGCCGGGGCCTTTTCTGGCCCCGGCTTTTTTTTAATCAGAACTCGAAATCAGCCTAAATCTGAAGCAGATTAAGAGCGAGAAGGAAAGAGGTGCACATTGAATACCAAACGTATTGTCTCTTATCGAGATGTATTTACCTATGCCGGAGCATTTATTGCCCTACTGATTGGATCCGGCTTCGCAACCGGGCAGGAAATCATGCAATATTTTGCGGCCTGGGGTTTTTGGGGCATGGCTGGAGCAGTCGTCTGCTTTGCCTTGCTGGCTTATGTCGGAGTGGTCTTTATTAGCTGCGGTTATCACCGTGAGTTTGAAAAGCCAAACGATATTTACAAGTACTTTTGTGGTCCCTACCTCGGTACCTTCTACGATTACTTTTCAATTCTCTTTATCTACATGTCCTACATCGTAATGGTTGGTGGAGCTAGCGCCACCGGTGCTCAGCACTACCATTGGCCGAATTGGCTGGGCGGTGCGCTTTTGGCCGGGCTGGCAATGCTGACCGTAGTTTTTGGCCTCAAGAGAATTGTCGATGTCATCGGTAAAATCGGGCCGGCCATCGTCGTCCTCTCAATTATCGTGGCAGTCGGCGCACTCTGGATTCACCGCGGTGGAATCAGCACAGCTGACAGCTATGTCAAAGCTCTGCGCGCAGCCGGTGAAATCAAGGTTGCTTCGACCAACTGGCTACTCGCAGTCGGCAGTTACGTCGGCTTCTGTATGCTCTGGCTGGCAGCCTTCCTCGGCCAAGTCGGTCGTGGGGCGCGCTCGCACCGTGACGGTCGGGCCGGAGCAATCCTCGGCGCTGGTGGCTTCTCCCTAGCTGTTATTCTGATGTCTCTGGCCATCCTCTTTGCCATGCCTTCAATCGAGGGCCTAAATCACAGCCAGATCCCGAACCTGATTTTGGCCGGGGAAATTGCCCCCTGGTTAGCCAATGTCTTCTCGGTGGTCATTCTCTTGGGAATTTACACGACAGCAGTGCCCCTGCTTTGGAACGTGATCGCTCGCTTCGCCGAAGATCGGACGAAAAAATTCACAATTATCACTGCAGTACTCGGAGTCATTGGTGCAGTGATTGGCATTTTCCTCGAGTTTGACGTGCTGGTGAACTATGTCTACGTGCTGAATGGTTACGTCGGTTTAGCTTTGCTCTGCATTTTATTTTTGCGTACAATATTAGGCAAGCATAAAGAATTAAGAGAAGGTGCTCCGGTCAAAAAGTTTTCCGACGGAACGGAGATCCTTCCTGAAGAATAGAGCAAAGGGAGCGAGATGAAAGAGCGTAAAAATCAACTACCGGCAGAATGTGGAATCTTCGAGCGCATTGATGCGCTGTATTTTGACCTGACCAAGACGGAAAAAAGACTGGCCTCGTACCTTGCGAAGCACCGGTCTGAGCCCCAGTATATGTCAATTTCGGAACTGGCCCAGGCCTCTGAAGTTGCCGAAGCGACAATTTCTAGATTCTGTCGGAAGCTTGGTTTGAAAGGCTTTAACTCATTTAAACTGGAACTGGCAAAGGCCGCCTTTGCCAGACAGTTAAACTCAGCTGAAGCAGAGGGTGTTGAGACAGGTGGCGCAGACGATGTCGCAAGTCTCGCTCAGACTTTGGGCCAAGCCCATGTCGAAGCAATTTGGCAAACTCGCGAATTCATCGTCGAGGCCGACTACCAGAAGGCGGTGGAACTTTTACAGGCCGCCCGCCATGTCTACTGCATGGGCCTAGGTGGCTCGCACGTTCTAGCCTACGAGGCCTTTAGCCTCTTTACTACGGTTGATCCGAAATTCTCTGTCTTGAACGACCCGCATATGCAAAGTTACATGACGGCGAACTTTGATGAGCAGGATTTAATTCTCTACTTCTCCTACTCAGGGGCAACTAAAGATTTACTGGAGCTTTTTGCCCTAGCGCAGAAGCGGCAGGTAAAAATTATTTTAATCTCACGCTATCCGAATTCGCCCGGGGCAAAGTATGCCGACCTAACCCTCCAATGCGGCTCGAATGAGAGCGCCTTAAAGAGCGGTTCGGTCTCGGCCAGGATTGCCCAGTTAATGGTCATAGATATCCTCTTCGAGCTCTATATTAAAGCGGATAGTAAAACCTTGGCAGCCAGGGAGCGCGCCATGGATGCCCTCAGCGATAAGATGCTCTAAAAGTTAAATTACTCTTCTTCAGAGCTGCCTTGGAAAGCCATGGCCTTGACATCGCCTAAGTTTTCTAAGGGAGTTTGTTTGAAGCCATCTTCTGCCGTCTCGGTTAAAGCAGACTTGCTGACCGGCGGCAGTTGGTATTTTTTCTTGTATTTTTGGTAGCGCTCATAGAAGTTATAGGCTCCGGACTTAATCTCTTGCAGATACTGGTGCGTGTCGAGGCCGTGGTGTTGAATCTCCACGATGCCCGCAGCAATATTCGAGCAGTGGTCAGCAACCCTTTCGAGGCCGGTCAGAATATCCGAGAAGATAAAGCCCATCTCAATCGTACAAGCTCCGTAGCGCAGACGCTCTACGTGGCGCACCTTGAGCTCATCACTCATCCCGTCAATTCGTTCCTCTAAAGGCTCGATTTCCGAGGCCAGTTCAATATCCTCTTCAGCGAAGACATTGTAAGTTAGATGACAGATCTCTTGGACTGCACCCAGGTAGACTGCTAATTCCTCCTTCGCCGCTGCGCTAAAGCAGATCTTTTTCTCGTGCATTTCGCGGGCCGAGTAGGCGATTGAGACGGCGTGGTCGGAGATCCGTTCAAAGTCCGAGATTGAATAAAGAATATTCGAGGCCGTGTTGGAGTCCTTCTGACTCAGCTCCCGCTCAGTCAATTTAACCAAGTACGACCCCAGCTTATCTTCATAGCGGTCGGCCTTCTGCTCGAGGCGGATAATCTCCGCTTCCTTCTTCGCATCATAGTCAATCAGGATGTCAATCGAGGAGGCCAGGGCTTCAATACAAAACTCAGCCATCTGATTGGCCACATTCTTAGCCTGGCGCATGGCAAAGCCGGGACGGTTTAAGAAGAGCGGATCGAGGGCTTTCAAATCCTCATCGACAAAGCTCTCGTCCTCGTCGCCGGGCACCGAGAGGACGGCCATTTTGACCAGGGGCGGGATAAAGTGAATCAGCACCGCCGTGGCCAGGAGGTTGACTGTAGTGTGGATAACCGCAATCCCGACAAAGCTTGCAGTGTCGTCGAGGGGGAAGTCCCAGAAGAGCTGGATAAAGCTAAAGAAGAGAGCGAAAATCACGGCCGAGAGAATCTTAATATAAAGGTGGGCGACCGCGGTACGCTTAGCATTGCGGCTGGTGCCAATCGCTGAAAGCAAGGCAGTGACCGTAGTGCCGATATTGAGACCTAAAATAATCGGAATGGCAATCCGGTAAGAGACATGTCCGGTTGCAGAAAGAGCCTGCAATATACCGATTGAAGCCGAAGAGGACTGAATCACAACAGTCAACGCAATACCGGCCAAAAAACCAATTAAAGGATGTTCAAAGGCGATAAATAAATTCTGGAAACTGGGAATGGCGGTCAGGGGCTTCATCGTGCTCGACATCGTTTCCATACCAATCATCAAGAGGGCGAAGCCAAAGACGGTCGAGCCGATATCCTTTTTCCGCTGGGCCTTAGAGCTCATAATCAGGAAGATTGAAAGGAAGGCTAAGATTGGGGCAAAAGATGAGGGTTTTAAAAGTTTAAGAAAGAGATTGTCGCTCGACAGTCCGGCCAAAGAGAAAATCCAGGCGGTGACCGTAGTTCCGACGTTCGCACCCATGATTACGCCGAGGGCTTCGTTCATCTTCATGATTCCGGAATTGACTAAGCCGACGACCATGACGGAAGTTCCGGATGAGGATTGAATTGCGGCTGTGATACCTGCGCCGAGGAGCACACAGGCCCACTTATTTCTGGTCAGGTTAGCGAGGGTTTGCTCCAAGCGCCCCCCGGCCATCTTATTCAGCCCCTCGCCCATCAGATTCATCCCGTAGATGAACATGGCAAGGCCGCCCAAAAGCGGTAAAAAAGCTAGCACATCCATGTCAGATATGACTCTCCTTTGCTCCATGAGACGAGCGGGCAAAGCCGCTCGAGTCCAGGGGGCTAATCCGCCCCAGTCTCGTCTAGTATAATTTAGATCCCCAAGTAATTTCCACTAAAATTCAGAAATAAAAGTTTTTTGCACGATTTAGCTATTAGGCTTAGAATAAATAGGCTAAGTTTTTGCACTTCGCTAAAAGTCGTTAGTAAAAGCTTAGAGGCCTAGATAAGAGTGAGGGAGAAACATGACGAAAACTTACGACGTCTTAATCATCGGGGCCGGTCCTTCCGGGATTTTTGCCGGCTTCGAGTTGGCGCGACTGAGGCCAGATTTGAAGCTCGCAATCTTGGAAGAAGGCGAGGCTATATCTCGCCGGACCTGTCCGATAGTCGCCGGGAAGGTAGACCACTGTGTGCACTGCCCGATTTGCCATATCATGCATGGTTTTGGTGGGGCAGGAGCCTTCTCCGACGGTAAATTTAATTTCACAACCGAATATGGTGGCTGGCTTAATGATTATTTAAGTGAGCAGGAAGTTTTGGACCTGATTGACGAGGTTGATGCGATCAATCGCGCCTATGGCGCTACTGATGAGATTTTCTCATCGAAGTCGGAAGCCGCAGAGCGGATTCGCCTAGCAGCACTCTCGCACGACATTCATTTATTAGATGGTCGCTGTAAGCACCTGGGCACTGAGAATAACTTGGAAATTCTGGGCAAGCAGATGGCCGCCCTGGAGCGAGAAGTCGAGATTTACACGCGCTGTAAGGTCTATAGCATTCAGGACTGTGCCGGAGGCTATCATCTGGAAACCCAGTGTGGAGACTTTGAAGCTCCCTATTTAATTGCGGCTCCCGGCCGTGCCGGTGCGGAATGGTTCGCCAAGGAATGTGAGCGCCTGGGCTTAAAGCTCTTAAACAACCAGGTCGACCTCGGGGTGCGAGTTGAACTACCGGCCCTAACCTTTAAGCATATTACCGATGCGATGTATGAAGCCAAGCTAAAATATCGCACGAAACCTTATAATGATCAGGTTCGTACCTTCTGTATGAACCCCTATGGTCATGTCGTTACAGAAAATACGGACGGCGTCATCACGGTTAACGGACACTCCTATTCGGATCCCGAGCTGCAAAGTGAGAACACGAACTTTGCCCTCCTGGTTTCGAATTCTTTCACCCAGCCCTTTAGTGAGCCTTATCGCTATGGTAAGCATATCGCTTCACTGTCTAATATGCTGGGCGGAGGAATTATCGTGCAGCGTTTCGGTGATTTGGTGGCCGGCCGTAGAACGAACGAGCACCGCTTGAAGCAGAGCTTTACGGTGCCCACCTTAAATGCCACTCCGGGCGACCTTTCATTGGTTTTACCGAAGCGTCACCTCGATAATATTATCGATACGATCAATGCCTTGGACAAATTAGCCCCGGGCACAGCAAACTACGATACCCTGCTCTACGGGGTTGAAGTTAAGTTCTATTCATCACGCCTGGAACTGAGCTCGGAATTGGAAACTGGGATGCGCAATTTCTTTGCCATCGGAGACGGGGCGGGGATCACCCGCGGCCTATCCCAGGCCGGTGCTTCAGGCATCCATGTGGCGAGGGTAATCGACTCCCGCATGCAGAAGGCATAATTATAGCCCTAAGCTGAGCCCTAAGGTTCGGCTTTTATTCAGAAAGGAAAAGCAAGATGACTGCTAACGAAAGATTGCAAGCACTGCGTCAAGTAATGAGAGAGAAGAAGATCGATGCTTATCTGGTCCAGAGTTCGGACTACCACCAGAGTGAGTATCTTGCCCCGCACTTTGCGGAACGGGCCTGGTTGACAGGCTTTACCGGTTCAGCCGGGTTGGCGATAGTGACTGCAGATGAGGCCCTAGTCTGGGCCGATGGCCGCTATACGATTCAGGCTAAACAGCAGTTAGAAGGCAGCGATTTTAAAGCGATGCCCTGGGGTAGTGGCCCAGGCATGATTAGCCCCCAGGAGTGGCTGAGAGATAATCTTCCCGATCATTCCAGCTTTGGCTACTACGGTGCCTATATGTCACCTGCAATGTTTGCAAACTGGGAGCAGGCACTAAAGGGTAAAGAGATTAAATTTGTCGAGTCAGAAGACCTAGTTGGTGCAATCTGGGCTGAGCGCCCGGCGATCCCTGAAAGCCAGGGCTTTATTCTCGGGCCGGAATACAGCGGCAAGGCTGCACATGAAAAACTAGCCGAGCTGCGCTCTGAGCTCAAGGCCAAAGGCGCTAGCCACACAGTTTTAGCTAGCCTCGATGACATTGCCTGGCTCTTTAACCTGCGTGGTCGCGACATCGAGTCCAACCCAGTGCTCTTTGCCTATGCAATGATTACTCCAGAAACAGCCACCCTCTATACCAGCGAGCGGAAATTATCTGAGGAGCTAAAAGCGAAGCTGGCCAAAGAAGGCATCGATTTTAAAGCCTATGAAGCGATTTTCGATGAGCTCAAAGGCCTGCCGGCTGATGCAGTGGTCTTTTATGATCCCGAGCGCTTTAACCGGAAGCTCTACTTAGCCCTGCCGGAAGCAGTTAAAACAATCTCTGGAACGAATATTACAACAGAGTTTAAGGCGATTAAAAACTCGGTCGAAGAAGCAAAACAGCGTGAGGCCTATCGGATTGATGCCCTGGCTTTGACCCGTTTCATGTACTGGTTACATCAAGAAATCGAAGTCGCTAAAAAGGAAATTAATGAGTGGGAAGCTTCAGAGCGACTCTTAGCCTTTAGAGAGCAAGCTGAATCCTTTATTGAGCCCTCCTTTACCACAATTTCGGCCTACGGCCCAAATGCAGCAATGATGCACTATGGCCCGAGCCCGGAAAAATCTGCCGTGATTAAGCCCGAGGGGCTCTACCTCTTTGACTCCGGCGGACAGTACTATGAGGGTACGACCGACATCACCAGAACGCAGCAGATGGGACCTTTAACTGAGGAGATGAAGCTGGCTTACACCTACACCTTAAAATCCTCATTGACCCTCTTAATGGGGCGTTTCCTAGCTGGGGCGACCGGCTCTAAACTCGACGCCATCGCCCGTTACCCGCTCTGGCAAATCGGATCAGACTATAAGTGTGGTACCGGTCACGGCGTTGGCTTCTGCCTGAACGTCCACGAGGGACCGCAGCGCCTAGGTTTTGCACCTAACTCAGTTGCCTTGAAGCCCGGCATGGTCGTCACAGTCGAGCCCGGCGTCTATAAGGAAGGCAAGTTTGGGATCAGAATCGAAAACGTCGTAATTGTCAAAGAAGAGCTGAATAATGACTCTGGTCAGTTCCTCAAACTCGATGCTCTGAACTACATTCCGATGGACACCCGTCCGGTCTTAGTCGAGCATTTAACAGATGCTGAAATCGAATGGGTCAACGCCTATCAGCAGCGGAGCTACGAGGAATTAAAAGAGCAGTTAAGCCCAGCTGAAGCTGAGTGGTTAAAGGATTTCTGTGCACCGCTAAGTCGGGTATAAAAGCTCTTTTTAGAGTGCCTCTTTAGGGCTGTATTCGCTGCTGGAATACTGCTATGATGAGGTCAGTAAGTAGAAGTGAAATTTAGCGGGGCGGAAGTTCCGCCCCACTAAATATAGAATTATTGTTGAAATACCAAGTAAGCAGTGAATAGACTGGCAAAGCATCAAAACTTGGACTTTCTGTAGGAGGAAAGATGAAAGAGAAAATTCTCGTCACAGGGGCCCTCGGCCAAATCGGTACAGAGTTGGTAATGCTATTAAGAAAGCTATACGGGGCTGAGCGGGTTGTCGCTACAGACCTAGAGCGCAAGGACCTGCCGCAGGTTACTGAAGGCGGTCCCTTCGAAATCCTCGACGTGACTGATAAGCAGGCTATGGGTGAATTAATCGCGCGCGAAAAAATTGGCACAGTCTATCATTTGGCAGCGATTCTTTCGGCAGTCGGTGAGCATCGTCCGCAGCTCGCCTGGGCAGTTAATATGGGCGGTCTTTACAATGCCCTAGAACTAGCCAGAGAGCAGAACTTTGCCCTCTTTACTCCGTCCTCGATCGCCTGCTTTGGACCTTCGACCCCGGCCGATCAGACGCCGCAGGAAACGATCCAGCGGCCGAACACGATCTACGGGGTGACTAAGGTTGCCGGAGAACTGCTTTGCGACTACTATCACGAGCGCTTTAATGTGGATACACGCGGTGTCCGCTTACCCGGGCTGATTTCCCATGAAGCCCTGCCCGGCGGAGGCACCACCGACTACGCGGTGCATATTTACTACGATGCGATTAAGAAGAATAGCTACAGTTCCTACATTGCTGCCGGTACATATATGGATATGATGTACATGGACGATGCCTTAAAGGCCTTTGTGGAACTGATGGAGGCCGATCCGGCTAAGCTGATTCACCGCAACGCCTTTAATATCGCGGCCATGTCGGTCGATCCGGAAATGATTGCAGAATCAATCCGCAAATTCAGACCGGACTTTGTCCTCGAATACGATGTCGACCCCGAGCGCCAGGCAATTGCCGAATCGTGGCCGAATAGTCTGGATGACAGTGCAGCCCGTGCAGAGTGGGGCTGGTCTCCTGACTACGACCTCGATCGCATGACTGAAACCATGCTGCGGGAGTTGGAGAAAAAACTCGCAAAATAGGCTGGCTGGAGTCGACATAACCGCCGCAAATTTTCGGAGGTATTACTATGTCCAGCTACATTGACGTCAGATCCATCGCCAAGGTATACACCATGGGCGAAGTTGAGATAAAAGCCATAGACAAGCTCAGCTTTCAAATTAATGAGGGCGAGTTTGTGGTCGTGGTCGGAGCTTCAGGTGCCGGTAAAACCACCCTCTTAAACCTAATTGGAGGCATGGACACAATTAGTTCCGGCGAGATTATCGTAGATGGACGGAACCTGGGCAAAGCGAATCGGAAAGAACTTACAGACTACCGCCGCAATGATGTCGGCTTTGTCTTCCAATTTTATAATCTAGTGCAGAATCTGACCGTGCTCGAAAATGTCGAGCTGGCAGCTCAGATTTGCAAGAATCCGCACCCCGCAATCGAGATGATTGAGGCGGTCGGTTTAAGTCAGCGCCTGGATAATTTCCCGGCGCAGCTTTCAGGTGGGGAGCAACAGCGCGTAGCGATTGCCAGAGCCTTGGCTAAAAATCCGAAGCTCTTACTCTGTGATGAGCCGACCGGTGCCCTGGACTATGAGACGGGCAAAAGGATTCTAGATCTCTTACAACAGCAGGCGAGAGAAGAGGGGATGACCACGATGCTGATTACGCACAATGCGGTGATTGCCGGCATTGCTGATCGGGTCATCAGGATGCGTTCGGGAAAAATTTCCGAAGACTACTACAATGAGCGGCCGAAGACGGTCGCGGAACTTGAATGGTAGGCAAGGTTTCAGCCTTCACAAAAAGTAGCTGGCGGAGAATCTTAGGTTCGCTCGGCCGCTTCCTTTCGATTGTCCTGATTTCCGCAGTTGGCATCGGCTTCTTCGGTGGAGTAAACGGCACCGGAGGGGCGATGTTAAAGTCGGCTCAGACCCTCTTTAGCGAGCAGGAATTGAGTGACATTAGACTGATTTCTCCCCTCGGCTTTAAGGAATCGAGTATTCGAGAAATCGCGGCAAACCCTGCAGTCGAGCAAGTCGATCAAGTTTTCTTTACCGACCTCTATATTCCCCAAAAGGAAAGAAACGCCGTAGTTCGCTTTATGTCTTTAGCAGAAGCAGGTGAGCTGAACCAACTCTACCTCGTCGAGGGCAGGATGCCAGAAGCCGACAATGAGGTAGTTGTAGACCTCTCGGCCCGCAAGCACTTTGGCTTAGAAATCGGGAGCGTGGTCAAGTGGGAAGTTCCAGGTAGTAGAAGTGGCGGTATTTCGCTCGATGAGTTGACTCAGGCCTTTGAAGAAGCTGCCAGCCAGGACAAAGAGGGCGAGGAGCCGGATTCAGGTGAGGAGGACGGCGATCTCGAACCGAGTGAAAGCAAGGCGCCACGGAGCCAGAATCCGCTCGACTTGCCAGAGCCGAAGGCAGGGCAGAGCGCTGGGGTGACTGTGGGGCAGTTCGGACTAGAGAAGATCCTGCCGCAGGTTGCCAATGCTTCGGCAGAGCAGCCGGAGGAGGAAGTAAATGGCGAGTTCGAATTTGAACTCCCCCCGGCCTTAAAAGAGCTAGCTGAATTCGACGCAGCCGAACTGGAGCGCCGCTTCTCAATTGAAGAGCAGGATCCTGAAGTCCAGGCTGTCCTAAATACTAAGGCGGAAGATATTTTAGCCGATGAAAACGATGCCTTAATTCAACTGGCCAAGGCGATGGGGGACCGCGATCTAAAACATGAAAGCTACACCATAGTTGGCTTTGTCAACAGCCCCCTGTACATCACCTTCCAACGCGATATGAGTAGCCTCGGCGCAGGCAGTGTCGACTTCAACGCCTACGTCAGAAAAACTGAGTTCAAGCTCGCCGATCCACCGCTTTTAGCAATTAGGGTTAAGGGGACGACGGACTTGAACCCCTTTGGCAAGCAGTACAGTCGCAAGATTCGTAAGGTTGTCGACGATTTCACTGAGCTGGGTACGGCAGAGCTCAGCAGACGCACATCCGATATTCGCAATTCATTGGAGTCGAAAAAAGAGCTCTTAGAACGGGCCACAGAGGTCAGCCACGATATTTTGGAAGCTGGTGAAGCTGAGATTGAACGCCTGAGTAAGCTTTTTGAAGAGGCTGCTCCGGAGTTGAAAAAGCTTGAAAAGGAGCTCGGCACAAAGATTGAAAGTGGCGAGAACGAACTGGCCGGCGGTAAGGAAAAAATCAGCGATGCAAGAATGCAGTACCAGTCCGGCATGCTCCAGTACCAGGAAGCAAAAACCATGTATGAGATCAAAGGTTTGGAGCTCTCGATGGCGGAGACCCAGCTCGGCTTTGCCCAGCAGGCGCTGAATCTCGTACAGGGGGAAATCAACAGCCTCCAGCCACTAATTAATCAGCTCGACCAGGATATCCAGATTGTCAATTATAAAATCACTGTCCTGGAAAATATTGCCTATAGCATTGCGCCAGGCCCAATCCACCCGGCGCAGTGGACTGAAATCATCAATCAAATTGCTGCCGTTGATGCGGATTTAGCCCAGGCCATTGCGGCAATGAATCCCTACGATCCAAATGCCGGGGGGCTTTTAAAGCAGAGCCTGGCTAATGCAATTACTGCCTCGCGCTTAATCCGAGGGCAGTCGATGGCCGTGTATAACTATCATCGGATGCGCTTAGATGCCTTCTTTAATCGTGTTGCCTCTGCAGAGCAAGAGGTGCAAAGTAAGCAGGCGATGGTCGATGAGGGTCGGGCTGCCTGGGAGGCCGGAAAGAGTCAATTAGACGCGGCCAAGGCAGAGTTGAATGCTGCCAGCTCACAGATTTCTGAGGGAGAAAAGCAGATCGCCGAGCACGAGATGAAGCTGAGCCAGGGCAAGGATCGCTTGACGCGTGAGCTCTTGACGGCAAGTCTCAAGCTCGAGAATGGTGAGCAGCAATTAAATGCTGCCAGGCAGCGCTTTATTGCAGAAAAAACTGAGGCGATGCGCAAGATTGAGCTCGCCGACGAGGCCATTGCTGAGGCTGAGCAATTGATTCTGGAGCTGCCGAGTGGCTGGTTCGTCTTTGACCGTAACGACAATCCAGGTTACGAATCCTTCCAAAGTGATGTGGACCGAATTTCAGCTGTGGCTCGGGTTTTCCCAGTTTTCCTCTTCCTGGTTGCGGCCCTAGTTTGCCTGACTACAATGACTCGCTTAATCGAGGAGGATAGAACAGAAATCGGCGCTTTGAAGGCCCTCGGCTACGATAGTCGTGTAATTGCAAAGCGCTATTTACGCTATGCCTTCCTCGCGACGATGGCTGGGGCGATTTTAGGCGGTATCTTTGGCCCCCTGATTTTCCCGACTGCAATCATGAATTCATACAGTAGCCTCTACCAGAGTGTCAATTTCCAGATTGACTTTGACTTGCGCTTTGTCCTCTTGGCAACTGTTCTCCAACTCTTCTTTACTCTCGCCGCCAGCTTAGCTGCGATTAAGACGAGTCTTAGAGAGACCCCGGCCGCCCTCCTCCAACCGAAGGCGCCAAAGCCGGGCAAGCGTATTTTCCTCGAGAAAATTCCCTTTTTATGGAAGCGCTTCAGCTTTACGCAGAAGCTAACTGCCAGAAATATCTTCCGCTATAAGGCGAGGATGGCCATGATTATGGCTGGGATTAGTGGCTGTACAGCCCTGCTCTTAGCCGCCTTCGGGATCCATAACTCACTTTACGATATGCGTGACAAGCAGTTCGATGAGCTGTGGCGGATGGACGGGATGGCAATCTTGAGCTCGAGTGGAATTCATGAGGGCGAGAAGGTACTAAGTGAGATCACAAGCGTCCCTGGACTGGCCCATGTCCTCCCGGTGAGTTACGAGACTTTAGTCATCGAACCGAATCGGGATTCTAAGCAAGGGCAGAAGAGCCGCCCGACCTCGCTGACTCTCCTCGTAGCTGAAGATGACGCGCGCTTTAAGGAGCTCTTTGTGCTCCGTAAGGCGCGGGGCAAGGCAGCCATAGACCTGCCGGCTGAGGGGCTAGTTTTAACCCGGAAGATTGCCGAGGAGCAGGGCTATGAAGTAGGCGACAGAGTCGTCTTTAAGGACAGCTCCGGGCGCCGCTACACTGCGATCTTAAAGGAGACGACGGAAAACTATATCCAGCACTATGCCTATATGAGTCCCCGGGCTTATTCGCGGATGTCCTATAAGCAGGCTGAGTTTAACTCTGTTTACTACAGCTATGTTAAGGATCTCGAGCAGTCTGACCGCGATACTGCAGCGACCGATATCTTGGCCAAAGACCACGTGCTCTCGGTTAAGACCATGTCCTCTTTAAAGACTGAGGTGACCGATATGATTTCCTCAATTGGTGCAGTGGTCTCGGTTTTGGTCCTGACGGCAGCCACCCTAGCCTTTATCGTCCTTTACAACCTAAGTAATATCAACGTGACGGAGCGGGTGCGCGAAATTGCCACCTTCCGCGTCTTGGGTTTCCACGAGCTTGAAGTTTCGACCTATATTTTCCGGGAAAATACGATTTTGACCGGGATGGGGGCAGCTCTGGGCTTAATTCTCGGGGTCATTTTACACCGCTTTATTATTCAGACCATGGAGGTTGACATCATCACCTTTGGCCGGGAGATTCATTTCTTGAGCTATTTCCTGGCAGTCGTATTGACCCTGCTCTTTGCGCAGATTGTTAACTTTGTAATGTACTTTAAGATTCGTAAAATTAATATGGTAGAAGCGCTCAAGGCCGGTGAATAATAGGCCTTGGGATTACGCTCTAAAGATTGCTGGAGGATCATAATTTGGCTGAAGAGAGAATCTTAGTAGCTGGCGGAAGCCGCGGTCTGGGGCGTGCAGCTGCGCTCTACTTTGCAGAGCGTGGATACCTAGTTGATGTCGCCTATCTTGAGTCCCATGATGCAGCCGCGAGCCTCGAGAAAGTTCCGGGGATTAAGACGCATTGCTGCGATTTAAGCTCTCAGCCGGAGGTCAAAAAGCTCTGCCAGAAGCTGCGCCAGACTTCCACTCTGCCGCTGGCTGGGGCGATTGTAAGCTGTGGCCGAGAGGCCTACGGCCTTTATGACCTGGCTGGGGTTGAGCAGTGGCGGGAGACTCTGGATCAGAACCTCTCCTCGGCCTTCTACTTAGCCCAGGAATTACGGAGCGAGCTACTCGCTAACCCCGGCTCCTGCCTAATCTTCACTTCCTCGGTCTGGGGTCAATGTGGGGCGGCGATGGAGAGTCTATACAGCACGGCCAAAGCCGCCTTAATCGGGCTCGGCAAAAGTCTCGCGAAGGAGCTCGCATCTGGCTCCGTACGAGTCAATATTGTCGCCCCAGGTGTGATGGACACAGAAATGTTGAATGCTTTTTCAGAGGCCGAGCGCCAGGCCTTATTGGAGGAAATTCCCCTGGGCCGCTTCGGGACGGGGGAGGATTTTGCCGCCCTCTGTTACTATTTAATCGCCCTCGACCGCTATATGACCGGGCAGGTCCTCGGCCTGAATGGTGGCTTTTACATCTAGTTTTCGACTTTAGTTCTAGTCTTAGTCGAGAGTTTTTAAGTACTCTCTGGCCTCTTTCAAAATTTCCTTATCCCGGGCAAAGTCGAGGCGTTCGATGGCCTTTTCAAAGCTCAGCCAGCGCGCGGCTTTGAGCTCTGCGCGTTGGTATTTTAGGGCTTCTGGATTGAGGGCGCGGCCGAGGTAGAAGTCGACTAGCTTTGGCCCGTGGCGCAGCGTCGAGTAGCGACTCTCACGGTGGAATTTAATATCTAAGTCGATCTCGATGGAGGTTTCTTCTTTAACCTCCCTGATGGCTGCTGCGATCGAGTCTTCTCCTGCTTCGAGATGCCCTTTAGGGAAGGACCAGTGGCCGGCGCGGTGGCAAATGAGGAGGTATTCTAATTCTTTACTTTCCGGCTTCAGGCGGTAGACTACTGCCCCGGCCGAGTGTTCACGGATAGATTTATTTTCAGATTCTTTTTGTTTATTCTTCATAGCAAATTTCTCGTTTCATTTACTCTATGAGTCATTTTAACCAAATTTATGCTAAAATCACAGAGTGAGTTTTAGTCTAGCTAAAACTCTGGCTAGCTTATTCGTCAGAGGAGAGAGCGTATGAGACAACGAAGCAAGGACACGATTTATGCCGGACTCGCACTTTTTGCGATGTTCCTAGGTGCTGGTAATATCATCTTTCCGCCCTACATGGGTGCCAGGACTGGCTCGATGTGGTGGCTCTCAACCCTGGGCTTTGTGCTCACCGGCACGGGCTTGCCCCTCCTGGGGGTGCTCGCCGTCTCGAAGGCTGGTGGAACGGCTGATGCTATCTCGAGTCGGGTCTCGCCAAACTTTGCCAAAGTTTTCAATACGCTTATTCTAATCTTTATTGGCCCACTTTTCTGCATTCCGCGGACGGCAGCGACAACGGTCGAGCTTTCCGTAGTTCCGTACCTGCCGAATTTGCATCGGCAGAGTCTGACCTTAGTTGTGGCCGGTATCTTTTTCGCCCTCTGCCTCTCCTTTGCCCTGAGCGAGAATTCGGTAATCGATCGCATGGGGAAGTACTTGACCCCGGTCCTAGCGGCCTTTATGTTCTTTTTAATTATTTTAGCCGTGGTCCGACCGGCAGGCTCGCCAGTTGCCCCCTTGCCGGAAATGCATAATTTCTTCTACACAGGATTCAAAACGGGCTACCAGACGATGGATGGGATGGGCTCGATTGTGCTCGGCGGGACGGTGGCTCTGACCCTGATGCAGAAAGGTTATCGGGATCGGGAGTTGCAGCGTTCCCTAAACTATGTAGCCCTGATTGCTGGTGTGGGTTTGGGCATCGTCTACGTTGGCTTCTCCTGGATTGGTGCATCTGGCTCAGCAACTTTACAAGGCATGCAAAGTTATGCCGACTTAACGGTCTCTGCTGTCCAGCAAATGGCCGGGCTGACGGGGCAGATTTTTCTTTCCTTACTAATTTTCTTTGCCTGCATGACTACAGCGACCGGTCTAATTGTGACCCTGGCAAAGTATTTCAAAATTCTCTTTAATGGTCGGCTCTCCTACCGCTGCCTGGCAATTATTGTGACCTTAATTTCCTATGCCGTATCCTCAATGGGAGTTGATGGGATTGTAAATCTGGCCGAGCCGGTGCTCGACCTGATGTACCCGGCGGTTATCGTGCTGATTATCCTCAATCTATTTGGGCCGAAAATCCGCCACGACAAGGCGTTTCGAGGCGCTGTCTACGGCACTCTCCTAACTTCTTTTATAATGTTCTTGTCCTATTTGCCAAAAACGGCTAAACTCGCTAGAGAGATTTTAACCACGATACCGCTCGGCGAGCAGGGCTTTCCCTACTTGATACCTGCTGCCATAGGTCTCATAATTGGTACATTAATCGAACGTTTTTACGGCGCCAAGGCTACGTAGATACGAAATTGAGGAGATGTTTAGGCTATGGACCCGAATCAGGGTAGGCAAGACTATCAGCAAAATGCAGCGGGACAGTCGGGCTCGATTAAGTCGGCTCCGCATCTTTTGGCGTCTTTAGAATCTGGAAGCTTTAGCCCCAGGCAGGACAGTATCGGCACTTGCCCAGCAGCTGGTGAGCGTCGCCTGAGTAGTATCCTACTCTTATTTATGCTCCTAACTAGCCTTACTGTCTGTTTACTGGCAGGCTGTGGCGCGGGAGAGGATTCCGCTAGTGAGCAGGTCGAGAATAAATTGGTCGGCGTCAGCATTAAAGAATTGCCGAGCCTAGCCAAGACGGAGCCAAGTCAGGAGGAAAATGCTGACGAGGTTCAAGCCGCGGCAGTCGAAGCAAGTCCAAGCTATGATCCTGAGCGCCCGGAAGAATATCTCGAATATTATCTTAAAGAGCGTGATTTACCACTAGATATTGTTGAAAATTCAGATTTTATTAAGGCGATTCGTGGGAAGACAAAAGATGAGGCGATCTATTACACTTTAGCCCTTTTGAAAGTCGAGACGAGCGCCAAAGCTCTTAGTGCGGAAGAGAAAAAAGCTGAGCCAATAAGGGCCGGGAGTGCCAGGCCGCAAAATGAGCAGGAGGGCAGCAGTCACAATCTCTCGACTGAGCAGGAAGCTAGCGCGCAGCAGCAGGCAGACGATAGTTCGAAGCAGGCAGCCGAGGCCAATGATTCAGGAGCTGGCTCTGATGTGAATGCGAATTCGGCTGAGCAGCCTGGGCCAGAAAATAATCAGGCGGCCTCAGAAGGCGCTGAGAACGCTGAGAATACGGAAGATACGGTGCAGACGACAGAAGAAAGTAGCGCCACGGAGCCTACGCCAGCACCTGTCACCGATGACGGCACAGACCAGGCAGTTGCTGAAGCAGTTTATGCGCTGACCAATCAGGCTCGGCGCTCTTTAGGCTTAGTTGAGCTCAGCTATGATGCGACCCTGGCAGGCATTGCCGAGACCAGGGTCTGGGAGATACCCGAGCTCTTCTCCCACACTCGACCGGACGGTTCTAGCGCAACCAGGATGGGCATTAATGCCGGATTCTCAATGACGGCTGAAAATATCTCTTTGTACAGTTGGGCGGCAAGCGGTCAGGAGATTTATGACGGCTTTAAGAACTCGCCAGGGCATTGGGGCAATATGATTAATCCTGAGCTCACTAGGCTGGCAGTTAGAACTATTACCGTAGGCGGAAATCGCTACACGGTGATGTATTTTGGCCGGCCTTAAAAATTCTAATTATAAAATTAAATTAGCGGATTATATCGAGATGGTATAATAGACACCTAAGGCAGTTTTTCTGGTTGCTATTTGTATATTGGAGGGTGTCAATGAATTTTAAGCAAGTCTGTACCGAAATGATCCGCAAGAGTGATCCTGAGAAGGGCAAAACGGTGTCCAAGTATTTGCAGGGCCGTTATGAGTTTCTGGGGATTCCTGCGCAGGTCAGACGTGAGATTAGTAAGACCTATTTAAGTGAGGAAAATCCGGAGGAGCCGCTGGACTGGGAGTATGTCCAAGCTTGCTGGGACCAACTCTATCGAGAGTTTCAATACCTCGCTCTAGACTACCTTCAGAACCGAGCTTCTGAATTAACTGAAAGAGACTTGTTTAAGCTGCGGCGCCTGGTGCAGGAGAAGCCGGGCTGGGATATCTCAGATAGCATGGGCCGCCTTGTGGCAAAGATTACAGCCCGCCACCCGAAGGCCAAACGTCATATTCTGGAATGGGCACATTACAATGACCCGAGCGTGCGGCGGATTGCGATAGTCCACCAAATTCCACTCCGTGAAGATACAGATAGTGAACTGCTGACCAAGATTCTCGAAAGCAATCTTGATTGTCAAGACAGTCTGGTCAGGAGGGCCATAGTCTGGGCGCTTAGCGAATATTCGAAGCACAATCCCGACTACGTGGATGACTTTATCTGGCAGCATGGCGATAAAATGACTGCAGAAATGAGGCGTGAGGCTGCAAAGCACTTGCCGACTAAGCAAGCCAAAGAAGACAAGAGTAAAGCTGCAAAAAGCAGTAAGGAAGCTGAGCGGAAGAGTAAGTAATGAGCTGCTCTAGCGAGGCAGCCCTGCTCATAGTTTTTCACTTAAAATAATTAAGCTTAGTAAAGTGGGTTAGCTAAAGTCGGCTAGCCCGCTTTTTTAATGCGCTGGGCGTTAATCCTGTACTGTCCGCGGCCGGCGGTACTAAAGGCGTAGATCACAAAGCCGAGGGCGATTAAAAGGAAGAAGTAAAGGGAGACACTGCGACTTAAGATCATGGTTGCGACAGCCTTTTCCGGACCTAGGCAGTAAGAAAAAATCTTGGCAAAGCTACTTTCACCGAGGCCGACCGCGCCAGGCGTGGGCAGGGCAGTAGAAGTCAGGTAGTAGAGGGATTGCAAGCGCATAAATTCAAAGTAATTTGGCCGCGCTCCAATTGCCAGGGCGCAGAAATAACTGGCTGTGTAGGAGGCCAAAGTTCCAGCAAGAAAGTAGACAAAGTTCTGACATATCTCGCTTAAATTGGCGCTCAGGTGGCGGCTTCCGCCCTCATATTGCTCGAGCCAATTATCCAGTTTCAAGCGTGCAGACTGCCGGCGCTTAATAATTCTTTTCGCAATTAGAAACTCTAAGCAGCGGCGGGAAATATTGGCGACAAGCTTTGGCCGGAAGAGAAGCATCAAGCAGAGCATTGCCATAAAAATTGGTATGACAGTACCGATAATAAAAAAGAGATGGTAGCCGCTGAGGGCTGCCCAGGCAGCCTTTGGATTGAGAAAGAAGGCGAGTAGGCCGAGGACTAATTTGGCCAGGTAGTAGAAGAGTGAAAGGGCAATAAAGCTGAGTGAGGCATTGGCAATTCGCACCCCGCAGCGGTATAGATAGTAAATCTCCATCGGCTGACCGCCGGAGGAGGAGGGGGTGATGTTGTTAAAGAAAAAGCCAATCATTGCAGTATTCAGACCGAGCATGAAGGGGTATTTTTGCTCATCAGAGCGGGCAGTTAAGCCGAGCAGGACGGTGCCAAAGGTGACCTGCATGAGGAAGATCAGCCCGACTGCGATGAAAATATAAAAGAAGTTGGCTGAGGAGAGGATCGATTTAACGGCGCTCTTATCGTAGTGCCTAAAGATTAGGTGAAAAGTTAAGAGCAAAATTAAGAGCATGCCCAGAATGTAGAGAAAGCTCTGGCTCGGTTTCAGCTTGCTCGGAGTTGCCATCTCGACTTCAGTCCGCGGCTTGGCCGAGGAGCTAAAGCTGAGGTAGGGTTCCGGTGGTGGTAGTTCAGCCTCCTGTTTTAGGGGGAGATAGTCCGCAGTGCTGGGAGCAGGACTGCTCTTAGCTTCGTCTCTTTGCTCATTCTCGTCTGCGGCCTGCCCGAAGAAGTTAAAGCCCAAATTAAACATGAGCCCATTCTATCAGTTTTTAGGCAGCATTATAACTTTGACAAATTAAAAAATATTTAAGCTATGCAATCAGCCTTTAGTCGTGGGGCAAAAAGCCCTGGCCACGGACTTCGTTGTAGTCCAGGATAATCACAAAGGCCGAGGGGTCTATCTCCTTTACAATCTGGTTCAGCTGGACCTGCTGTGCACGGTTACAGGCACAGAGCAAAACATCCTTGTCGGAGCCGGAGTAAGAGCCTTTGGCCAAGAGACGGGTCGAGCCGCGCATAATTTTTTGGCCGATAATTTTGGCAATTTCTGCGCTGTCGTCCGAGATAATCATGGCGAGTTTTCCGGCGGTGAAACCGTACATCATCTTATCAATTACGATGGTCGAAACGGCTGTGAAGAGAAAGCCGTAAAGTACAGCATCTATATTTTTAAAGACTAACCAGCCGGCAAAAATTATCGAACCATCAATGACCATGGTAATTTGGCCGATGGAAAGGTGGGGCTTAACCTTGCGGGCGGACATGATGACCAGGTCAGTTCCACCGGTGCAGGTGTTGTTATTGTAAATAATGGCGAGGCCGGCTCCGGAAAAGGCCCCAGCATAAATCGCTGCGAGTAAGTGCATACCCTGGTACATGCCAAGGAGGGGGACAACGAGGTCCATAAAAAAGGCGGAGATGACTAGGGTGCGGAAAGTCCGCAGGAGGTAGCCGACACCGAGATAGCGCTTAGAGCCAAGGATTATGGGGATGTTTAGGATGAGGGAGACGGTACCGATAGGCAGGAAGTGGAAAAAGTAATTGATGATAATCGCAACACCTGAGATCCCACCGGGGGCAAAGTCGGCATTACTGGCAAAATAATAGATTCCGATTGCGTAGAGCAAGGAGCCGATGCAGTCGTTAAATATTTCGCGAGGGAGATTGCGACCGGCAAAATAAGTGGACAATTTTTGCTTCATTTAACACCTCTAATAGATAGCATTTCAAGATTTCGCAAGGCCTTAAAGGAGCTGCGAAGATGCGCTTTTATGAGCATAATAGCACGAAATAAAGCAAGTAAAACAAATCGGGCTAAAAAGATAAGAAAGCCCGTGCAGAACGCAGGGCTTTCTTAAAAGAGGAGACATATGAAGAGGTGTTGTGTTAGCTTTACGCTACGAATCTATAATAAGCAATCAATATGGCAGAAAAAGCGTAAAAGCTTGAACGATTGTGAACTTATTGTGATTTCCGTGCGAATAGTTGCACAGCGAGCAGCAGAACTGCCAGAGTAAAGCTGAAGGCAATTATCGGCTGTGTGTCTGCTTCGCCAGTAGCCGGTACCTGCGGCACTCTCTGCACGACCTCTCCACGAGGCACTGTTGTTTGAATCGGTACAGAGGGTGTCTCGACTGGATATGAGGGTGTCGGTGTGGTCGGCTGCGTTGGCTGACTCGGTTCGCTTGGAACAGTTGGTGGAGGAGTTAGTGAATTTTCGACTGTAAATCCATCGCTAGGATTTCCCTTAATTACAGAATCATAGCCAGCTACTTTTTGCTCGACAATTGTGTATATAATGGCTTCGCCATTTGACTTTTCTGCTAAGTTTTTAAATTCACCTTTCCAATCATTCACTGCGCTAAGAATTAATTCTAAACCGGTGTCAAAGGGTTCAGCTTGATTCGCAACTTTAGCAAAGAGTTTAATTGTAACGCTATCAGGACGTAGCTTCTGCTCATCATTCTTATCAAGCCAAGCTTTTTCAACTGGGATGCTGATCAGGCCACCTTCGGGGGTTCCGATGATCACTCTACCATTAGAGCCAATCCCTCCACCTCGGCTTGCAGATTTATTTCCGCTGATTATGACTTTTGCAAGTTGCTGAGTTAAATTATTCCCGCTTAGGCCGGCTTTCAATGCGAGAAACTCACCATACTGGAGCTCGCCTTTTAAATCTTTTACACTAGGCTGCGAGAAGGTCCAATTGTATGCCTGTCCACCTAGCATGTATTCTGAGATTTCATAGTTGGGATTACCCGAATGGAGTCCAAATAAATAACTGCTTAAAATATAAATATCGTGGGCGTCTTGATGTGTTTGCTGAATTGGATCTGCGCCCCAAGTTTTGGATGCATTTGCAGATTTATTATTGTAAATTGCGGCACCATCGGTCAGATGTATTTCTGTCTTTGTAACTGGACAGGCCGCATAGCCGCCACCTTCCCACTCCGATTCGTTATCTATAATTAGAGCATTCTTTAAATATAGTGTTCCAAGATCATTATCTTCTACATTTGAAGAACCATTCACATAGATTCCTCCACCACCGAAGGCATGGCCTGTTTCGCTATTGCGGGTAACCTGATTATTTAGGATGAGTCCTGCGTTAATATAAGCCTTGGCTGGCAGGCCGACACATGTCTTTTTATTATCTTCATAAAAGCAAAACTTTGTCGATATAAAAATTCCTCCACCAGTACCTCTAGCTGTATTACGGAGGATTTCTCCCCCTTCCATATATAATTCATCGATACCTTCAGACCAGACTCTCGAGCCCACACTAATTCCCCCGCCAATCTCATCAGAGAAATTATCTGAAATTTCGGCAAAAGCAGTAAGGGTAAGCTTAGACCCTCCCATGATAGTGATACCACCTCCAGATGCCCTATAATCACCTTGGTTGCCATCTGGCTCTGTATTAGAATTTAAAGCTTTATTCGCACTGACCCTTCCGCCAGACATTTCCATTACGGATTTATTAAGGTAAATGCCGCCCCCAAAAGTTGAGATATTGTTTTTTATCTCCCCCCCGGACATAATGATTTTGCCTCTTAATGAATAGATGGCACCACCCTTAAAATCATTTGTAGAACTCCATTTTGCATTGTTTTGTAAAACGGTCCCATCTTCTATCGTTAAAGTGCCAGCATTAAGATCAACTAAACTACCTTTAGTATAAGTAGAAGGATATTTCCCATCGGTTTGACAGTTGCCATCCACGGTGATGTCTTTTAGGCTTGCTTCACCCCCATTCAACCTCAGGAGATCATCTTGGAAAAGATTACCTTCAGGGCTCTTGTATCTTTTTAAGATAGCTTTTGTGCCTGCGAGTGATATCTCGTCCGCAATTTCCACAGTTCCACAAACATAAATAGTATCTATATTTTGATTTTCTTCGGCTAATTGCTTGGCGCGAGCGAAGGTTTTGACAGCATTATCAGGAGATAGGCCATTATTATTGTTATCGCCATTTTCTCCGTTTAGATATATTGCCGTAGTATCCTGAAGCGGAACAGGGGTCCCGGGGTCAGATAAAGGAGTGGAGTCAACATTCGGAGATTCCTCCACAGCGGTATCGCGATCAGCATCGCCCCCATCCGTACTCTCGTCTGAACCTACAGTATTCGGAGAATCAGAATCGAGATCCGTATCATCAAGAGGCTGATGATCAGAATCAGAATCTGGCTTCGCGCCGGGAGCCTGATTATTTTCTTCTGTAACACTACCATTGCCATCACCACTACCATTGCTATCGCCAGATGGGTCATCTGCAAATAGCATGACAGTATTCAAGAGTAGACTAATAATTAGGATTAGTGCTATAGAGCTGTATTTAAGCCCTTTCGAGATTTTTCTTGACATCTTATACCTCCATTGAAAACGCAATTAGAATCTTGCTATGTTTCCCTCCGTTTATATATACATATTTAATAAATTTTTGTCAAAAAATTTAAGTAACATTTATGTATTGAGGCCGTAATTTAGGGTGAGGTTTAAATGATTCAGTATATTTCTGATTAATTTTATTATTTAAGGCCTAAAAAGTCTTGGCGAATATGCTATTGTAGGATGGTTTACGAGAGAGGAGTTAAAAATGTTGCAATGGATCTCGGTTGGGGCGCTGCTCTTGTACTTTACAGTTCTCATGCTGGCAGTGCTGAGGGAGAAGAAAAACCAGACGGTTGAGGACTATTTCTTTGCCGGGCGAAGCTTACCCTTTTGGGCCTTATCGATTACATTCATCGCCTCTTGGTGGGGCGCAGGTTCAGCCTTGTCGACTGCAGACTTAGCCTTTGCCGATGGGCTCGGGGCTTTCTGGTACTATGGGGTGCCAGTTCTGTTGGCGACTTTTTTAATGACCTTACTTGCTGCGGCAATTCGCAAACTGCCTTTTTTGACCCAGGGGCAGATGATGGAGTCTCGTTATTCGCCTAAGGTTGCGAAGCTCCTTTCAGTCTTTATTTTCCTCTTTATGACTTTTTCTGCGGCTTCGCAGATGGTCGGCGTGGGTAAGTTTTTTGGTAATTATCTGGGCTTGTCCTATGAGTGGGCTGTGGTTTTAGGCACATCAATTGTTTTTATTTACTCGATTTTTGGTGGTTTTCGGGGTGTTGTCTTAACCGATATTATCCAATTTGTACTGCTTTTGCTTTCAGCAATAATTGTGTTTATTGTGGCTTGGAAGCAAAGTGGAGGCTGGACGGCGATTGCTGTAGAAGCCTCTGCTGCTGGTAAGCTCTCCTATTTAGACTTTGCTGGGACTTGGCGGAAGTATATTTCCTATGTTCTGGCCTTTGCTTTGGCCTGGACTATTCAGGCAAATGTTTGGCAGCGGATTTCGGCGACCAGGACGGTAAAGGATGCCAGAAAGATGACGGCTTTGAGCTTTATTCTTTATATTCCACTTTATTTAATTGTAGTTTTGACCGGGATGGCTGCCTTTAAACTTTATCCTACTCTCCCTGAAGGTGGGGTGGTGGCAGCTGTGGTCCAGGATTATTTAGCCCCGATTCCAGCGGCTTTAGTCTTTATTGGGATTTCAGCGGCGATTATGTCAACTATGGATTCTTTAATCAACACGGGGGCGATGACCTTGACCATAGATCTCTGGGGCCAGAAAGGGCAGAGTGCCTTACAGCGTTCGCGCTGGTCGACGGCGATCGTGACCTTGATTGCCTTTACTGTAGCGCTCAGAATTCGCTCGATTTTAGATGTGACTTGGATTGCTTCTGATGCGATTACGACTGGGGTCTTGGTCCCCTTATTGCTCGGATTCTTTTGGCGGCGGGGTAATAGTAAGGGGGCCTTTGCTTCAATGCTGGCTGGCTTAATCTTTACTTTAATCCACCTCAGTGTGAGCTTTGGTTTGCCCTTAGCCTTACCCTGGGAGCTGCATTCAACAAAGCAGATAATGGCCGGGGTGCTTTTATCTCTTCTGGTCTATGTCGTAGTGAGCTTATTGACCCCGGCCGAGTATGAAAAGGCGGATAAATTTCGTCAGGCGGCAGGCCTGAAAAGCCCTAAGTAAAGGGGATAGAGCTTATCTTAGTTCTTTTGACTTTCTCTTAAAGCCTTTGGCAGTCTGTAATCTGGCAAGATAAAGGCGATGCCCATCATTAAGAGACCGGTGATTAAAAGACCGCTAAAGCCGAGTCCTAAGACTGAGGGGTAGTCCTCGCTGAGCTTAAAGAGCGTCAGTTTACCCCAGTCCAGGGCAGTGAAAATCCCTGTTTTGGCGATTGCCCCATAGCTCAGGTTAAATAAGACTGCGCCACACAGCCCACCGAGTAGAGCAAAGAGGCCTTTTTGCCAGCTTTGTCTGCTGCCGAGAGCGGCCATGCAGGTTCCCGGGCAGGTACCCCCGAGGGCAAAGCCTAGGGCAAAGATGAGGCCACCGACAATTACACCGAGGTGCATATTTTTTACGCTAAGATGAGCGAGATTGAAGATGCCGAGCATCTGGGCGAGGGCTAAAAGAACGCTAGATAAGCCGATTGCAAAGAGGATGCTTTTCATCAGGCTAAAGTCTTCGAGCCGCAGCATGCCTTCGATTTTCGAGGGTAGGTGGGCGCCGACCTGGTAGAGAGCAAAGCCGAAGAAGCCACCGAGTATAATTGCTTTAATTAACATTTTCTAAACCTCCTGAGCTACTGCTTATAATTTTTACGAGCACGTAAAAAGGCTAGGGGGATCGCAAGGCCAAAGACGACGAGCGCAAAGATATAGCCGCTGATACTGGATTGCATAATCCCGCTCATCATATGCCCACTGGTGCAGCCTCCGGCCAGCCGTGCGCCAAAGATCAGCAAAAGACCTGCTAAAAACGACAGGCCGTAAGCACTGTGGTTGATTGGCTCATTTAATTGATTAATAATCTCGGCGTCGCTTTTCCGTGCCAGCTTATCTTCTTTCGCAGCCTGCTTAAACTTAGCCAGTTCCTGCTTACGCTCACGGCGCTTAGAATCTAAGCTCGAGCCCAGGAAAACTCCGAGCGGAATTGCCAGAACGAAGACCATGCCATAGTTCAGGGGGTGAGCTACAGCCTTAGCGAGCTTTCCTCCGCTTTTATTTAAGTAGGCATTAGTCGAAGCATAGCCTGATTTACTCTCAGCGTCCTCGTAAACCAGAGTCGGCTTAAAGACGCGCTGAGCCATGCCGGCAGCGACGCTAAACTGAGTTGAAACACCAATCGGCTTGACCCAAAGTACAGCAAAAAAGAAGGATAAGCCGAGTAGAATGGCTGGAAATAGCCATGTTTTCTCTTTCATAAGTAAAACTCCTTTGTCCATAAACTGTTTCCCTAGTATATTGATGAAGCTTAAAACTGGCTGTAACAACTGCTAGGTGAGAGGATCTATGGCATAAAAATGCCTGGCTTTTAGGCAAGTGCTAGAAAAAATTCTGAAAATAGACTAGAATTATTTGTAGAAATCACTGCGCTAATCGGCGCAAAAAGAGAGGTGTCTCATGCTTAGCAAGGAATATACAGTTAAGAATCCGTCCGGCCTACATCTGCGTCCTGCAACGATTTTTTCACAGGCTTGCGCTAAATTGGATTCTGAGATTCGGATTCTTTTTAAGGATAAGGTAATCAACCCGAAGTCGGTTTTAATGCTGATGGGTGCTGGGATTACTAAGGATTCAGAAATCGTGATCGAGGTCGATGGCCCGAACGAAGAAGCCGACTTGGCAAGTATCATTGAGACACTGGAGTCCGGGCTTGGCGAATAGCAAAGAATAATTAAAAAGCTGAGGCTTTTAAGATAAAAGGGCGAGTTAGAAAACTCGCCCTTTTTATTACTCATAGTTTAATTAATTACTTTTACTTATAGCTTAAAACTCTAGCTAATTGGCTGAGTAGCGCTTAAGAAGCTAGGCTCTAGCTTTTAAAGCTGCTTCAACTTCCTCAATCGTCGAAAGTCTTAAAACTTCCAGGGCAAAGGCTTTGGCCTCGGCATAATTCAGCTGTTGCAGGCGGTTTTTAATGACTGCCATGTCACCAGCGGACATCGAGAATTCATCGAGCCCAAAGCCGAGTAAAAGCTCAGTAACTTCAGGTCGACCAGCAAATTCACCGCACATTCCGACCTCAATTCCGGCCTCGTTAGCGGCCTTAATCGTCTTATAGATGGCTCTAAGCACAGCTGGATTCAAGGGGTTATAAAGCTCGGCCAGCTTATTGTTACCGCGGTCGCAGGCCAGCACATACTGGGTTAAATCGTTGGTCCCAATGGAGAAGAAGTCGACTTCCTGAGCCAGTTCCTCGGCCATTAAGACGGCGGCCGGAGTTTCGACCATAATGCCTTGGGGAGTTTCAGGGTCAAAGTCGATTCCTGCAGCCTTTAGCTCGGCCTGGGCTGCCTCACAGAGGGCTTTAGCCCGGCGGAATTCTCCCGGTGAGACGATCATTGGGTACATAATCTTTAAATCACCAAAGGCAGAAGCACGAAGGGCTGCCTTAAGCTGAGTTTTAAACATTTCCTCGCGGTCGAGGCAGAAGCGGATTGCACGCCAGCCGAGGAAGGGGTTTTCCTCAACTGGGAAGCTGTAATAGGGGAGTGCCTTATCGCCGCCGATATCGAGGGTGCGCAGGATCAACTCTCCGCCGTTGAGGGCGGTGATTGCGCTCTTATAGACCTCAAATTGCTCGTCCTCACTAGGCCAGTTAGCAGAATTCATAAAGAGGAATTCAGAGCGGAAGAGGCCAACTCCTTCAGGTTTAAAGGGCAGGGCTAAGTCGAGGTCGGCGAGGCTGCCGAGGTTGGCATAAACTTTTAGGAGCTTCCCGTCAGTGGTCAGAGCTGGTTTAGCTGCTGCAGACTTTAACTCTTCTTCGGCAGCTAGAAAGTCCTCGCGTAGCTGGCGATAGCGCTCCTCTGTGGCGGCATCGGGGTCGATCAAAATTTCGCCGCTCGCGGCGTTAAAGGCCAGAGTTTTGGCATCCTTACTAGCCTCTAAAATCTCGCTCACTCCGACCAGGGCAGGGACGCCGAGGCTTTTCGACATGATTGCGACATGCGAGGTCACACCTCCGGCGGCGGTGATAAAACCGAGGACTAGCTGGAGGGGAAGCTTCGCGGTGTCTGAGGGCAAGAGATCCTGGGCTAAGATGATGGAGGGCTCTTTTAGGTCCTCAAAGGGGTTACCGCTCTTACCCTGGAGGGTTAAAATTAAGCGCTCGCCGATGTCTCTAACATCGTCCTCACGCTCTCGTAAATACTCATCTTCCATTGCGGCAAAGACCTCCCTGATTTCCTTTACGGCATCATGGGTGGCCTGCTCAGCAGAAGCGCCCTGCTCGATTTTCCCCTTGACCTGATCGGCTAACATAGGATCATTGGCAATTGCCAGGTGACCGGCAAAAATCGGGTTTTCTTCAGCTAGGGCTAAAAGCTCATCAGCTAACTTGGCAACCGCCTGTTCGAAACGTTTCCATTCCCGGCTTGGATCTTCTGCCTTACTTTGCTCAATTTTCAAATCTGTCTTTTCTAAGCGGAAAATCGGGCCGATAGCAATGCCCCGGGTAAAAGTTTTTGCTGCGCTGAGTTCTTTCATAATACATCTCCATTTCTGCTCTAAATGGCAAGACTATATACAGTCAGAATTTCTGCATTAATTATATCATCATTGACTGCACGGCGAGACTTGACTAAAGTCAATGTGTTAGCAAAAGCTAATATTATGATAATTAAAGTCTTAAAGATAAACTTAGGGGGTCCTTATGAGCCGGAAATATGATTTTGATCAGAGAGTAGATCGTCGTGGAACAGACTGTGTAAAGTGGGATGGCTTAGCAAGAGTCTATGCTGACTACCTCGGCCAGAGAAAGCCGGAAGATGTCATCGCCTTGTGGATAGCTGACATGGAATTTTATCCGCCGGAAGAGATTTCTCAGGCCGTTGAGGATAGAGCCGCACACCATATCTATGGTTACACCCTGCCGCCTAAAGATTTGGCCTCGACGGTAAAAGCTTGGATTAACAGACATTACGAGCTGGAGATGGAAGAAAATGAGTTCGTCTATTCACCAGGCATTGTGCCGGCAATCGGGGTCGCAATGCGCGCCCTGCTCGAAGGAGGTGATGGCGTAATTATTCTCAGTCCGGTTTACGGCCCCTTTAGTCGCACGATTGAGCAAAATGGCATGCTCAATCAGTCCGTGCCCTTACTCCATGATGAGACAGGCTGGAAGATTGACTTTGACGGACTGGAAAAAGCAGTCAATGAGAAAACGAAAATGCTCTTATTCTGCTCACCGCATAATCCAATCGGTCGAGTCTGGACTGCGGAAGAACTAGAGAAGATTCGCGATTTTGTCATCAAGCATGACCTGATCCTCTTCTCAGATGAGATCCATGCAGACTTTATTTACGGTGGTCGCGACTTTATTTCCCCAGCTAATCTCGAGGGCATGAGAGAGCGCACGATTAGTAGCTTCTCACCTTCCAAGACCTTCTCCGTGGCCGGTCTGATGGCTTCGGCAATCGTGATTCAAAATCCCGAGATGCGCGAGAAGTTCACCGCTGAGTTAAAGCGCTCCGGCCTGAGTGGCAATATCTTTGGCTACCAGGCGATGCGGGCAGCTTGGCTCCATGGTGAAGCCTGGCTGCGTGAGCTTTTAGTCTACCTCGAGGGCAATATTGACTTCTTAATGGAGTCTTTGGCCAGCTTGGAAAAATATGGAGTCCGTGCAGATCGCCCTGAATCGACCTACCTCCTCTTTATTGATTTCCGTGAATTCATGGCGAAGGCAGGCCTAGAGGAGCAGGCCGAGCTGAACCGCTTTATCTGCGAGGAGGCCGGACTGGGGCTGAACCCCGGCACCGACTTCGGGCCAGAGGGGAAAGGTTTCATGCGCCTGAACTTCGGCTGTCCGCGCAGCACCTTAGAGGCAGCGATGGAGCGCTTGAGCGAAGCTTTAGAAAAACGCCTGGGCTAAAAATAAGTAGCTAGCCTAGATGATCTGTTCTGGCTGAGGCTTTTTGCTAATTAGCCAGATGGAGTGAATTAAAGGCCTACACTAGCCGGGGAGCTTTGAGCTATCCCCGGCTTTTCCACTCTGCACTTTTTTAGCCGCGCTTTAAGTGTTAGAATTATCTGTACTATAAAGGGCTTATAGGCTCTTTTTTGAGGGTCAAAAGGAGTAGAACTATGACTGAAAAACTCAGCCTTTACGGCTTTAACAATCTGACCAAGACTTTAAGCTTCAATATCTACGATATTTGCTACGCTAAGAGTTTTCGGGAGCAGCGCGATTACCTCGACTACATTAACGAGCAATATAATTCTGACCGCTTGACCTCTATTCTGGTCAAAGTCTGTGAGATGATTGGGGCGACAATCCTGAATATTTCCAAGCAGGACTACGATCCGCAGGGTGCTTCAGTCAATATTCTCTTCGCTGAAGAACCGGTCAATAAGGAGCGGCAGGATAAGTCGAATAACTGGGGCTATTATAGTGATGGTTCGGGTCCGATTTCACCGGAGCTCGAGAAGGTTAAGACGAAGGGGCCGAAGCTCCCACCGCCACCTCTACAACGTGAGGACTTGGCTTTAGCGAGCGAGGATTCTACTGAGTCTAAAGCTACAGAGGCAGAGGGCGAGACCATCCACGCCCACCTCGATAAGAGTCATATTACCGTGCACACCTTCCCTGAGAGCCACCCGAACCGGGCGATTTCGACCTTCCGGGTCGACATTGATGTGGCGACCTGCGGAACTGTCTCACCCATTATCTGCCTCGATTACCTGATTGATTCCTTCGAGTCGGACATTATGACTATTGACTACAGGGTGCGTGGTTTTACCCGTGACACCAATGGTCAAAAGCACTTCCTCGATCATCCAATCCGGTCGATTCAGGACTTTATCTCGGAGGAGCAGCTGCGGCGCTATGATGCAACAGATATCAACGTCTACCAGGCCAATCTCTTCCACACCAGGCTGATGATTAAGGAGATAGTCCTGCAAAATTATCTCTTCAATACTGATGTCTACGAAATTCCGCCGGCTCATCGCTTGAAGATTCATGAGGCCTTGCAGCGGGAGATGATTGACATCTATTCTGGTTCGAATATTTTTGATCTCTAAGTAAAAGTAGGGTGGCGATGCGCAAGTTTCAACTTTCACAAATTAAAGCACCATTGTACGAGGCCTTGCTGCGCTATAAAAAGCGCAGGATTCTCTCCTTTGATGTGCCCGGCCATAAAAAGGGCCCGGGCAATCCTGAGTTGGTGGAGTTCCTCGGTGCCGATACCTTAGCTGTCGATGCTAATTCGATGAAGATGCTCGACAACCTGATTCACCCAGTTTCAGTGATTAAGGAAGCTGAGGAGCTGGCAGCTGATGCTTTCGGAGCTGAGGCAGCTTATTTTATTGTCAATGGGACCTCAGCTGCAGTGCAGGCGATGATTTTAGCGACCGTCAATCCCGGCGAAAAAATCATTATGCCGCGCAATGTGCACCGCTCGGCAATTAATGCCTTAATCTTGGCTCGCGCGATTCCGATCTATGTTGATCCGGGGCTCAATGAGGAGCTAGGAATCCCGCTCGGCATGAGTTACGAAAAGGTCGCTGCAGCGATTTCTGAGCACCCCGATGCGAAGGCAATTCTGGTCAATAATCCGACCTACTATGGGGTCTGTGCAAGGCTTGCAGAAATTACTGAACTGGCCCAGAGTAAGGGGCTAAAGGTCCTGGTCGATGAGGCCCACGGAACGCATTTTTATTTCTCAGAGGACCTACCTGCCGGAGCGATGGAGGTGGGAGCTGATATGGCTGCCGTTTCACTGCATAAAACTGGTGGCTCACTGACCCAGTCCTCGCTCCTGTTAGCCGGGGAGGGGATGTCTGAAGACCTCGGTTACCTGCGCCAGATTATTAATCTGACCCAAACCACCTCGGCCTCATACCTCCTGATGTCCTCTCTAGATATTTCTAGGCGCAATCTGGCCTTACGTGGGGAGGAGACTTTTTCGAAGCTTTTGGAATATGCTCGCTATGCGCGCAGCGAAATTAATAAAATCGGCGGTTTCAACGCCTTTGGCAAGGAGTTTTTAGACGGCGACGCCTTCTATGACTTCGATGAAACTAAGCTTTCAATCCACACCCGGGCGATGGGTTTGGCCGGGATCGAGGTCTACGATTTACTGCGGGACGAGTATGAAATCCAGGCTGAGTTCGGTGACCTCGGTAACGTGTTGGCAATTCTCTCAATTGGTGATCGGCCAATGGCTGTGGAGCGCTTAATTGCTGCCTTAAGTGAGATTCGGCGGCGCTATGGGCGCGATCCTGAGGGCTTATTGGCTTCTGAGTATTTGGCCCCGAAGTTACTTTTAAGTCCGGCCGAGGCCTTCTATGCAAAGGCTGAGCAGCTCCCCTTAGAGGACTGTATCGGCAGGGTCGCCGGTGAATTCGTGATGTGTTACCCACCGGGGATCCCGATTCTCGCCCCGGGTGAAGAGGTGACTGCGGAGGTTTTAAACTACATCGATTACGCAAAGGCCAAGGGGGCTTCAATGACGGGTACGGAAGATCTGGACTTGGAGCGCCTGAACGTGGTGAAGTGAGGTAAGTTAATGAATCAGCTTTGGTATACAGAACAGCACACGGGTGGGGCGGGCTTCTCCTTTAAGGTCGAAGAGCAGCTCTGTTCACGGCGCTCGGAGTATCAATTGATTGAGGTGTTTAAAACCCTCGAATTCGGCAACGTCCTGGTCATGGACGGCTGCATTATGCTGAGTGAAAAGGACGAGTTCATTTACCACGAAATGCTGGTTCACGTGCCCTTGGCGGTGCATCCAAAGCTGCGCCGCGTGCTGGTGGTCGGTGGTGGTGACGGCGGTATTTTAACCGAGCTGATCCGCTACCCTGAGCTCGAGTCAATTGACTTAGTCGAGATTGACCGCGAAGTGGTCGAAGTTTCAAAGCTTTACTTTCCGAGCTTGGCGCAAGGCTTTGACGATCCCAGGGTTACAGTATATTACGATGACGGGCTACGCTTTGTGCGCCAGTCCGAAGCAAGTTATGATTTAATAATTGTCGATTCTACGGATCCTTTTGGCCCCGGTGAATCGCTGTTCACAAAGGAGTTTTACGGCAATTGCATGGCCAGACTAAACTCCGATGGTATCCTTGTTAACCAGCACGAGAGCCCCTACTACCGGGAAAATGCCCGCGAGGTCTCCTTAATTTATTCGAAGACTTCGGCAATTTTCCCCCTGGCTCGCTGCTACCAGGCACATATCCCGATGTATCCTTCAGGGCACTGGCTGTTCGGTTTCTTATCTTTAAAATATGATCCGATTAAAGACCATGACCCAGAGCGCTGGGAGGCGCGGGGGCTCAGCACCCGCTACTATAATTCAGAGCTGCATCGTGGCTGCTTTGCCTTACCAAATTATGTTCTGGATTTATTCAATGCAGCCTTAGATGAGGATTAAATCGAGCAAGCTTTAGACAGTGAGGTTCTAAATGGATTTAGAAAATAGACCGAGTATCCCGCGTTTCTGCGGTTTTACACATGAGTATGAGGCGGCCGAATGGGTAATTTTTGGCGCGCCTTTCGATGGGACTACGAGCTTTCGCCCGGGGACGAGATTTGCCCCGGAGAGAATGCGCGTCGAGTCCTGGGGCCTGGAGTCCTACTCACCCTACCAGGATCGTGACCTAGAGGAAATTTTAGTCCACGATGCTGGAGATTTAGAGCTGCCCTTTGGTAACCCGGAGCGGGCCTTAGAGCTGATCGAGGACTACACTAAGGAGCTGCTGCAGGACGCTAAGCATCCCGTGATGATTGGCGGGGAGCATCTTCTAACTTTGGCCACGGTGCGCGCGGTGCACGAGCGCTATCCTGATCTGGAGCTGCTGCATTTAGATGCGCATACGGATTTACGTAAGCAGTATCTGGGCGAGCGCCTCTCGCATGCGAATGTGATTAGATTAATTGCTGAGTTTATCGAGCCGGCCAAGATTCACTCTTTCGGGATTCGTTCGGGGCTCAAAGAGGAGTTCGACTTTGCCCGACAGAATATGGACTTCAACCCCTTCTCAATTCGCGGCATGGGTGAGAAGTTAAAGGCTCTAAAAGAGAGTGCTGCGCCGGTCTATCTGACCCTCGACTTAGACGTTTTAGACCCTTCGGTCTTTCCCGGGACAGGCACTCCGGAACCTGGTGGACCAGATTTTCGGGAGCTTTTGACCGAGCTTTTATCCCTGCGCGGGCTGAATCTGGTCGGCTTTGACCTGATGGAGCTCTCCCCACCTTGGGATGAGAGCGGCATTTCAACTGCCGCCGCAGCGAAGTTGCTGCGTGAGCTGCTTTTAATTGCGACTGCTCCATAAGCTAGTGGCTTTGAAAAGATTTTAGAACCCGGCAGTTTAGACTTAGAGGAAGGTTGAAAAAGGAGGTAATAATGCATTTTTTAATTTCCTGGTTAATTACAACCCTGCTTTTTTACGGCTTTTCTGAGCTGGGTGTTTTGATTAAGGTGAGCAGTTTTTCTGCGGCCTTACAATTGAGTTTCTTCTTTGCGCTCTTTTATCTGATTTTGCGCCTCTTGGCTTTCTCCCTAAAGCTTACGGGCTGCCTGACTTTGGGGATTGGCTACCTGGTCGGGCTAGTGATTCAGATGATTGCCTATCCGCTAGCTCTCCTCCATGCTTCCGAGCATAGTCAGGGGGTTTCCTCTGTGAGCTTTTTGCAGGCGGTAATCCTCTCAATCTTGGTGATTGCCCTGCGGGATGCAATTTTGCAAAGGCTTGACGAGAAAACGAAGAAAAAACGTATCTTTTAGACTTTCTTTCAGGCTTAAATTAAGGGAAACTGTGATAAGCTTGTCAGGATAGATAAATAATAAATTTTAATGAATAGATTTTTCAAGGAGGATGCTATGGCAAAAACCCTAGTTATCGGTGCAGGTGGAGTGGCAACTGTTGCCGTTCATAAAATGGTCCAGAATTCTAAAACTTTTCCCGAGTTCATGATTGCCTCAAGAACCAAGGCAAGATGTGACGCTTTGGCCAAGTCTTTAGAGGGCAAGGGCAGCAAGATCGAAACCGCTGCTGTCGACGCTGACAATACGGCAGAAGTTGTCGAATTGATTCGCGCTTATCAGCCGGAGGTGCTTTTAAACCTGGCCCTTCCGTACCAGGATTTGACCTTAATGGATGCCTGCCTGGAAACTGGCACGCACTATGTCGATACAGCCAACTATGAGCCGAAGGATACGGCTAAGTTTGAGTACAAATGGCAGTGGGCCTACCGTGACCGCTTTAAGGAAAAGGGCCTAACCGCAATCCTCGGCAGTGGCTTTGATCCGGGTGTGACTGGGGTCTTCTCTGCCTATGCGCAGAAGCATCATTTTGATAGCATCCGCCAGATTGATATCCTCGATTGCAATGGTGGTGACCACGGTTATCCCTTTGCGACCAACTTTAATCCAGAGATCAATATTCGCGAAGTCTCGGCAAATGGCCGTTACTGGGAAAAGGGCGAGTTTATTGAAACTGCTCCGATGGAGATTAAGCGTAGCTACAATTTTGAAGAAGTTGGGGAAAAGGACATGTACCTGCTCTATCACGAGGAGCTGGAGTCTTTGGCCGAGAATATCAAGGGGATTGAAAGAATTCGCTTCTTCATGACCTTTGGTGAGTCCTATTTACGCCACTTGAACTGCCTGATTAATGTCGGCATGACCTCGATTGAGCCGATTCAATTCCAGGGCCAGGAGATTATCCCCTTGCAGTTCCTCCAGGCAGTTTTACCCGATCCCTCATCACTGGGTCCGAGAACTAAGGGTAAGACCAATATTGGCTGCATCTTCCAGGGCCAAAAGGACGGCAAAGAAAAGCTTTATCGCCTCTTTAATATCTGTGATCACGAGGCTTGCTACCGTGAGACTGGTGCTCAGGCCGTGTCCTATACGACTGGTGTGCCGGCGATGATTGGCACCTCCTTAGTGCTCAGCGGCGAGTGGAAGAAACCTGGTGTCCACAACGTTGAGGAGATGGATCCGGATCCCTTTATGCAGATGTTAAATGAATATGGACTGCCCTGGCAGGAAGACTTTAATCCGACCCTGGTTCCATAGTTAATCAGTTTAAGCACTCGAGTCTCAATGAATTCTTGGCTCGAGGATAGTTCTTAGAGCTTGCGCCGGTGCACAATGTGCCCGGCGCTCAGCGCCTATAAGGAGATTTTTATGTCGGCAGAGAAAATTCAGGCTTTATTGGAAAAGCAGGCAAACTTAGCCGCCTTGCGGACGCGTTTGGCCCCTTCGGAGATTGATTTTACGACTTTTGATTCACCGGCCTTTATTACCGATGAGCGCTTGTTGAGGGCGAATCTGGAGCTCTTAAAAGAGCTAGCTGAATTGGCCGGAGTAAAAATTCTCCTCGCTCAGAAGGCTTATTCGCTTTATGAGACCTACCCGCTGATTGCAGAGTACTTAGCTGGTGCTGCAGCCTCGGGCTACAATGAGGCGCGCCTCGCCTATGAGGCGATGGGTAAAGAAGTTCAGGTCTATTCACCAGCCTATGCCCCAGGGGAGCTCGAGGCGGTCCTGCCCTGTGTCGACAAGCTGATTTTTAACCGCTACCGGCAAATCATTGAGGCCTTACCCCTGGTCGAGGCGGAACGAGCAAGGCGAAGAGCAAGCGGAGATAGCCGTGAATTAAGTATTGGTCTACGCCTGAATCCAGAGTATTCCGAGGTTGAAACTGACCTTTATAATCCGGCCGCTCCAGGCTCGCGTCTGGGTACGACAGCAAGTCTTTTGGCTCAGGATTTAGCGGCCTACGCTTTAGAGCGCGGGCTGCCAGAGGATTCAAAGGAGCTCTACGCTCCGCTTTCCGGCATCCATCTGCACTGCCTTTGCGAAGAGAACTTCCAGCCCCTAAAAGGGGTGGTCGACGCGCTCGAAGCCAAGTTCCCTGAACTTTTAAAGCAGGTCGAGTGGGTCAATCTCGGTGGAGGTCACCATCTGACCCGGGCGGACTATGATTTAAAGGCCTTAGTGCCCTTCTTACGCGAGTTCAAGGCGCGGCATAATTTAGCGGAAGTCTACCTCGAGCCGGGTGAGGCCATTTGCTATGATGCCGGCTGGTTACTTTGCTCTGTTCTCGACTTCCAGCCGAATCAGCTAGTTAATGCTATACTAGATGTTTCTGCGACCTGCCACACTCCCGATGTCCTAGAGATGCCCTACCGGCCACGGCTCTTTGCCGTCAAGGATCGCGAAGTGCTAGCGGGGGAGGCAGCGGAGCTCGCTTACAGCTATCGCCTCGGCGGACCTTCCTGTTTGGCCGGCGATAGTTTCGGGGATTATAGCTTTGGCGTGGAATTGGCACGTGGTGACCGTCTGGTCTTTTGCGACATGGCCCTATACACCCATGTTAAGACGACGATGTTTAACGGGATGGCTCACCCTGACTTAGTCCTCTACCGAGGACCGAATCAGCCGCCGCGTCTACTCAAGCGCTTTGGCTTTAAGGACTTTGCCGCCCGGCTCGGAGGGAGCGACCCGGCGGAGCAGAAATAGTTTAGTCCTGCGAGAACTTTTTCTGGCAGAACTGAGCTGAAAAGACGAGCAGAATAGAGAGAATGTAGAGGGAAGTAGAGAAAGAAGGCTAGAGAAGAAGGATGCGTCTAGGTTTTAGATTAAAAAGGAGTAATTTAACCGAGGGGGTCATTTGGAAGCAGTTGCTGCTCTTTGCCCTGCCTCTTTTATTAACTAATTTTTTGCAGCAACTTTATAATGCTGCCGACCTTTTAATTGTCGGGCGTTATGCCGGCAAGGAGGCGATGGCAGGTGTCGGCGCGACTGGCTCGGTTTCGATGATGTTAATCGGGCTCTTCATGGGCTTGGCGACAGGTGTCTCGGTGCTGGTCGCCCAGTTCTATGGCGGTGAGGACTATGATTCGCTCTACCACACTGTCCACACCGCACATGCAGTGGCACTGGCGAGTGGTTTACTCTTGACCGTTGCGGGTTGGTTTTTAGCACCGACCCTCCTGGAGCTGATGCAGACCCCGGAAGACATCATGCAAGGCGCAACTGCTTATATGCGCCTATTTTTCCTCGGCATTATCCCGCTCCTAATCTACAATATGGGGGCGGGTATTTTACGGGCGACCGGCGACTCACAGCGGCCTTTCATCTTTCTTTTAATCTCCGCGACGGGCAATATTATTTTTGACTTTATCTTTGTTAAGTACTGGAACTGGGGCATTAAGGGTGCAGCCTGGGCGACCGTGCTTTCACAGACGATTGCGGCGCTTGCAGTAATTGTCACCCTGGTTCGTTCAGATGAACCCTTCCGCCTCTTTTTGCGCGATATCCGAATTAACTTTGACTTTTTACAGCGGATTTTAGCCGTTGGTCTGCCTGCCGGAATGCAGTCAGTCGTAATCTCTTTGTCGAATGTTCTAATTCAATCTAAGATTAACTCCTTTGGCTCCGATGCGATTGCTGGTATTGCAGCCGCCGGGCGAATTGACGGCTTTATCTTTACCGGGCTGCAGGCCATTTCTTTGGCCGCTACGACCTTTGCTGGCCAAAACCTCGGGGCAGGTCTTTATCGCCGCTTAAAGCAGGGGGCAAAGTCTGCGGTGGCACTAGTCTCCGGCATTGCCTTTGTGCTTTCGGCCATGGTTTTGACCTTCCGGCATCAGCTGATTGGGGTTTTCAACTCGGATCCGAATGTGCAGTATTATGGCTTGAGAATGATGCTCTTTTTGGCCTCGACATACTGGGTCTTTGGCATCTCGGATGTCCTAGCCGGCTTCGTGCGAGGGACCGGGAAGAGCTTGCCTCCGATGATTATCGCCCTGGTCTCGATGTGCGGATTAAGAATTCTCTGGCTCTATATCGCCCTGCCGCTCTGGGACTCAATTGATGTAATTATCTTATCTTATCCAATTTCCTGGTCAGTCACTTTAATTGCCAATTTCATCTACTTTAAATTTGGCAAATGGTTGCCCAAAGAAGTCCAAAAAGTGAGCGAGATGGAGCTCTAATATCCCAGGCTCAGCTGGACTGTCGGGGGCTTTCCTTAAGCCTTAGAAAAATCTCGTATGGTATAATAATTCATTGAAAGGTAGGCCTGTCTATAAGCAATGATTGATAAACTTGAATTAAAAAAATTGGAGGGTGAAGCACTACCCCTTTTACCTTTACGGAATGTGGTTCTATTTCCCCACACCCGCCTAACCTTTGAGGTCTCGCGTGAGCTCGGGAAGCTGGCGGTTACCCATGCCTTAAAAGGCAATCGGAAGGTTATCGCCGTCTGCCAGAAGGACCCCTATATTGAAGAACCGGAAATTTCTGAATTTTACCCGATTGCGACAGTTGCCGAACTGGACGTTGTTGTCGATGAAGAAGATGGGACGCTCAGAGTTTCCTGCCTCGGCCTCTCACGCTGTGAATTCAGCAATATAGAGCAGGTCGAAAAGCCCGGTGAGGGAACGGAGAAGCCCTTTTATTACACGGCCAAAGCCCAGCTTCTGGAGCCCTTCTTTAAAGCAGATATTAATGCTGAGAGAATGCGCAAAACCATGCGCAAGACTTTGAGCAGACTGTTTAAGAAGGTTGCGCCCTCAATTGGTGAATTGTCGCGCGATGTAATCTGGCTGATCCAAAGCACCGAGGACAATATGCAGGTGATGGATATTATCTGCTCCATCCTCGATCTGGAATATACCGAGCGCTATGACCTCTTGACGATCCTCGATGGCGACCTCAGAATGCAGCGGCTGGTCGAGCTAATGCACGAGGAGCTGGAAATCTGGAAGATGGGCCGCAATCTCTCGCGCTCAGTCGAGAAGAACCTCGAGGGCAATCAGCGAAAGATCATGATTCGTGAGCAGATTAAGGCCCTCGAAGCAGAACTCGGTGATGGTGGCAATCCGGAAATTGAGAATTTAGCCAAGCGCCTTGAAGATAGCAAGATGAAGGAAGAGGACAAGGTCAAGGTCCGCAAGGAAATTGACCGCCTGCGTCGGATTCCGGAAAGCTTCCCTGAGGCGCTGGTCCAGCGCAATTGGATCGAGCTGCTTCTAGACCTGCCCTTTGGTGAGATGAACGATGAGATTATCGACCTCGATTCAGCCCAGAAGGTCCTGGATCGTGACCACTATGGCTTAAAAAAGGTCAAAGAGAGAATCATCGAGTACATCGCGGTTCGGAAGCAGAAGACGAAGAGCGGAGACTTAACGGTCAAAGGCCCCATTCTCTGCATCGTCGGACCTCCGGGCGTCGGTAAAACTTCGATTGCGCGTTCCGTAGCCGCTGCGCTAGGGCGCGAATATGTGCGCATGTCCCTCGGCGGAGTTCGCGACGAGGCAGAAATCCGTGGCCACCGCAGAACCTATGTTGGCGCAATGCCGGGCCGGGTCATCCAAGCCATTCGGAATGCTGGCTGCGACAATCCGCTGATTCTGCTTGACGAGGTCGATAAGCTGGGTCGGGACTTCCGTGGCGATCCCTCCTCGGCTCTGCTTGAGGTCCTAGACCCTGAGCAGAACAGCAGTTTCCGCGATCACTATGTGGAACTCGAATATGACCTCTCCCACGTCCTCTTTATCACAACTGCAAATGCGATTGAAACAATCCCTGAGCCGCTCCTTGACCGAATGGAAATTATTGAAATTTCGGGCTATACGGAGGAGGAGAAGATGCAGATTGCGAAGCGTCACCTCCTGGCTAAGCAGCTGGCAGCAAATGGGCTGGAGAAGAAGCATCTGAGCCTGACTGACGGTGCTTACCACAGCCTGATCACAGGTCACACCAGCGAGGCTGGTGTGCGTCAACTCGAGCGTGAGCTGGCGGGTCTGTGCCGCAAAGTTGCAGTTAAACTAAGCCGTGACGAGGACTTTAGCGGAGTTAGAATTAATCAGAATAATCTAGATGAGTACGCCGGTAATCCGCGCTACAGCTTTGAGAAAGCTCTGAAAAAGGCCGAGGTCGGAATGGCGACTGGCCTGGCTTGGACCTATGCCGGTGGCGACACTCTGACCATTGAAATAAATCATTATCCGGGTAGCGGCAAACTGCTTTTGACCGGTCGTTTGGGCGAGGTGATGAAAGAATCAGCCCAGGCCGCATTAAGCTATGTGCGCTCGCGCTGTAAAGAGCTGGAGATTCCGGAGGCATACTTTAGCCAACGTGATGTCCACATCCACCTCCCGGCCGGAGCCGTGCCGAAAGATGGCCCCTCAGCCGGGATCACCTTGGCGACAGCCTTGGCCTCGGCCCTGAGCGAACGCCCAGTTAGAGCAGACCTTGCCATGACTGGTGAAATAACACTTCGTGGCCGCGTGATGCAGATTGGCGGCCTGAAAGAAAAGACGGTCGCAGCCAAGCGGGCCGGTATTAAGGAAGTTTTAATTCCCAAAGACAATGAGCGGGAAATTAAAGAAGAGGTACCGGAAACAGTTCAGAACAGCCTGAAAATTACCCCGGTCGAACATATGGACGAGGTCCTGAAGCTGGCCTTATTACCGGCGGAGAAATCTCCACAGGCCAAGGCTGTAAAGCAAGACTCTGGTCCAGCGGAAAAAAGCTCCAAATAAGGGGCAGTTGAGCTGCAGTAGCAGCAAGGAGGAGCTATGAAGGAAAATTATGAGCGCTTGGGTCTTTTCTACTTAGGACGTGAGCTCGACCCGGCAACAATCTTAGAAAAAGCAAAGCAGCCGCCAGTGGCGCAGCCGGAGGCAGAGGGCTCGAGAGAGCTCAGTGATAATCCTTACTACTTACTGCGCTCCAAAGACTTACTAACTCACGCACTCTGTGTCGGAATGACCGGTAGTGGGAAGACGGGCCTTTGTACAGCTATCCTCGAAGAAGCTGCAATTGATGGCATTCCGGCAATTGTGATTGACCTGAAAGGCGATTTAACTAATCTCTGCCTGAGCTTTGATCCCCTAACAGAGACTGAGCTCTTACCCTGGGTGCGCAGCCGTGATGCTGAGCAGGCCGGGCTATCTAGAGCAGAATTTGCCCGCGCTGAAGCGGCCAGATGGAATGCCGGACTAGCTCAAGATGACCAGAGTACAGCCAGGGTAAGACTCTGGCGGGAAAGTAGTGAATTGGCGATTTACACCCCGGGCCTAGCCCAGCTGACACCGCTTTCTGTGGTCAATAGCTTTGCCTGTCCGCCAGCCGAGACCCTAGAGGATTTAGAGGCGGTCAGCGATTTAGCCGGAGGCTATGCGACTGCGATTTTGGCCCTGATTGGCCACCACGCAGACCCGCTCGAAGACCGTGAGCACATTCTCCTCAGCCAAATCCTCTTAACGCTCTGGGCAAAGGGGCAGTCACCAGAACTGGCCGATTTAATTAGCCTGGTCCAGGAGCCGCCCTTTACCCAGCTGGGAGTCATGGACTTAGATGCTTTCTTCCCGGCCAAAGACCGCTTTAACCTGGCCTTAAATTTAAACAAATTACTCGCAGCTCCGTCCTTCTCAGCCTGGCTCGAAGGCGAGCCGATGGAGATTGATCGCCTGCTCTACTCAGCAGACGGCAAGGCTCGTTGCTCGATTATTTCGCTCCAGCACTTAAATGAGAGTGAGCGGACTTTCTTTTTGACCCTCTTACTGAACCAGCTCTTAGCCTGGAGTCGCCGCCAAAAAGGCACCCAAGCCCTGCGTGCACTCTTTTACATGGACGAGATTCAAGGCTACTTCCCGCCGGTTGCTGAACCGCCGACGAAAAAGCCGCTTTTGACCTTGTTAAAGCAGGCTAGAGCCTTTGGCCTAGGCTTAATTCTCGCGACTCAAAACCCGGTCGACCTAGACTATAAGGGTCTGTCGAATATCGGGCTGTGGCTGGTTGGTAGACTGCAGACCGAGCGAGATAGAAGTAAGGTTCTGGAGGGTCTGAAAGCCTCCTTGGCCGCTGCAGATGGAGTCGAATTAAAGGACTTAGATAGAATTTTGGCAGCCCTACCAAAGCGGCAGTTTATCGCGCGAAATGTACATCGTGAGGGCTTGACCTTATTCCGCTCTCGTCACTGTCTTTCATACTTAGCTGGCCCCCTAAGCCGGAATGAATTAGCCGAGTTAGCAGAGGTCCAGCGGATGATTAAAGAACGGAAGTCAGAGCAAGAAGATGCAAGAAATCTTACTGCCTTAGAGAGGACCTTCCGCAATCCGGAGCCTGCAGGCCAGCATTTTACGCCTGAAAAACAGGCCGAAGATCCTGAGTTAAAGCTGGCTGGAGCTGAGCCTACTGGGCTCGACAGAGCTGAAAGTGCAAGAGCTGAAGTTCAGGAGCAGAGTGAAAGAACTGTAGATAAGGCCGGGGCGATTGGTAGCCTCGCGCGGATTAAAACGCAGATTCCCGAGTCGATCCCAGCCTACTATCTGCCACAGCCGGGCGATCGCGGCAAAAAGCTACGTCCCATGCTCTATGCTCTGACCGAGGTCTTTTATGAGGATAAGACTAGGGGCGTGCGCCAAGAAAAAGAAATGATCTTCTTAAACGAGTTTAATTCCGGAGTTATTCCGGTAGATTGGGCTGCGGCTAGAGAGCTGGAGATCCCAGTCGACGACTTAGAGGATTTGCCGGAGGCCGATTACAGCTATGCTGACTTACCGGAATTAGCCCGCGATCCAAAGGCCTACACCCAGTGGACTAAGGATCTGGTCGACTACCTCTATAAGCAGAGTAGCTATAAGATTTTAGAAAATAAGAAGTTTAAAGTCGTAGCCGAAGCCGGCGAGACTGCGCGGGAATTTGCCCAGCGCCTACAGCAGGAATTGCGTGACGAAAGAGAGCGGGCCTTAGATGAATTTGAAGCCAAGTTTAGAACTCGCTTAAAGACTCTGGAGCGGCGTAAATTAACTGCCGAGCAAAGGGTTGAAAGAGAAGAAGAGCAGGCTCGCGATGCGAAGAACCAGACCTGGATATCGCTGGGTAACGCAATTTTCTCAACCGTCTTTGGCCAGAAGAAAATCAGCTCCGGGAATATCGGCAAGATGGCCACAGCCTCACGTTCGGCAAGCCGAGCAAAGAAGCAGAAATCGGATATTTCGCGAGCTGAGGAGCAGTTAGCGAAGGTCTTAGAGGAAGAGGAGCTGATTCGCGGTGAAATCGAGGACGGCTTAAATGAGCTAGGCCAGCGCTTCGATAGCGATTTGCAAAAGATTAGTGAGCGAGAGCTGAGACCCTTAAAACGAGATTGTAAGGTCAAGCTCCTAGCCCTAGTCTGGACAGCATTATAAGTTTTATAAGGGGGAATAAATGGCCTTAAAAGAGGAGCAATTTTGCCTCGAGGGTCGGGTTTTGCAAGGTGAGAAAATCCTCCGCTTAGCCCAGGTGCGACTCGATCAAAAGACTGACGAGGGCTTAGTTCCGGCACTCGAGCGCGCCTTGCGTAAACTCTGCACCTGCCTGGATTTGCCGCTGCCCTTATGGTTGGACAAAAATACCAAGGAATTTGCCCGCTTCAGACAGACCTTTTTCTTTGCCGAGCAGTTTACTGAAGAGGTCAAGTTTTCAAGATTTCAGATCCGTCTACTCGAGGAGTAGGCGGATTTTTTTAATCTCTAATCAATTCGTAGAGTGTTTCTGCTTCTTCTTTTCTGGCAAAGTCCCGAAGTTCCAGGACCTTTATTTTTACCGGCTTGCTGCCAAAAAGAAGCTCTAGCTCGTCGCCCACGGCTAAATTACTTCCGGCCTTTGCCGGACGACCATTTAAGATTACCCTGCCGGCATCTGCCAGCTCTTTAGCTACCGGACGGCGCTTAACTAAGCGGCTAACTTTTAAAAATTTATCTAAACGCATGCTAATCTCCTATTTCAGTTAAAATTGCTAAACTTTTCTAGCTGGCTTTTATTGCTTGGCCAGTCTGCTTTTATTCTTTATCTTGATTCTCTTTAGCTTCAAGAGCGCGGACTTTTTTATAGTAGCGCTCCGTTAAGTCCTTTGGGAAAGGGCCTTTAGGGATAGCGTCCTGGCTCATCAGCTCTTCCATCTTACTAACCCGGCGTAAAAATTTCTGATTAGCTAGGTTCAGGGCGAGTTCGGCATCGATTCCGAGGTGGCGCAGGAGGTTGGCAAAAATCATTAAGACATCGCCAGCTTCCTCCTCGAGGTTTTTCTGATCGCCAGCAACGTAGGCAGCTTTGAACTCAGCTAATTCCTCATCTACCTTGGCAAAGACAGGCGCAGGTTCAGACCAGTCGAAATTCCAATCTGCTGCGCGCTTTTGCAGCTTTTGACTGCGTTTTAGAGCCGGAAAAGACTTCGGCACAGTGGCGAAATTCTCGGCAATGGAATTAATCTTCTTTTCTTTACGCTTATTTTTCTCCCAGGTCTCTAAGGAGGCCTCGGCTGTCTCAGCTCGGTCCTCACCAAAGAGGTGAGTATGCCGTGAGATCAGCTTTTGACAGAGTTTAGTAATAATCTCATCGAGGGTAAAGCTGCCTTTATCCGCGGCAATCTGAGCATGAAAAACTACCTGTAAAAGTAAGTCTCCCAACTCTTCGCAGAGGTTTTCTGGATCCCCTTCTTCGAGGGCCTCGACCGTTTCGTAGGCTTCCTCTAAAAGATTCGCTCGTAAGCTCTCGTGGGTCTGGACTCGATCCCAGGGGCAGCCAGAGTCACTGCGTAAAAATTGCATAATCTCTACTAAGTCCGCAAAAGTATATCTATCTTTTAATTCCATCTTTAAGCCTCCAAGCTCTTTTTTACTTTCGTCTTAGGCATTCGCAGTAATTATATAGGAGGCTGAATCTGCTGCCAATAAACTAGCGAAAATAGCTGGATTTAAGGCTTTTTAGGCCCCTAGCCCGGTGCTAGATAATGGAATCATTACAAAACGGTTACAGGCTTGATTTAGCCTCGTTTCTACGGCAAGATGATAGAGAGGTGTGATATGTCAGCTTATTCAGAACGATTACGTAAAGCAAAGAAAAGAACTGCTGCGCAATTAGTCAGCAGAGTTACGCTTGCGATGGTTCTGATTCTCTTATTAGCAATAGCTGGCAGCACCTATATTCGTCAGGATCGGGAGCTCGAGCGCTTAAAGCGTGAGCAGGTCGTCCTCGATCGGGCGATTAAGCAGCTGGAAGCTGAAGCCTATGATTTAGAAGAACAGAAAGCTCAAGCCGGCTCGGAAGAGTTTCTGGAGCGGGTTGCACGTGATAAATTGGGCTTAGTAAAGGCTGATGAATTGATTTTTATCGATTAATATAGCTTCATAAAAGAGTAAAAACTTGGGCTAAAGCCATTTTTCGCCTGCTCTTAACTCTTTTAGCTCATATGGTATACTATTCTCGACTCTATCGCCGAGCGCGACCTGCAGCTGTGTTGGTCCCGTGCGATACGGCCCGTGAACCCCGTCAGGACCGGAAGGTAGCAGCGGTAAGCGGTCACCCGTATGTGCCGCGGGCGTGCCTGCTCAGCTGCGGGTCAGGCTCGGCGAATCGTTTATCGGATGAATAGCCATTGATGGAGGCGCCAATGTCACAATTAGCTTTATATCGCGCCTGGCGACCACGCACATTTGCTGAGGTTGTGGGGCAGAATCACGTCGTAGATGCGCTCAAGCAGAGCGTCAAGAGCGGAGACTTTGCCCACGCATTTCTCTTTTGTGGATCGCGCGGCACCGGTAAGACCTCTGTGGCCAAGATTTTTGCCCAGGCAGTTAACTGTCTGGCCCCGGTGGACGGCAATCCTTGCCGACACTGTGAAATCTGTACTGAAGCAGAGGCCGGCAGACTCCTCGATATCGTGGAAATCGATGCGGCATCGAATAACTCCGTCGACAATATCCGTCGCTTAACAGATGAGATTAATTTCATGCCGGCAACGGCAAAATTCAAAGTTTACATCATTGACGAGGTGCACATGCTCTCGACGGGGGCTTTTAATGCGCTCTTGAAAACGCTAGAAGAGCCGCCGCAGCATGTTATTTTTATTTTAGCCACGACAGAAGCACATCGGATTCCCCAAACTATTAGTTCTCGTTGCCAGCGCTTTGACTTTAGGCGGATTGGCAATAAGGAGATTGAAGAGCAGTTGGCACGAATTGCCAAGCATGAAGAAATTCCAATCCAGAAGGCTGCGATTAAGACTATTGTCAGCTTGGCTGATGGGGCTTTACGTGATGCAATTTCAATCCTCGACCAGGCTAGTACGGCAATTAATGGCGAAATATCTACTCAGGATATTTTGGCCTTGACGGGGATGGTCGGACATGAGTTTTTGGCAGCAATTACCCGAGCTCTCTGTACTGGGAACTTACTCGAGCTGATGCAGTTAAGTAGTGATATTCGTGCCTCAGGGCGTGATTTGCAGGCCTTTGTGAATTCCTGGGCGGCTTTTTTACGTGATGTCTTGCTCGCTGGGATTGATGGCAGCGGCGACTTAATTGCCGATCGGGGAGAGGAAGCTCAGCGCGAGTGTCTCGACTTGGCAAGGATTATCCCGGCTGCGCAGTTGATTGACTTAGTTAGAAAGGTCTCTGGCTTAGCCGCAGACTTGAAGTATGCGAGTAATAAGCAGGCGGTTCTGGATGTCGGTTTAATTTCGCTAGCAAGTGAAATGGACTCGCTTGAAGAGCTAGCTTTGCAAGTTGAAAGTTCGAGTAGAAAAGCGCCTAAATCTGAGCCTCAGTCGGAAGCTAAATCTGAGCTTCAGTCGAAAGAGCCTAAAAAGCCGCTTGAACGAAGCGAGCCTTCGCTAGAAAAAGAGCAAGAAGCAAGGGCAGAAGTCGCTCCTGAAGAAGTGCCTGCAGCGCTTCCAGAGGAAAAAGCGGAGCCAGCAGCGCTTCCAGAGGAGCTCGCTTCTAAGCAAGCGACGCCCGCAGCGCTAGAAGAAAAAGTAAAGGCCTCTGAAGCCCTTCCAAAGGAAGAAGCGGCGCCCGAAAGCTTAGCAGAAGATCTAGCAACATCTAAGGCGATAACAGAGGAAGAAGCAGCTCCCGAGACGATAACGGAAGATGAAGCAGAAGCAGCACCTTCGGAGCCCAAAGCAGAAGCCGAGCCTTCAGATTCCAAAGCAGAAGCCAAAAGCAAGGCGGAAAGGCCGAAAGCAAACCAAGCCGCAATTAGCCCTCCTTTACCAGAGGCACCGCCCGAAGCTAGAAGCCTCGAGCTAGAGGACTTAGCGCCAGAACCCTATGCACGCGAAGCTAAAGTAAAGGCAGCTGAGAGCAAGCCCACAGAGGAAGTGGCAAAAAAGCAAGCTAAAGCTGAGCAAGCAGATGCAGCAAAGAAGCCTAAAGCTAAGGCAGAGAGCTTAGCCAAGGCAGCAGCTGCGGGAGCAGAAAAGCAGCTAGGCATCGCCATCCCGAAGACTCCAAGACCCAGCCCCGACCGTCCGGAGGAGGTCTGGGAAGAAGCCATGCGTGAGTTACAGAGGATTCCTCGAATAGATCTCAAAATGCTGCTCTCGCCAGCTGTGGTTAACTTTAGTGAAGGTCTGTGGAAGATTCGCTATACTGGAGATCAGAAGGCTATTTATCAGGCTGTGAGCAAGGCGGATAATCTTGATGTCATTCGTCAGGCTGTCGAGAAGGCAGTCGGGGGAGCAGCAGAGCTTTCCATCGAATTGACAAGCGAGGGTGAATTTAGCCATAATCTCAATCCAGATGAACCAGCTTGGGTTCATAAGGTGCGAGAAATTGCAAGAAAAAATGATTTGAAGCTCCGCGATGATTAGTTAAAGGAGCCTTAAACTGACTTTAGTCAATTGATAATAAAAGATTATTAAAAGATAGAGGATAAAGGAGAAAAAAATGGCAAAAGGTAAACGTGGATTCCGTCCCCCCATGGGTGGCGGCAATATGAATCAGTTAATGGCACAGGCCCAGAAGATGCAAAAGCAGCTGGAGCAGGCACAGGCCGAAGCAGCTGAATTCAAGGCCGAAGCCTCAGCCGGTGGCGGCATGGTTACAGCCACAGTCAACGCTGATCACCAGGTCGAAGCAATCGAGATTAAAGCAGAAATCGTCGATCCAGATGATGTCGAGATGCTAGAGGATATGGTTCTCGCAGCAGTTAACGAAGCGATGCGGAAGCTCGACGAGCAGGTCAATGCACATCTTCAGAATGTCTCTGGCCTCGGCGGTTTAGGCGGGATGATGGGCTTTTAATGTCAGTTTTTTCACCCCTAGTAGAAAATTTAATTACAGAGCTGGCAAAGCTCCCAGGAATCGGTAAGAAGACAGCTCAGCGGCTAGCCTTTCACCTCCTCGAGCAACCCCCAGAGCGGGCCGAGGCTTTAGCGCAGGCGATTCAAGAAGCCAAGGCTAAAACAGAGCTGTGCAGCCTCTGCTGCAATTTGTCTGACTCGGACCCCTGTCCAATCTGCGCCGACCCGAAGCGCGATCACAGTACCATCTGTGTCCTCGAATCGGCAAAGGACGTGAATGCGATGGAGCGGACCTCAGCCTACCACGGCTTGTACCATGTTTTACACGGGGTAATCTCCCCTTTAAAAAACATTGGGCCGGAGGATATTAAGCTGCAAGAGCTAATTGTCCGCCTCCAAGCAGATGAGAAGGTCCAGGAGGTCATTTTAGCCTGCAATCCGAGCCCTGAAGGCGAGGCAACCTCCCTCTACATTGCCCGACTCTTAAAACCTGCCGGGATTAAGGTCACCCGTCTGGCCAGCGGACTACCGGCCGGCGGCGAGCTGGACTTTGTCGATGAGCTGACCTTGGGTCAGGCCATCGAGGGCAGGCGAGAAGTTTAAACTTAATCCCTTTTTAAGCGAAATAAAACACCTCACTTAGCTTAAGTGAGGTGTTTGCACTTTTACAGCAGCTTTAATTAAAGCTAATTAACCAACGAGAGCTTCACCAAAGGCCTTACATTTATCTTCGGATTCACCTTCGGGTGCTTCGTAGACGGGCAGGGACTCGGCGACCAGGTTAATACCCAGTTCTTTTGCCTCGGCATCCCATTTTTCCATCCACTCGCCATCAGCCCAGCTGTAGGAACCGAAGAGAGCGGCCTTTTTGCCTTCTAATTTTGTCTTAACTTCATCCCACATCGGCTGGAACTCATCTTCTTCCAGAACCTCGTCGCCCATTGCGGGGCAACCAAATGCTAGGACTTCGTACTTTTCCGCATCAGCGGGATCAAATTCTGAGACTTCCATTACTTTGACGTCTCCACCTTTGGCTTGGGCTGCTTCTGCGATGACGTTGGCCATCTGCTCTGTGTTGCCGGTGCCGCTCCAATAGATAATTCCGATCATAAAGACCTCCTTATTTGACTTCTCGGGGCTCTGCTTTGCAGGCCGTCAGCCGGGCAGTTCTCTAGGCTCTTTGCCTGAGACTTGCGAGGGCTTGCGGAAGTTCTGCACGAACCATGAGCATTGACTCGGAAAGCGGATTGCCCGCGGCGAGTCTTTCCCGAAATAGCCTGAGTGATAATTTATATTGGTCAAAGCAGTGTTTAGCTGCTTGGACATCATGGTAAACCTTCCAGTGGCCAACCAGAAGGGCGTTTTGACCTCCCTCACGGATGAATGCTTCGATATCCGCCAGCGGATAGCCTAAGAATACTCCGATTTCGTGGGGGAAGTGCTGTTTTAAGCAGAGCTTTTTGCCATTAGATAAGGGTTCTCGTAGCCTCTTGGCCAAGTGCTTTAAGGCTTGATTGACTCTAAAATCTGCGTACCCGTAGTCTTTAAGAAAGTCCTGAACCGCCCGATCTTCTAGGCGTTCTGCTAAAAGTCTGTGGTTATATAGCAGGATGCCAAATCTATCGTGGCAGGTGCAGAGAACTTTAAAGCTCAGGTCGCTGTCGGCAAAAGACTCGTGCCAGGTCAAAAGAGCCTGTTTAACTTGGGGGCTTTGCCTCAAGCAGAAATAATTGGCAACTTTCAATCCGGCTAAGACGGCATGGCAGTGCTGCACTAGTAGTAAATCCACTCTATTAATCGGATTCTGCAAGTAATAGACCCACCCTTTCCATCTTCGTTAGCCTAGGCTTACTATAGTTTCGCAGGGCTGAGCTGTCAAGGGCGCTAAAATTCTAGCCCAGTCGAGGGCTTTTTTTAAGCCGATACTTAAGGAATTTTAGAAGTAACAAATGTGCCATGGCCTGAAATAATTATTGTGTATGTTAACCTAAAATACACAAGTCAATTTGTATGACTTAGTGAAAAAATAAGGAGAGTTCACATGAGTTACAAGTATACGAAGCTGGCTTACCCCTATTCAGCCTTGGAGCCAGTAATTGATGCAAAAACAATGGAAGTCCATCACGATAAGCACTTTAAAGGCTATTGTGAAAAGTACAATAAGGCGGTAGCCGAGACTAAATTCGCTGAGCTCGATGTCGCCGAAGTGCTAAGCCGACTCGATGAAGTACCCTCAGATAAGCTGACAGCAATTCGTAATAACGGTGGCGGCACCTATAACCACCACCTCTTCTGGGACTGCATGCAGCCCGGTGGCGCGAAGGAGCCAAGTGGCGAGCTAGGCCAGCTGATTGAGGCCAAGTTTGGCAGCTTTTCCGACTTTAAAGAAAAGTTTGAAGCAGCTGGGGCTGGGCAATTCGGCAGTGGTTGGGTCTGGCTGGTAGTTAAGGATGGAGAGCTCGAGATTCTCTCGACTCCAAATCAGGATTGCCCCATTTCCAAAGGCTATACTCCACTCCTCGGTAACGATGTCTGGGAGCACGCCTATTATCTGAAGTACCAGAACCGACGTGCCGACTACCTCAAAGAGTGGTGGAAGGTAGTTAACTGGGATGTTGTTGCTGAGCGCTTGCAGGCGGCAAAGTAGTATTTTCAAACTTAGCAAATTTCGCTAGTCTAAAAAGCTAGGCATTAAAGCCAGATTCTAGCTAGTAAAAAGGCCAAGTCATCAACTGACTCGGCCTTTATTATTTCCCTTAAATTAAACACTAGCTCAACTTTGCCTTACCCATATTCAATTCGTAATACTTACCAGCCTTCGCCATTAGATCGTCGTGGCTACCACGCTCGATGATCTCCCCATTTTCCAGGAGCAAAATCGCCGCGGCGTGACGCACCGTCGAGAGCCTATGAGCAATCGCAAAGGAGGTCCGATCCTGCATTAATTGGTCCATACCCTGTTCAATAAAGCGCTCGGTTCTCGTATCGATCGAGGAAGTGGCTTCATCGAGGATCAGGACTTCGGGATCCTTGACTGCAGCTCTGGCAATTGAAATTAGCTGTCTTTGCCCCTGGGATAGATTTCCCCCGTCGGGGTCAATCTGATGCTCATAGCCATCGGGCAAGTCCATGATAAAGTCGTGAGCATTGGCATATTTAGCCGCTGCAATCAGCTCCTCGTCAGAGGCCTCCAATTTACCGTAGCGAATATTATCGCGAATACTGCCGCTAAAAAGGTGAATATCCTGGAGCACCATGCCGAGGGCACGCCGGAGGTCTGCTTTTTGAATATCTCTGAGGTCAATGCCGTCAAAGCTAATACTGCCACTATTGATTTCATAAAAGCGGGTGAGCAAGTTGACGATGGTAGTCTTTCCGGCACCAGTCGAGCCGACAAAGGCGATTTTCTGGCTCGGCTTGGCGTAGAGGGAGATATTTTTCAAAACCTCCTGCCCCGGGCTGTAGCCGAAATTGACATCCTTAAAGCGAATATCACCACGGACTGGGAGGAGGTAAGCCCCAGCCTCAATTATCCCGCCCGCAGCCACCAATTGGCTCTCATCACAGGCCAGGCCGGAGGCTCTAAACTGCTTTCTCTCGAGCACAGTGCGGGGGATTTCCCAGTAGCTCTGCCCAGCTTTTTCCAGCATTTTAACCTCGCCCTGATCAATTTCAAGCGGCTCATCAAGGATCGCAAAAATCCGCTCTGCACCGGCCATTGCGGCGACCAGGGAGTTGAACTGCTGCGCAATCTGGACGACCGGATTAGAAAAGTTTCGTGAGGCCTGGAGGAAGGCAACTAAGGTTCCGATATCCATGCCGAAGCTATGGCGAATCGTCATAATTGCGCCGATTAGGGAGATGATCGCAAATTGGACGTAGGCGAGGTTCATCATAATCGGCATCATAATTGTGCTAAAGGTCGTGGCCTTAGTTCCACTTTCCTTTAACTGCTCATTCTTATAGTCGAATTCTTTGACCGTCTGGGCCTCGTGGTTAAAGACCTTAATCACCTTTTGGCCGGAAATCATTTCCTCGACAAAGCCGTTCAAATCAGCGATAGCAGCCTGCCTTTTGCGGAAGTGCTCGGCCGATTTAGAAGAGATTTTTCGCACGGCTAAAAGCTGTAAGCCCAGAATCAAGATAACCAGGGCAGAGAGGATTGGACTCATAATCAGCATGGTGATAAAGAGCCCGACAAAGCTCACCGCATTTGCGACCAGGGTACCTAGGGTTTCTTCCAGGGCGCTGTTCAGGTTGTTTAAGTCGTTAGTGTAGGAGGACATCAGTTCGCCATGGCTGCGGCCGTCAAAGAAGACGAGCGGCAGCTTCTGGGTGTGGGCAAAGAGGTCCGAGCGAATTTTCCGGGTGACATTCTCAGCAATTGTCGCCAGTAATCTTTCACCAAAGTAAAAGACCAGGACAGCAGCTAAGTAGACTAGTCCGATCAGGATGATGTAGCGGATTACCACCGGCATGCCTAGCCCCTCGACCGCAGAGTTGATGATTGGCTTTAAGAGCAGGTTGGTGCTAACTAAAAGTCCGGAGCGCAGGGCGACTAAAAACAGGGCAGTAAAAAAGAGCAGGCGGTATTCAGTGACATAGCTAAAAATTCTGCGCATAGTCGCTCGAAAATCTTTGACCTTAAAGCGCTTAAAACTCTCGCGGGCTTTTTCCCGGGCCTGTTTTTCTAAACGTCTTTGTTCTGCAGCATTGTATTTATTACTCATTTAAGCCACCACTCCTTTCGCCTGTGATTCAGCAATTTCCCGGTAGATTCGATTATTTGCCAGTAATTCCGCGGCAGTGCCGAGGCCGTTGATCTCACCCTTGTCGAGGACGAGGATGCGATCAGCCTGCTCGGCAGTTGCAATTCGCTGGGCAATAATCAGCTTAGTCATCTCGGGTAATTCTTTGGCCAAGGCGGCTTGGAGTCGACGATCCGTCTCAAAGTCGAGGGCCGATGAGGAGTCATCAAAGACGATAATCTTTGGCTTTTTCAAGAGTGATCTAGCAATGGTCAGACGCTGCTTTTGGCCGCCGGAGAAATTGGCGCCGCCCTGTTCGACCAGAGCGTCCAGTCCGCCCGGCCTGGCTTTGACTAATTCCTCAGCCTGGGCAATCCGTAAGACTGTCCAGAGCTCCTCTTCACTGGCATCTGCCTTACCCCAGAGGAGGTTGTCGCGGATTGTGCCAGAGAAGAGGGTGTTCTTTTGCAGGACGATGGCAACCTGCTCGCGCAAGGCTTCTAAGGCATAGGCCTCGACCGGCGCCCCGCCGAGGTAGAGCTCGCCAGAACTGCGCTCATAAAGGCGGGGTAAGAGCTGGACTAGGGTGGACTTGCCAGAACCTGTACTACCGATAATCGCGAGGGTCTCACCGGACTCAATCCGGAAACTAATATCGTGTAGATTATCCTTTGCGCTGGCGGCATATTTGAAGCTTAGATTCTTAAATTCGATACTTCCGTCAGCGAGCTCTTTCAAGGGAGCGGGCTGCTCCAAGATTCCAGATTCGGTCTCGAGAATTTCCAGAATACGATCGCTCGAAGCCTTCGCTCGGGCGTAGTTAATCAGGAAGAGGAAAATCATTCCGACCGAGTTTAAAACCATGTTGATATACATTAAAAAGGAGAACAAGTCGCCAGGCAGGAGCCAGTTTTCGACAATGCCCTTACTACCAAAATAGAGGACGGCGACAATCGAAGTTGAAACAATGGCAATCATCGCTGTTGGCAGCTTAATAATCTGCATCATGGCAGCCAGGGAAATATCCCGTAAGCGGCCATTTTCCAGTTCGAACTTCTCAATTTCGAAGTCTTCCCGCACAAAGGATTTAACAATCCGAATCCCACTCAGATTCTCCTGCACAGCAGCATTCAAGCGGTCTAGCTGGTTTTGCTGCTTGCGGAAGAGCTTCTGAGCCTTCCGCCCAATCACAATGATAAAGAAGGTCATCAGGGGAATCGCAAAGAAGAAGACCAGAGATAATTCGCGGTTAATTCTTAAGGCCATCAAAAAGGAAGTGATGAACATAAAAGGCGCCCTGACAGCCATGCGTAAAGTCAGCTGGGCCATTAAGGTCAGCCGGTCGACGTCTGAAGTCAGGCGTGTAATCAGGGAAGGCACGGAGAACTGGTCAATATTGCTAAAGTCATAAGTCTGAATATGACTAAAGCAATGCTGCCTCAAATTAGCGCCGAAGCCCTGACTGGCGCGGGCTGCTGCATAGGCCGCCCCAGCTCCGCAAAGCATTGCAAAGAGTGCGGCCAAGGCCATGTAAATTCCGGTTTTAACTACTTGTTCTAAATTCTGGGCCATGATTCCGTCGTTAATCATTTGGCCGGTCAAAAGGGGTATATAGACTCTTAAAACCACTGCTAAAAGAACTAAAATAGGCGAAATAATCGCCCATTTACCGTACCCCTTAAAGTACTTCAAGATGTATTTTTTCATGCTCTCTCCACTTACCCTGCAGCCAACGCATTGCTGCAAGAGTAAATTCTAATTCTCTTACTTTTATTTTTCTATCTTATACTAACAGTTATTTAATTTGCTGCAATTTGTTTTGGTAAATCTTTGAAAGCTCCGCCTTGACTCGCTCGAGATCAATTGTCTTGAACTCGCCTTTTTCGTAAAGAACTTCGCCGTCAACTAAGGTCATAATCACGTCCGAAGCCTGGGCTGAGTAGGTGAGATGATTGAGCAGATTTTCCTGCGGGTAAAAATGTGGCTGATCAAGATCTAAAACTGTTAAATCCGCGGCGAAGCCGGGCTTAATTAAGCCGCAATTCTCCCGCCTTTGGGCAATTGCTCCATTGCGAGTGCTCATCTTTAAGATTTCACTCGGAGTTAAGAAGGTTGGATCTTTTTGCACCGCCTTTTGGAGGATTGCGGCCAGGTGCATCTCTTCAAAGAGATTTAAATTATTGTTCGAGGCAGGTCCGTCTGTGGCGATACAAATATTCACTCCTGACTCGACCCACTTTCTGAGCGGGGCAAAGCCGGAAGCGAGCTTCAGATTAGAGCTGGGATTATGCATCAGGGTAATTTCATGCCCGGAAGCGACTAGCTCCCTAAGTAGGGCGTAGTCCTGATCCTCCAAGTAAACCGCATGGGCTGCAAGGAGGGGACAGTCGAGGACGCCCAGCTCGTAGAAGTAGCGGAGGGGCGTTTTGCCATGCCGCTCCTTACAGGCCTCGTGCTCCGCCAGACTTTCTGAAAGGTGGAGGTGAATCGCTAAGTCATGCTCTTTTGCGAAACTGACGACCGATTCGACACCGGCTGGAGTAGAAGTGTATTCACCATGGATCCCAGCATCGATTTTTAAGCGGCCCGTGTGATCCTCTCGGACGGCCTTTAAGAGTTCCTCCACCTCCTTAAAATCGCGCATCTCCTGGTACTTATTGGGTCCCGCCAGGGGATTAACTAAGTTGGCCTTAAAGCCACTTTCCTGGACGGCCCGGATAATCCCCGGCAAGCGGAAGTACATATCTGAAATGGCGCAGCAGCCGGAGGCCAAAAGCTCGGCGATTCCGAGTAGAGTCCCGTAATAGACATCTTCTACAGTGAGCAGTTCTTCAAAGGGGAAGATTTTCTGCTCAAGCCAATCGAGCAAGGCTAAATTCTCACCATAGCCTCGCATTAAGGTCATGGGCACGTGGGAGTGGGTGTTAAAAAAGGCTGGCAAGATGAGCTTTTGCCGCCCCTCAATGACCCGTTCAGCGGCCAAAGGTTCGAGCCTTGTGGGCGAAATCTCAGTAATCTTCGTCCCGCTAATGCGGATATCGTAGCCCTTTTTCAGGCCAAAGTTTTGATCAATAAAACTAATTTCCTTAAAGAGCATAGCGATTTCCTTTCCGCTTATTCCATCTTTTCTAGACAGCGTTCGACTAAATCCTGGAAGATTTTGCCGGATTTATTGCCGACCTCAATGACCTCATCATCGCTTAAAGCTTCGCTGCTGAGACCTGCCGCCTTATTCGTGATTAAGGAGATGCCTAGCACCTCCATTCCACAATGGGCTGCCACGATGGTCTCAGTAACTGTTGACATTCCGACCGCATCTCCGCCAAGTAGGGAGATGGCCCGAATCTCAGCCGGGGTCTCATACTGCGGCCCGGCCATGAAGAAGTAGACACCTTCTTGTAAGGAGAATTCTAAGTCTTTAGCAGCTTCACGAGCCAGTTCTAAAAGCTTCGGAGTATAGAGGAAGGAGACGTCAGGGAAGCGAGTCCCAAATTCTTCTAGGTTGGGGCCAGCTAAGGGCGAAGCGCCGCTGAGCTTAATCTGGTCAGTGATCAGCATTAGATCCCCGGGCTCGAAGTCTGGATTGACGCCACCGGCGGCATTTGAAACGATTAGGGTCTTTGCCCCGAGTAGTTTAAGAATTCTCACCGGCTGGGCCAATTCAGGAAAATTGTAGCCCTCGTAAGAGTGAAAGCGTCCGGAGAGCAAGGCGACATTTTTACCACCGAGGCGGCCAAAGACGAATTCCCCCTTGTGCGCGGGGTTAGTTGTGCTCAGCATCTGTGGAACCTCGCGGTAGGGAATAGTGATGGCCTCACTCACACGCTCGCAGAGACCACCTAGGGCGGAGCCTAGGATAATTCCCACCTCGACCTCGAAATCGATCTTTGAGCGGAGGTAATCTGCGGCACTTTGGTAAGCTTGAAAATCATAGGGGTTGAACTTTGCTGTCATGGTCATAACTCCTTTACAGCTGGCTTTGGCCGGGAACTTAGGAAAAGTCCTGAAGGCGCAAAGCTAGGGGGTCATAAAGTCCGGAATCTCCGGTAACTCATCCGGCAGATTGAAGGTCCAATCGTCATCGTCATAGTCGTAATCGTAGTCGTCGTCATCCCGATCCCAGGGGAAGCGGGGGCGCTTAGGTTTCTTTTTCTTATGCACGGTACAGCTTTCACTCGGATTTGCTGCTGAACCGGGCACTAGGTAGACGCTCATTGTACTCGGGCAATGCTCTGTGGCCAGCATTCCTGAGCTGCGACAGACGGTTGCGGTTTCGACCGTGCTCGGCATCGTAAATTCAACGCGTGGCAAGTTTTCGTGCAAGCTCTGCATGGCTGCGCGCCAAATTCGCACTGCGTTTTTACCATCCTCAATCGGGATTACGGTATGGCGGCCGTTCGCGTTATCGTAGCCGTACCAAACGGCGGCCGTGTAGTAGGGGGTGTAGCCGCAGAACCAGACGTCAGTATAGAGATCTGTCGTACCGGTCTTACCGGCGGCCGGAGTGTTATCCGGGACAGCCTGGTTCCAGGGCGCCTCCGCAACCTTGGTCAAAAGGTAAGTCATGATCCCAGCAGACTCACTGCGGTAGACTCGCTGCTCATCTCTTTGCGTATTGTCGAGGAGGACGCTGCCGTCACTATTTAAGACTCGTAAGTAGACTCGCGGCTTGACGTAGATGCCGTCATTGGCAAAGGGGGAGTAGGCCCCAGCCATCTCGTAGCTCGACATACCCTCAGCGAAACCACCGAGAGCACCGGCAACATAGGGCTCATTACTGCGGTCGATCCCACACTGTTTGAGGTAGGACAGACCCAGCTGCGGGGTCAGCATCTTGGCGTAAACCTCAGCGGCAATTGTGTTCAAGGAAAGGGCCAGGGCCTCTTCCAAGCTTTGTGGACCGATATAGGTCTTGCTGTAGTTTTCCGGATAAGGTGTATCCGGGCGATCCGGGTCGAGGTAGACCGGGCGGTCATTAAAGGGCGTGGCCATCGAGATTTTTCCCGCGTCTAGAGCCGGGCCATAGACCAGAATCGGTTTAATTGAAGAACCCGGTTGACGGTAGGCATAAACGGCCCGGTTTAAGGTAAAGTTACCGCGCTTTTCGCCGTAGCCACCAACCATACCGCGGACAAAGCCCTCGGCACCGTCAGCATTATCTAGGACTGTAATCGAAGCCTGTGGCTCCTCCGGACTATCCGGCAGGAGGGCCGGGTCGGTGACAAAAAGCTCGCGGTTCTTAAAGACCCCTTCGAGCGAAGTCTGGACATCGCCGTCAATTGTCGACTCAATCGTCAAGCCGTAGTTATAGACGGCAATTCGAGCTAACTCAGCTGAGTAGCCCAGTTTGTTAATCAGGTCATCTTGGACCTTTTCAATCACATAGTCGACAGCGTAGGATTGGACTTCATCGACGGCATCAACGATTGCCGAGAAGTCAAAAATTAATTCATCGTTTAGGGCTTGCTCATAATCTGCGGCCGAAATCTTCTCGAGCTCGAGCATTTTCGAAAGGATAAAGCGCTGTCTACGCAAGGCGTTTCTGCGCCCGTATTCAGTCAAGGGATTATAAGTGGCAGGGCGGTTAGGAATCCCGGCCAAAAAGGCAGCTTCACCGAGGCTCAGCTCTTTTACTGGCTTGTTAAAGTAGGCCTTTGCAGCAGCGCCGACGCCCACGTAGTTATTGGCCATCGGAACTAAGTTTAAGTAGAGCTCTAGGATATTGTCCTTACTGCGCCTTTGCTCTAGGCGGACAGCGTTATACCATTCCTGGATTTTACGCTGGGCGGAAATTTCGTCCTTCCCAGAAATTAGCTTGATTGTCTGCTGGGTAATGGTTGAGCCGCCGTGGGTCGGGCTACCGGCATTGGCAATGGCGGAGAAAACTGCCGAGCCAATCCGCTTAAAGTCGATCCCAGGGTGAGTTTCAAAGCGCTCGTCCTCGATTGCAATAAAGGCTTCAGCCACCTTTGACTGCTTAATCTCCTCAATCGGGACGAATTCAGAGTTCGCTGTATTGGCTTTGAGGCTGGCTAAGAGCTCGCCACTTTTGCCGAGAATCTTGGTCTCGCCGGAAAAGCTATGTAAATCGCGGACCTCAACTTCCTGGGCTGTAGAGAAGTAGCCGGAGAGCATACCTGCGCCAACCCCCATGGTCAGCGAGCCGAGGAGGAGGACAATGATAATGATTAGCTTTAAGGCGGCAAGCAGGGAGCGACCTAAAGTTTGGGTTAAGGTCGAGACCTGACCGCTGTAACCTGGCTTACCGACCACCCGCTTGCGCAGTTCTTTACGCTGCTTCCGCTCGGACTTAGTCAGTCGATGTTTCGGCTCTGGCTTGGCTTCTAGTTCTGGCTTTAAGTCAGGGGTGTGCGGGGCCGCGCCTCCGGCTGGCCGAGAGGCAGCTCGTCGCGCTGGAGCAGAAGCTTTCCGAGCTGGAGCAGGGGCTCCTGGACGAGCCTTGGCCCGGGCTGCTGAGCCAGGGCGCAGGGAAGGAATTTCCGGCTGCTCGGGAGCTCTTCTACGAGTGCCCGGAGCTGGCGCTGGGCGCCCTGAATTCCGAGCCTCGGGTCCTTTAGGACCTGGCTTCGGATTGACTCTATTTTGATCATTTGACCTGCGGTCAGACATCGACAATACTTCCTTATTAAAAATCTATTTATAGCATTATAAAGCAAAACACAATTGTACCAGAATCCATTATAAAGAGCTTTAACTGCTCATTCAAACATTCACTTGTTATAATAGGGCAGAGTTTAAGTGGAGTGAGGAATGAATTTTGACGGAGTTAAAAGCAGAGGAGTACATAATCCGCGACCTCTTTACTGACGGACGGGCAGTTGCAGTTCCGCTCGAGGGAGGAAAGCTGGAATTTCTGGCCGGGCCTGTGCCTGGGGATCGACTTGCGCTCAATCCAGAAAGTGGCGAAGTAGAGTACCTGGAGCTGAGTCCGGCAAGGCAGCCCAGCTTTTGTGGCTACTACCCCAGCTGTGGGGGTTGCAGTGTGCAGCAGCTCAAGTATCCGGCCCTTCTAGCTTTGAAAAAAGCCCAGCTCGAGCATCTTTTTCCGGAGGCTAAAGTCAAGTTTTATCCTTCCAGTGAAGCTTCTGCATTTGCTTATCGTAAAAAATTCTTTTGGCACTATGATCAGGGCAGTTTCGGACTATTAAGGCGCGGCTCTCATCAGCTCATTGAGATTCAGGACTGCCCTCTGGCAAGTAAGGCTCTCCAAGCTGCGACAAAAATCTTTCAAGAGTATTTGCGCCGCGACTACGGCCAGCTCGGACTGCATCTTCGGCAGGGGCGTGGTGTGGAGCTGAGTTTCCTCTTAGTCCTGGATGAAAATCGCCTCAAGCTGGAAGCAAATGGGAAGCGGGGCATTTTCCTCGCTGACTTGAAAAGCCTAGGGCAGGTCGGTCAGGCTTTAGCAGAAATTGCAGCAGCTTTTAAAGCTGAGGGCTTAGACTTAAAGCTGAGCGGGATTAATTTGCGGGCTAAAACTAAGGCCGGAGAAAATCTAGGACCGCGGACCTTCCTTTTACCTGAATTAAATAAGCTGCACGAATTTTCACTTGCGGAGCCGTTCTCGGCTCGAGACTTTGCTGATTTATTGCTGACTGAAACAGTGCTAGATCGGCAATTCAAAATCCTCCCTGGTGCCTTCTTCCAGGTTAATCCCCAGCTCTTCGCCGCCAGCGTTGAGGCTGCTAGATCGCAGTTAGGCAAAGTGGAGTCGGCCCTCGACCTCTACTGTGGTACGGGGGCATGGGGGCTCAGTGTGCTGCCAAGAAGCTGCCGTTATTTCGGCTTAGATATTGATCCTTTGAGCCTCGAGACTACGGCTTTAAATGCTGCCTTTAATGGCTTTACTTCCTACAGTTGTGAAAGGCTGAATCTTAAGCGAAAGAGCTTAGACATAGCTCCGGTAGACCTGGTTCTCCTCGATCCACCGCGAGCCGGCTTAAGTCCAGCTGTGACCAAGGCTTTAAGCAATAGTTCAGTCTCGAAAATTTTCTACCTCTCCTGCCATGCAGCAACTCTCGCCAGGGATTTAAAAAACTTAGCCTCGCACTTTAAATTAGAGTATTTATCTGGCTTTGATTACTTCCCCTGGACTATGGGCTACGAGAGCTTGGCACTTTTGTCCAGAGTGGATGCCGAGGAGTGAGGGATGGGATTTAAAACTAAGGACTTTACTACTTGCCTAATGAGATTTGACAGATGGGGCAAGCTAGAGTAAACTTTGCTAAGCAAATGGGGGCTTAGCTCAGCTGGTTAGAGCGCCTGCCTTACAAGCAGGAGGTCACTGGTTCGAGTCCAGTAGCCCCCACCAGAACTCCGTTACAGATAGAAGCGTAGCGGAGTTTATTTTTTTCTAAAATAGCTGAGTCAGGGCTTTTACTCGCGCCCACTTCCAGCAAAAAACTTTTAAGAGCATGGGCTTTTTTAGCTCCGCAGCTTAGTATTGAATTAATCCGCCCTTCTTCCTATAATTAATGAAGCAAGAATATAAATTAGTATTCGCTTATGGCTTGGTCTCAACCGACGCCTCTTAAGTGCGGATACAAAGAGGCCAAGGCTTATAGAAACGGCCACTTAAGAAAGGATAGGATACCTATGTCGGAAGAGCTAAAAAATAATGATCAATTCAATCTTAACGAGGAGAGGGCTGTAGAGCCTCAGGAGGAATATGAGAGCACACTTCGCTTCCGCGAAGAAGTAGTTTCAAAAATCGTGGGCTTTGCCGTCCAAGAGATCGAGGGTATCTTGACTATGAGCGGCAGCTTCTTCACCAGCATTAAGGAAAGCTTCGGCCAGTCAGATAAGACAAAGGGCGTAAGCGTCGATATGGAAGAAGAAGGCGTTGTGGTCAATCTGGAGATGGTGCTCGAGTATGGCAAATCTGCGCCGGAGGTCTTTGAGCAGTTAAAGCAATTAGTCGGTGAGCGAGTAAATCACATGACCGGCTTAAAGGTTTTAGCCATGAATGTCCGCGTCGTTGATATTTTGACCCGTGAGGAATTCCAGGCCAAACGTAACAAGAAGTCAAAAGAAGAAGAAGCTAATAGAGTTGAAGCTGAAGTAGTCGAGGCCGAGCCGTATGTCGCAGAGCCAGAGCAGGAAAATCATGAGAATCAGGGATGGTAAGTAATCATGAGTGGATTTAAAAGATTTTTAAATATCGTATTTGCCTTGCTGGTCTTAGTCAGCTATGTCATTTTAATCTTGATGGCTTGGCCACTTTCGGGCTTTGATACCGAATTGCCGCCCTACATCAATACTTGGTTCTATATCGGGGTAGCTGCAGTTGTGCTACTCGGTATCTTCGTCATTACGCGGGTCGTGAAGTCCTTTATGCGTCCTGCTGGCAGTCGTGATTTGACTGAGCAAAAGGACGGCGGTACAGTCCAGATCGCAGTCGAGGCCTTGCGGGCAATCGCAACTAAGACAGCCCTGGATCAAGCCTATGTCAATTCAGCCGAGACCGAGGTACGGCAGGCAGGTAAAGATGCCGCACTCGATTTAAAGATGAGCATGAAAGTTCAGAACGAGGCTTTGGAAAACGAATCTGTTAAGGACTTTGCCGAGCGGATTAAGGCTAGAGTTAGCGAAGCGGTCAGCAATTTCTCTGGTTACCCGATTCACAACTTTGATATCAAGGTTGATGTCGACGACGTCCAGGCTCCGGAGCACAGCAGCGTGGCTGCTCCAGCCCCGGTGGCAGTAAGCCCACAGCCTGAAAAAGTGAGCGCCGAAAGCAATTTCGCGGCAGCTGAAGCGAAGATTCAGGAAGTCGGACAGCCTGCCCAGAACCTAAATGAAGCTAAGCCTCTTGGCGAATTGAATAATTCCTTAGAGCCTGAGAAGGCTGAGCTCGAGAAGGCCATTGATCAAGCTCAGGGACAGTTCGCAGATGCTGACAGAGATATCATTATCAAGCGCTAAAAATTGACTTATAGCTATCAATGAGCGTATCTTTTCAGTAAGAGATATACTGTTATTAAACTCGGTACATAGTGTACCGAGTTTTTTATGGTTATATGGAGGATAAAATGGAGCCGAAATTTAAGCGACTGCTGAGTCTGATTTTGCTCGTAGTACTGAGTCTAGGACTGAGCTCCTGTGCCGAAGTTTCCAAGACGATATTTCCGGAACGGGCACAGATTAAGCGTGAGCGCAAAATTAGGGAATTAAAGAAGCAAGAAAGTCCAATGCAGACCCAGGCCATGCCGGAGCCTTTAATTGACCCTTCGAAAGTTGTAAAACTGCGGCGCGACACGGTGAATTTAGCGCTGGTTGGAGATGTCTTAATCCATATCCCGATTATTAATGCCGCTAAACAGGCTGATGGTAGCTATGACTTTGCTTACAGCTACCGCTATATTGAGCCGGAAATTCAAAAGCTTGACTATGCAGCCTTTAACATGGAAGGTACCCTGGCTGGTGAACCCTACGAGGGTTATCCGATTTTTTCGGCGCCGGATATTTTGGCCCCGACTTTGAAGAAGGTAGGTTTTGACCTGGCTTTTGCGGCTAACAACCACTGTATGGACAGGGGTCTCGACGGTCTAAAAATGACGGCCAAAAAGTTGAAGGCTGAAGGTTTCGACCTAGTGGGTATTCGTGAAGCTGCAGCTGACGACAAGGTCGTGGTTAAAGAGTTAAACAATTTGAAATTGGGCTTTTTCAACTTTACCTATGAAACTGAGCGAATTGATGGCCTGCGTTCCTTAAATGGGATTCCCGTGCCGGAGGAGGGCGAGGACTTACTCGACTCCTTCTCCCTCGAACGTTCTCCCGAGGATTTAATGAGCCGCGACTTAGAGCGCATGGTGGAGCGAATTAAGGAACTCAAGGCGGCTAATGTCGATTTAATCGTCGCCCTCTTACATTGGGGTGATGAATACCATACAACGGCCAATGCAACACAGGTTGAAATTGCGAATTTCTTAGCGGCCCAAGGGGTCGACCTGATTGTTGGCGCAGGTCCGCACGTGGCCCAGGAGGTCAAGTGGCTGGAGCGCCCAGACGGGAAACGCACACTCTGCTACTATTCTTTAGGTAATTTTATTTCCAACCAGCAGTTCGATACGGCGGATAACGGGGGCTATGCCGAGGATGGTTTGGTGGCTTTAGTCCGCTTCGAGCGTGGGGTTAAGGGCCCGGCAAAGATTACTAAGGCCGGCTACTTACCGCTTTACTGCTTTAAGATTCATCCGGAAAATGACCAGACCTTTGCCACTGTCTTACCCGTCATGCAGGTTCTGGAAGATCCGGCTAAGTTTCAATTCGACGGTGGCGAGGAATTGTTGGAGCGTTCACTCCAGCGGACGAGGGAAGTAATGAGCCAAAACAGCGAAGGGATTCAACTCTTCGGATCTGTTGACGACTTCCTTCGCGATTAAGAAAGGGGCTAGCTTTGCAGGTCATCGTACTCGGCGCTGGTAGTGTCGGAATTAGAATTTGCGAAATGTTATTGGAGACGGATGAGGACGTGGTCTTAATTGACCGCTCGATTGAGCGCCTCAGACAGGCGAATTTTCTGGATTGTCAGAAACTTGCCGGAATTCCCCTCGAAATTGATTTACTGGAGCAAGCCGGGATTGAAAGTTGCGATTTAATTTGCTGTGTAACTCGTGACGATAATATGAACCTGGTTGTGGCTCAGATTGCTAAGAACCGCTATCAAGTGGGGCGGGCGATTGTGCGCTTAGATAATCCGCGAAAGGCGCAGTGTTATAAGGAGCTCGGGATTGAAACCTTCTGCACCTCAGAGTGGACGGCAAAGAAGCTCTGGCAGTTAATTCACAGTAGTGAGACGATCTATCATCATTCCTTCTTTGGCCAGGAAATGATTTACAAGCAAATTCCTGTCGAGCCTGAGCTGCTCGGGCTAAAAATTTCTGAGGTCACTGAGCAGGGCCAGGATAAGTTAATTGGCATCTTGCGTGCCGGAACCTTTTTATTGGCAGAAGCGAATCTCGAGTTGCAGAGCGGGGATAGTTTTGTCCTGCTCTCGGTGGAGTAGGGGGCTTTAGATGAATATTATTATTATGGGTGCCGGCCGCCTAGCCAGGCATTTGGCGATGACTCTTTATGAAAATGGCCACCAGATTAATATGATTGAGAGTAGCTTCGAGGCGGCAGAAAAATTTGCCAGCGAGATGGAAGGTATTCGCGTTATTCATGGGGATGGAACAGATCTGGCGACCTTGCGCAAGGCCAATATTCAGGAGACAGACTGCTATATTGCGCTTTCTGGCCTCGATGAAGATAATTTAATCGGCTGCCAGATTGCCAAGCAGGTATTTCGCGTCAGGCGTTGCTGCGCTCGCGTGAACCACCCCCGCAACCGCCACGTTTATGAGCAGGTGGGCATCGATTTAGTCTATTCTTCTACCGATATCATGGTCGACTTAATTGAGCAGGATATCGATTTTGATGGGATGCGGATCCTCTACAATATTCCGGGAACAGCTGAGAACATTGTCGAGCTGCGGCTTTCCCCGAATTCCAAGGCCGTGGGTAAGGCCCTGATGGATTACACCTTCCCGGGTAATTCGCGGGTCGTCTTATTGAGCCGAGAAGACGGGGCTAAGACAGAGGTCCCGGTCGGTAGCACGGTGATGGCTGCGAATGATCGGATGCTGGTAATCTGCGTAGAGGCTGAATATAACGATTTATATAAGAAGCTGGTTAAACCCTAAGGAGGGTTAGGCGAGGCGCTTCGGGCCAGGCTCCAGTCCGGCCGCAAGCTGCAGTTTGACAAGGCAAAAGATTTAGGAGTAGAGTCTAGGGCATGCCTATTGTTCGTGCGACAAAGAAGACGGGGGGCTTTAAGTCCTGGTTGTTTAAGGTTCCCTCGCGGATTATTTTATTTTCTTTTGTGGTTCTGATTGTCAGTGGAGCCCTGCTTTTGACCTTGCCGATTTCTTCTGCTGAGGGCAAGTGGACGGGGCTTTTTCCGGCCTTCTTCACAGCAACTTCAGCGAGCTGTGTGACGGGTTTAGTGGTCTACGATACGGCCAGCTACTGGTCGCCTTTCGGGCAGTTTGTGATCTTGATGCTAATCCAGTTTGGCGGCCTCGGCCTTGCAACGATTACGAGTTTCTTTCTCTCCTTTAGAGCCCGGCGTAAGTCGTGGAAACTCCAGGCCTTGGCCTCGGAATCTACGGCGCTCGATTCGCGGGAGGAATTATGGCGCTTTGTCCGATTAATTATCCTCTTGACCTTTGGCTTTGAGGCAGTGGGAGCTGTTATTTTAGTCACCCAGTATCTACCAATTTATGGAAGGGCTGGGATCTGGAAGGGCATCTTCCATTCGATTTCTGCCTTCTGTAATGCTGGCTTTGATCTCAATGGAACTGGTCCCAATGGACCCTTTTCCTCCCTCTTAGTATTTAAGGAAAATCCCATTGTCTTAATGACTACCGCCTTCTTAATCATCGCAGGTGGCCTTGGTTTCGTAGTCTGGTTTAACCTGGTCTATTACAGGCGTGAGAAGCGTTTAAGCTTCCATGCGAAATTAGTTTTAATCATGACTGGGATTCTCCTGTGCTTAGGTTTTGTCCTGACTCTGGCTCTGGAGTACAGCAATCGTTCGACTCCGGACGCGATGGGTCATTTGAGCTTTGCGAAAAAATCGGTTTCTGCCTTCTTCCACAGCGCCTCCTGCAGGACTGCTGGCTTTAACAGTATTGAACTCTCTCAGATGCGTGAACCGACTAAGTTCTTTTCAACCATCCTGATGTTTATCGGTGCAGCCTCTGGGAGTACTGGTGGTGGGATCAAGGTGACGACCTTTATCATCTTTATCGCAACGATGCAGGCTTCAATTCGTCAAAGTACTCGGACTAGCCTGATGAAGCATAAAATCCGCACCGAATTGACCATGCGCGCAGTCGCGATTATTGCCCTGGCCTTTGGCCTCTTACTGGGTGGAAGCTTCCTCTTATCGATTTTTGAACAGCCGGCAATTCAGGCTGGTCACTTTCACTTCTTAGATGTGCTCTTTGAGACAGCGTCGGCCTTGGGGACAGTGGGTCTAACTACGATTTCAAGCTATCTTTTAAGCCGCCCGAGCCAGGCTGTGCTCCTTGTCATCATGTTCCTCGGCCGGGTCGGGCCCGCTTCAGTGGCGCTGAGCTTGACCTCAAAGACCGATTTCGAGGACGATGTGCTCCCGGATGGGAAGGTCCTCCTGGGTTAGTTTAGCTGCAGCTTAAAGACTTAGATTTAGCTCCTAGAGGCTGCTATTTCAGGCTTTCCGTCTAAATTCTGAAGAAATCTCAGCTCCAAGGCTTGACAAGCCTAATTTGCTTTGGGTATACTTAGCGGGCGCTCTGGAAAGAGTGCGCATAGTGGACCATATGGCGCAGTAGTTCAGTTGGTTAGAATGCCAGCCTGTCACGCTGGAGGTCGAGGGTTCGAGCCCCTTCTGCGTCGCCACTAAGACTCTTGCCGGCGAAAGCCGGCAAAAGTCTTATAAGCCCAAATAGCTCAGTAGGTAGAGCAGCGGATTGAAAATCCGCGTGTCGCTGGTTCGATTCCGGCTTTGGGCACCAGTCTAAGGCCTTGCAGTTGAAACTGCGAGGCCTTAGCATTTTGAGCAAAGTTTTGAGCTTTCTAATTAGAAGCTTTTCACCTTCTTCCAAAAATAGATAAAAATATAGAAGTATTTTGCTTTTGCGGAGTATAATCAATCCTGCCTTAGCTGCAAAATGATACAGTTTTTTAGAAAACTTTATTTGAGTATTGTTTTTTGTTAGGGTAAAGTCAATATTTGCTATTAGTTTAAAAGCTAAACAAATATAGACGAGATATAGATTCTTTGAAGAAGCTAGATTTTTGTCTATTCGGGTTTTGCCAAGAAGTGATAGTAGGTATTAGGAGAAAGTTTTCTTTAAGTGAAAGGAAGAAAAGTTATGGAAAAAGAAATTATTTACGAGACTAAGCAACGGAGGGCGGGTCACAATATTAGCTGGGCCGCAATCTTTGCTGGTGCAGTGACCTTCATTGCACTCGAGTTGGTTTTCGCCTTAATTAGTAGTGCAATCGGCCTGGGCTCGATTGATCTTTATGACAGCAGTTCCTGGTCCGGTGCAGGTACTAATCTCTTAATCTGGACTGCAGTGTCCTTGGTTATTGCCTTCTTTATCAGCGGCCTGGTCTCAGGTTTAGCAGCAGGTAGAGCGCCTGGTTTACACGGTTTCCTGACCTGGTCATTAGCGGTCTTCATGATCGTTGTCCTCTTTGTCTCTGGTGTCGGTGTAGCTGTCCAGGGTACTGCTCAATTACTAGCCGCTGTCGGTCGTGGTGGCGCAGATGTGCTCGAAGCAGCAGGCGAGAGTGTCGCCGACGCAGTTAAGGCAGCAGCCGACGAGGCCAAAGAAAACTTTGAGCTGAAGATTGATGAGAATCAGCTCGAGGCAAATGTGAAAGAGATTTTGATTGATAGCGAAGTTGAGGAATTACATCCTGATTATCTGAAAAAGGCACTTCATAAGAGCCTGAAGGAGATTCAAGCCGCAGCTAAAGAAGCCGCCAAGAATCCTGAAGCAACACCAGAAATCGCCAAGGATTTAATTGCTAAGCTGCAGGAGAGAGCTCAGACAATCGCTGAGGCACCCGACCAAGAAGCAGTAGTTAAGACCATTGCTAAAAACAGCGATCTGAGCAAAGAAGAAGCCAGAGAAGCAAGCGAAAAAGCCATTGAAAACTATAAGAAGATGGCCGCAGAAGCAAAGCAAAAGCTGGTCGAAGCAGAGGCCAAAATTGAAGAGCTAAAGCAGCAAGTAGAAGTCAAGTATCAGGAAGCCAAAGCTGCTGCTGATGATGCAATCCACACTACCGCTAAGGTTTCAGCCTATGCTGCAGTCGCCTTTGTAGTCAGTGCAATCGTTGCAATGCTCGGTGCCGGTCTCGGCCGTAAAATCGCAATTAAGCATTTTGATAAAATAGCTGCATAAGTACTTTTTAGCTACAGAGCAAAAAATTAGAACAACAGCCAGCCGATTTGAGGAGGGCTGTTGTTCCTTTTTACGCCGGAAGGACTGGCCAAAACGGCTAATTTAAGATTTTAGTTTGCAAGCAGGGGAATCCTATGTTATTCTACTTCTTGCTATTCTTAAAGGAGGAGCGCAACTGCGCCATCACACATATGCAAACGTTAATTATTGTTCTAGCTATTCTTGATATTCTGGTTTGTATCTCCTTGGTCGGCCTCGTGGTCTTCCAGGAAGGTAACTCCCGTGGTTTAGGCTCCATTGCCGGTGGCGCAGAGACATTCTTTGGTAAGAGTAAGGCGCGTAGCATTGACGAGAAGCTGAAACGCTTAACCACAGCTCTTGCCATCACCTTCGGTGTACTCTCGATGATTCTTTACGTACTGACCGGACGCGTAGCCTAGTTAAGCTGAAATTACTTAAAATAATAGCCCCAACTCTTCTGAGTTGGGGCTATTTCTTTGTCTAAATTTCTTAAGAATCTTGCTCAGGCTATAAAGCCTCTCTAGTAGCCGCAATCGGCTACTAGCCTAATACTCAACAAAGAAAGTAAAGTCGGCGTAGCCGCGCTCAGCCATTTCCTCTAGCGGGATAAAATCTAGCGCTGCACCATTGATGCAAAAGCGCAGACCACCCTCAGCTTGGGGTCCATCATCAAAGACGTGGCCGAGGTGGGCATCGGATTCGAGCGACTTAGTTTCGACCCGTTGGCGACCGAAGGAAAGATCCTCATGGTAGGTGATGGTCTGGGTTAAAATACTCCGGGTAAAGCTCGGCCAACCACAGCCAGACTCATATTTCTCAGTCGAGCTAAAGAGGGGCTCGCCACTGATTCGGTCGACGTAGATACCCTTGGCTTGCTGCTGGTTTAGCTCAGAGCTGAAGGGTGCCTCTGTATCTGCTTCTAGCATGATCTTATAGGCTGCTGTATCGTCTTCCTTTAGCTCCTCAATCATTGTTGACTGATCCCTTTTCGGATAGCTTAAAGACTTAATTAAGGGCTCGTAGGCGATAGCGGTATTGATGTGGCAGTAGCCGCTCGGATTCTTACTCAGATAATCCTGGTGGTACTCTTCCGCCGGGATGTAATTGGCCAAAGGCTGAACCTCGACCTGGAGCTGCTCATCATACTTACTCTGCAAGTGCTCGAGCATTGCCTCAGCCAGGTCTAAAAGCTTCTGATCCTTGGCATAAATGCCGCTCCGATACTGCCGTCCGATATCATTACCCTGGCGGTCTAAGCTGGTCGGATCAATAATTCTAAATAAATGGTAAATCAGCTCAGCAGGGTGGATGCGATTCCGGTCAAAGACGATTTTGACCGTTTCTGCATGCTCTGTTTCTGCGAGGCGCCGGTACTCTGTATCCTCGGTCTTGCCGTTGGCATAGCCAACTTCTGTGGCTTCAACTCCGGCAATTCTTTGGAAGTATGACTCGACACCCCAGAAGCAGCCTCCTGCAAAATATAGCTCTTGTAAATTCTGCATCTTTTTGTCCTCACTTTGTAAACGCGGGGGCAGTCGATTAGGCCCCGCGTTGAGATTGGTGCTAGCTTCACCTTGGTCTACTATCTTAGCTGAAGGGTCCTGCTCTTTGCTAGACTTGCTACAGCCAGCTAGTACTAAGCCGAGACTAATCAGCAAGAAAAGTCCGGCAAGTTTTAAGCATTTTAAATTCATCTGCAACTCCTTTCCTGGAGAGTCTTAATGAATTTTACTGCCCCGAGCCAAGTTCTGTCGATGAGCTATGTTGCGAATTTTAAATTTTTAATTGATTCGCTCTGTGCTTTCGCTATCAAAGAAGTGTAAGCCTTCCTTATCTAGGTGGAAGTTGTGCAGCTCATCGTGGGCGTATTCGTAGTAGCCGGGTTGTGAAATAACGCAGGTACTACCATCATCCAAGCTACAGTAAAGTAGCTTCTCTTTGCCGAGCATTTCGATCACGTCAATTTTGGCCTTGACCTTACCATCTTCACCCTCGCCTGCGATAAAGCGCTCACTGCGGATACCGAGGTGGACTGCTTTGCCTTCGTAGGGGGCTAAGGACGCTGCATCTTCTGGGGCAGGACTGACTCGAATCACTCCATTGTCTGAGACGAAGACACCGTTCTCCATCTTGCCGGAGAAGGTATTCATCGTCGGCGAACCGATAAAGCCAGCGACAAAGAGATTGGCCGGGCGGTTATAGAAGTCCTCGGGTTTACCGACCTGCTGAATTTTACCGCCATCCAAGAGCACAATGCGCGTCGCCATAGTCATCGCCTCGGTCTGGTCGTGGGTGACATAGATGGAGGTGGTCTGTAAGGACTTATGTAGACGCACTAGCTCGACTCTCATATGCTCGCGCAATTTCGCGTCGAGGTTAGATAGAGGCTCGTCCATCAAGAAGACTGCGGGCTTTCTGACCATCGCACGACCCAGGGCAACACGCTGTCTTTGACCGCCGGAGATATCGGAGGGTCTGGAGTAGAGGTAGTCGGTAATCTGCAGGATTTCCGCAGCCTCCATCACGCGCTCGTGGATGACCTCTTTCCGCTCCTTCCGCATGGCCAGGGAGAAGGCCATATTGTCATAGACCGTCATGTGGGGATAGAGTGCGTAGGATTGGAAGACCATGGCAATATCCCGGTCCTTTGGTTCGACCTTATTAATGAGGCGGTCACCAAAGTAGAGCTCACCCTCGGTAATTGAGTTTAGGCCTGCAATCATCCGCAGCAAGGTACTCTTGCCACAGCCTGAAGGGCCGAGGATGACGCAAAAGTCCTTATCCTCGATTTCGAGGTTGATATGACGAATAGTAAAGTTTTCACGGCCTTCATATTTTTTGCCGATATTATTTAAAGTAATCTTCATTTTTTGCTCCTTCTAACCTTTGACTGAACCTTGGGCTAAGCCTGAGACCAACTGCTTTTGTAATGTGATAAAGAGAATGATTATCGGAACGGCAGTCAAGAGTCCACCGGCCGCAAAAGCCGGCTGGTTCATATTGCGCATATCGCTAATCAGCGTGAACAGCCCGGTTGCCAATGTGTATTGCTTCGGGTCTGTGAGTAGGATCTTCGGCAGCATAAAGTCTAAGAAAGGGCCGATAAAAGACCAGAGTGCAATAATTGCCAGCATCGGTCTGGCAATCGGCATGACAATCAGCCGGTAGACCTGCATATTACTACAGCCATCAATCCGCGCCGCATCGTCCAGCTCAGTTGAGATACCGTCAATATAGCCCTTTAACATAAAGGTATTGCCGGCGATACCACCTGCTGCATAAATCAGAATCAGCCACATCTGCCGGCTGAAGCTCGGGATGATCGCGGAGATAATCGAATGGATTGTGTAGTAAGCAGTAATTCCCGCAAAGGCCGGAATCGTCTGAATCAGCATAATTGCCATTAATGAAGCCCGCCGCCCAGAAAAACGGTAGCGCGAGTAAGCGTAGCCGGTAAAGGACACCACCAGAAGGGTCAAGAGTGCAGTGGCAATCGCAATTACCAATGTGTTCTTGGTCCAAAGGAGGAAGTGGGTTTCGGTAAAGAGGTATTTAAAATGTTTCAAGGACAGAGTGTAAGTCCCGCCTAGTGAGATGTAATTTCCCAAGGATCCGTTCAAACTGGCCAAAGTCATTTGCAAGAGCGGCCAGAGAATGACGAAGGCCCAGAAAATTAGAATCAAATAGGAGATGGCTAGCATGACCGCAGCCAAAGGGGTCAAAGGAGGACGGTCGGAAAGATAAAGTTTTTCCTTTTTCCGTTCTTTCCTAGACTTTTTATCTTGAGCTTTTTTCTGCATCTTAATTCTCCTTAAATGCCTTGCTGTTGCGGTAGCCGTACCAGGTGATAATCAGGAGGAAGATTGAAATGACAATCGTAATCGCCGCACCGATAGCCTGGTACTGTTTGACAATGGTTAGTTTATAAATGTAGGAAATCAAAATATCCGTCGAACCCGCAATATTACCGTAACGCGAGGGGTTGAATGGCCCGCCCCCGTTAAAGAGGTGGATAATCGAGAAGTTATTAAAGTTAAAGGTATACTGCCCGATTAGCAGCGGTGCCGTCCGGTAGAGGACCAGGGGGATAGTGATTTTAAAGGCCTGTTGGAAGGCTGTCGCACCATCGATATGTGCAGCCTCATAGAGGTCACCTGGAATCCCCTGCAAGACTCCTGTCGAGAGCATGAAGACGTAAGCGCTGCCGAGCCAACCCTGAAGTAGGATTAAGACTACACGAGTTGCATAGGTGTCATTTTTAACATTAAAAGGATAGCCTAAAAGCGATTCCAAAATCTCGGCCAAAGGCCCGCCAGGGGAGAACATTACCGAGAACATCATGATCGTAATAAAGGCCGGAACCGCCCAGGGCAAAAGATAAATCGTGCGGAAAATCCGTTTTCCCTTTATTCGCTCCTGGTGGGCAATTAGACTGAGGAAGAAACCAATAAAGATGGCCAGCGAGCTGGCACCTAAAGTCCAGATTACAGTCCAGCCGAGGATTTTCCAGAAGGGGCCACCAGCGACTCCCTGCCCGAGGAAGATTTCCCGATAGTTAGTTATACCGCTCCAGACGAATTTCGACTGGTGGGAGGGGTCGTAGTTGGTAAAGGAAATCAGGACGGTTGAGAAAATCGGCACCATCACAATGAAAATAATCAGAATCAGGGCCGGTAGAGAAACCATGTAAGGGAAGCCGTTTCGGGAAATGCTGTTTTTTGTCTCAAACCAATTGTAAGGCCGAGTCCCCTTAATTTTATTTTTTTCCACCCGATGTGCATCGCGGAAAGAGAAGTAGAAGAGGAAGATCGCGATAATTAGGAGACAGACCGCCAAAATTCCCTCAATCATGAAGATAATTGAGCGGTCAACCCGAGAGCGGCCGGCAGCCAGATTAATTAGGCCGGCTAAGCCTTCACCGCGGTAATTATGCTTACCCATGGCGTAGGGTAAATTAATGAAGTAAATAATAAAAGTAAGTAAGAAAAAGAAAATAGACTTCACATACTGCTTATTTAAAACCTGGCCAAGGCCCGGCACAAGCAGTGCAAGCCAAGATTTATAAGCGCGCTGCTGGAAGGTCTCCACAGGTATTCTGCGCCGTAAATCGGAGAGGTCAGAGTTTAAGACTCGGCGCTCAGACTCGGGGTCGACCCTGAGGTGGTGCCGGACATTCTCTAACTGGCTCTTGAGTGTCTTTAGGGGGTGAGTCATCTCCCGGGCCCGGATATCTTCCTTGGCGGCGCGGATTTTCTGCTCACGTTCATTACGATAGGCCCGAGCGGAGATTTGGCCCTGCTTTTGCAGCTGCTTAATCTGCTTAATCTCAGCATCAGCCTGGGCCTGTCGCTCCTCCTTGTAGGCTTTAATTTTAGCCTCGGCCGAACTATGGTCTTGGCCTTTCGCCGCTTCTAATTCGGCCTTTAAACGACCTTCTTTGGCCTCTAGGGCAGCCCTGGTTTCGAGCATCAGTGGTAAGCGATGAATCTGTGTTTCAGCAGCTTTATAAGCTAGCTCAAAATCATAGTCCAGGTCGACTAATGGCTCATAGAAGGCAGCCTTCTTTTCTGCCTGGAAATATTCCAAACGCCATTTTACAACCTGTACTGAAGCCCGGCTCAAACTTTTCTTGTAGGCAGCGGATTCACGCTTGAGTTCAGCGAGGAATTCTCGCTCGGCTTTTCGCGCCTCCTTAAGTTTGACAATATGCGGATGAGAGCTTTTATTTTTTTCAAGCTCGGACCGCTTTGCTTTGAGCTCTTTAGCCCGCTTCGGATCCGCTGTCTCTAGCTCTGCATCGAGCTCAGCAAGCTCAGCCAGATAGCGGTTCTTCCGGGGATATGGGCGGCCAATCTCATCATAGACATAGCGCTCAACTTTCATATCATTCTCCTCAGCTATTGTTTAAAGGTCAAAAGCTTCAATAGCATTTTCCGGCAGCCAGTGCCGGAGGTTAATAACGACCAAGATTAAGGCCAAAAGGCTAAGTAAATTAAGGTAGTAAATCGGACTTAAAAGCTCAAATTCCAAAAGCAGCATAAGCCAGTTAAAGCCCAGGATAATCGCCCAAATAATTCGGTAGAGCTTAGTAATACCAATGCGTGGAAAGGCGAAGTAAGAGTATAGAGAAAGTCCGCAGACAGATAGGATGCGGCCCCAAAAACGCAGTTGAATTAGACGGATATAATCAGGCCAATGCATATTTTGATGTTCGGCTTGCCAGGCTAAAAATAATTGCTCATTAGTGCTCAGCCTAAAGAGCTCATAAGAGTTTAGGATGACAATCCAGGCGGCCAGAGTAATCAAAATCATCAGGGGGCGACGGTATCTCTCATTTAAGAGCTTTTGACGTGAAATTTTCTTGGCGTTTACGGTCATAAATAGTTAAATTAAAGGCGCCCTCAATGGGCGCCTTTAAACTCTCAATTAAGTGAATTAGTTCTGAGCTAAGAGTGCTTCGAAGGAAGCCTGGAGCTCTTTGTATGCCTCTTCTGGGGTGGCAGGCTTGACACTGTTCCAGGAGAGGATGGAGTGCTTATAGGTATCCCAGACAGCGTTCCATTCCTGGAAGAGCGGACGATTCGGGGATTGGCCGTAGGATTTGATGACTGCAGCAATAACTTCCTTCTCAACTGGATCGAGGTCGGAAGCTTCGTAGACCGAAGACTCGACATTTTCGAGAATCTTGCCGGTCGCCTTAAAGAGGTCTACTGCAAATTCCGGATTGACAATTTCTTTAATCATCTCTTGAGCCAGGGCTAATTTAGCGGGATCTTCTTCGACTCTGGCATTTACACCGAGAGCCCAGCCGCCCTGCCAGTGACGTAGCGGGCTGCCGTTGACGGTGATGTGATCGATTGAGTAAACCCCAATGTCAGCACCATCATTAGTCAGTTCCTTAATGCTGCCAGTGGCCCAAGGACCGTCGAGGCGGAGCACGCCCTTACCGCCAGAGCGGAAGTTGTCCTCAATGTAACCCCAGCCTGCATCAGCGTCAAAGAGTGATGAGTTGGCGTCAAAGTTCAGTTTCCAGTAGCGGTGGATGGCCTCGATGAAGGCCTGTTTTTCCGGACTTAAGTCAGCCCAGTCCAGGCTGAAGTCGGAGAAGAGGCTGCCGTCTTCATTTTTGCCAAGTAGTTCAATTTCTGCACTGTTCGTTAAAGCAACACCGAACCAGGCATCGAAAATTGGCAGCAGAGCTGTTTCGGGAGCCTCAACTGTAGCCAATTCTAAAGGCTTGCTGAGATCGATATTGTTATCAGCAGCATTCTTCTCGTTGGCAAAAATGATTAGGGTTTCAATATTGTAGGGGAAGCCGAAGTAGTTAGCATCAGTGTGCAGAGCATCACCAATACCGGCATTGAAGTCTGACCAGCCGCCAAGATCTGCAGCCATTTGCGGTGCATCGATAGCAGCCAGGGCATCCTTGTCAGTTAGGGTGACATAGCGGTCTAAGGGGTAGGCAAATAGATCAGCAACGTCCTTATTCATGACGTCAGTGCTATCAATTGTCTCTAAGTGGTCGAAAGAGCCAACAACTAGGAATTTGAAATTTGCGTTGGGCATTCTTTCCTTAATTCTGTTGGCGGCATTTTCATAGTGAGGTAGCCAGCCTTCTTCGACCTGAACGGAAAGCTCGATTTCCTGATCTGCATCCAGATCACTCGGGCTATCAGCAGCAGCGTCGCCTGCAGGCTCAGCAGCATCTTCTGGAGCCTTGTCTTTACTCTTGTCACAGCCGACAAAGAGCATACTCAGAGCTAAAAGCATCATGAGAAGCGATAAAAGTCTTTTAATTTTCATAATTTTCTCCTTAGAAAATTTATTGAGAGTGGGATCTTAAGAAAAAGCCCACTTCTTTATATTCTATATAGTCACGGGTAAAAGGACAAGTTTTAGTTAAAGTTCATGGCTCTAGCTCAGCAATCTGCACAAAGTGCTGCTGGCGAAATTCGCCCAAGAAAAAAGCAGCTTTTTGAGCTGCTTTAAGATTAGTTTAAATAAGGTCTTTAGATTTAGCTTGGATCTAATTTTCAGCTGCTTCGGAGGGAACTACAATTAGTTCTTCGCCGAGGATTTCTTTCGGGCGAACCTTGATAATCTGCCCCTTTTGGAAGACTTCAGTAAATTCCGGGCTGAGGCGACAGCGGATATAGTTCTCGCTGTAACCGACCCAGCTAGCTTGGTCAATTTCTTCAAGCAAGACTTCAAGCTCCGCTGCAAAGTTTCGGACCAGGAACTTATGGAGCAGGAACTCAGCTAAATCCTGGGCTTCACGACTGCGCTCCTTAGCAATTTCTGGCGCTAGCTGCGGCAGCTTAGCTGCACTGGTGTGGGCGCGGGGAGAATAGCGGAAAATATGGAGCCTAGATAAGAGATTTTCGAGAATAAAATCCATACTCTCCCGATGTTCCGCTGCGCTTTCTTCTGGGAAGGCGACCATCACATCTGTGGTAATTGCTGGGCGGGTAAAAAGCTCGCGAATCTTGCTAACCCGAGAGGCATATTCCTCAGCGGTATATTGGCGGCGCATCCGTTTGAGGGTACTGCTGCAGCCACTTTGCAATGAGAGGTGGAAGTGAGGACAGAGCTTGTCGACAGCTGCTAATCTAGTCAAAACCTCATCACTCATGCTCTTGGGTTCTAAAGAGCCCAGGCGAATCCGCTGGAGCTTGGGGACTGCTGCTAGCTCTTCGACTAACTCAGCTAAGGCGAGACTATCGCGCCCCAAGTCTTTTTCGAAAGAGCAGAGGTGGATTCCGGTCAGGACAATTTCCTGAACTCCATTTTCAGTCAAGCTCTTGACCTCAGCTAGAATTTCAGCGCGGGAACGACTGCGGACCTTACCTCGGGCGAGGCAAATCGCACAGTAAGCGCAAAACATCTCACAGCCATCCTGGATTTTAACTTCTGCCCTGGTGCCGTGGGCTGTGGAGAGAATACCTAAGCTCTCGTACTCAGAGGCGCGAGAACTGCGGCCTAAACTGGACGTGGCCAGCTTTGCCTCAGCTAGAGTCTCGGGCTCAGTCCCTCTTAGCTCGGCGCGCAGCTCAATCGCCCAGTTCACGATGTCAAGGCGCCCCATCACACCGCGGGTAAAATCCGCCAGCTCAGATAAGTCTTTAAGCTGGGAGTGGCAGCCCATCACGGCAATTTTGGCCGCTGGAAAATTCCGCCGATAACGCCGGAGCTGCTGCTCACATTTACGTCCGGCCTCATGAGTTACCGTGCAACTGTTTAAAAGATATAGCTCAGCTTCTTGGTCTGCTGGCACCAGCGTAAAGCCGGCCTCGCTAAAACGCTCTGCAAGGCTGGCTGATTCATAGTGATTAGTCTTACAACCGAGAGTTTGAATTGCAATTCTGAACAAAAAATCCCTACCCCTATACTTTATATTTCTGGACTCCGGAGCGCTTGGCCCTCTTGCGTCCCTTAGCTTTCCGCTTCTGCTTCTTATTCGCAGCTCGACGCCCTTTTGCCGCTGTTTCGGCTTTCGCGCCTCTGAACTTAGCAGCAGCCCTAGCTTTGGCCGGGGCCTTGCCCTTTGCCCTACTGCCTCGCTGAGCCTTGACTCGAGCTTGGCGACTATTGCGCCTACCCTTTGCACTAAAGTCTTTTCCGGCCAAATCCCCGCTCAAAAACTCAATCGGCACAAAGTCCAAGAAGCGTCTTTGCAAGTCGACCCGGGAGAGCTGCATCCTTAGCTTATCGCCGAGGCGCAGAGCCTGACCACTGTTATTTCGTGCCTGAAATAGCAGTTCATCGTAGCTGTAGTAGCCGGGCATTTCACTGTACATAATTGTGCCTTCAGCAGTATTCTCCATTCGAGCGTAAAAAGCAATGGGGGATAGGCCACTAACCTCTGCAGTATAAATCTCGCCGAGTTTGTCGACATAATACTCGCAAATCTTTTGATCAGTCGAAGCGCGCTCAGCTGAGACGGAAATTCTTTCCGTGTCTGAGACGTGTTTGGCAATAGTTCCAGCCAGGGGACGCAAGTCTGAGCTTTTATCACTGCGTTTCGAGAGATACCGTTTTAGCACACGGTGGGTGTGGAGGTCGGCATAGCGTCTAATTGGCGCTGTGAAGTGGAGATAGGACTCAGAAGCCAGTCCGAAGTGGCCCAGGTTGTGGGTGCTATATTCAGCCTTCGCCAAGGAGCGAAGCAGCATAAAGGAGAGGGTTTCACTTTGCGGGTAATCGGCTAAGGCTGCCAGCATCAACTGTAAGCTCTTCGGGTCAAATTTTTTGGGTAGAGGAGCTTTTAATTTCTGGGCTAGAAGCAGCCGCTTAAATTGCTCAATCTTTTCCGGATCGGGATTATCATGAACCCGGTAGACCACCGGCAGCTTATGCGCCTTAGCAAAATCTGCCACAGCCTCATTGGCGGCAATCATAAAGGATTCGATTAAACCATGGGCAAAATTCGATTTAGCGCCGTGGATTCTAAGCGGATGCCCTTCAATATCTAAGTCGACCACCGTCTCCGGAAAATCAAAGACCAGAGCCCCTCGCTCTTCACGCTGGGCAGCCAAAAGCTCCGACAGTTCCAGCATCGTCTGGATCGGCTCGCGCAGAGCTTCTGGATAGCTCGAGTCGAAAATCTCGCTGTAATTGCCGCGGTAATTTGAATTAATGACGGCCGGGTAGAGCTTTGACTCTAGGCGTTTACCCTGCCGGTCAAAAAGCATTTCCACGGTGAAAGTCAAGCGGTCAACCTCAGGATTTAAGGAGCAGAGTTGGTTCGATAGCTTTGGCGGCAGCATCGGCAAAACCCGGTCTGCAAGGTAAACTGAATTGCCGCGCTGCAAGGCCTCGGCGTCCAATTTACTGCCAAAGTGAACATAGTGCGAGACGTCGGCGATATGGACCCAGAGGCGGTAGTTCTCAGCTTCTTTTCTGATACTGAGTGCATCATCTAAGTCCTTGGCATCTATTCCGTCAATGGTCAGCGTAAATAGCTCGCGCAAGTCATGGCGGCCAGCTGCTAGCTCAGCTTCTATCTCGGCCGGGTCGACCTCGCTCGGCCAAGACTCTAATTCGGCCAGGACAGCCTCGGGATAGCTCGGCTGAAGGCCGTAGTCATGAATAATTCCGAGCATGGCAGTATCGCTGCGCTCGGGATCGCCGAGGACTTCTAGAATCTCGCCGCGCACCGGATTTTCCTGTGGAGCCGTGATCTGGACGAGCACCTTCATGCCAAAGGGGGCACCGTGTAAGCCGGACTTCGGGATATAGACCTCACGCCCATGTAAGGGGTGGTTGCGATCTAATCTGACCAGGCCGTCACGCCGTCCTTTGGCCTCGAGAATGCCAACCCGCCTGAGGGACTCTGAGCTCTCTGTACCGGGTGGCAGTTCCACCGGGGATAAAATTTTACTGTAGCTCTCTTCAACTGAGCTTTGATCGCGGGAATGCTCGCTTCTAGACATGCTTGGCTCCTTCAACTGACGCTTTGATTTCTTAATTCTTCTTAATGATAACATCTGCCGGCCCAAAGAACTGGGGGCTATGTTAAAATAACTGCAGTATTTAAAGAAGGAGGCAGCACTATGGTGAGTGGAGAAACTACCCGTTTTGTGATGGGTTTAGATCGCAATGTAGAAGCTGCAAAGATTATGCGCCAGGTTTTGGCCGCGCTGGAAGAAAAAGGCTACGAGCCTTCAACCCAGTTGGTTGGCTACTTCCTTTCCGGTGACCCTACCTATATCACGAATCACGAGGGTGCCAGAGCAACTATCCGCCGGATGGAGCGCGATGATTTATTAGAAGTGATTATCAGCGAATATATCGAGCGCCTTAAAGGCTAAGAATAAAGCTGAGTAAAGTGGAGGGAAGCGACTTGCAAGGCAGAATACTCGCTCTTGATTATGGGCGTAAACGGGTGGGCATAGCTTTGACTGACCCCCTGCGCGTAATCGCGACACCACAGGGATTTTTGCCGCGGAAGCTAGCGCAGGATCCCAGTGCTGAGGCTTTAATCGAAAAGATCCTCGAGCTTTGTGAGCAAGAGGGCGTGAGCGAAATCGTGATTGGTGAACCTCGGCGCACTGATGGTCGGCCGAATGAACTACTCCAAGAAGTTCACAGCTTCGGTGCTGCACTGGCCGCCAAGACGACTTTGCCAATCCATTATTTTGATGAAAAATATACGACTGTAATTGCCTCGAGAACCTTTAGCCGTGGGGAAAAAGGCCCGGCTAAAAGGAATGAGATAGACGGCCGCGCGGCGGCAATTTTACTTAGTGATTATCTCAGGCACTGTGCTATAATCGGGGAGACAGTCAGAGAAGCTGACAGTAAAGAAAGCGAGGCACGCTATAATGATTGAAAAAAATCTCTTTTTTGCCCCCCACGACGATTGCGCTTGTGGTTGCGGCTGTAGCCATGATGAAAACCCGGCCGAACAGAGCCCGGAAGAATTTCTGGAAGTAGTATTTGAAGATAGTGAAATGATTGAAATAGTCGATGAGGACGGCGAGAAATATGAGTTCTATGTCGTCGATGAATTCGACTTTGAAGATAATGACTACTGCGTCATGATGACCCGTGAAGACCCCTTTGAATTCCTAATTGCTAAGATTGAGGACGATGAGTCCGGCGAGAGCTTCTTAGTAACCTTGGAAGAAGACGAAGAGGATGCGGTTTACGCTTATTATGACGAGTTGTTAGAAAACAGCACAGACGACGAAGACGAAGAAGTAACTGAAGACGAGGCCTAGAATGCCTTTTGGATCTAACGAACCAACCCTGACGGGTGGGGATGATGCGCTCGCGGTCTTAGTCGATGAGAACTCAGGCCGCGAGTACTACGTTTCGCTGATGGACAGCTTTGATTTTCAGGGCCAGGAATACACCGTAATTTATAATTACGAGCCAGAAGATGGACGCAGCAAGGCCCCGGAAATCGTTTTAATGCGCTCATATCGCCAGGCTGATGGGACCAGATATTTCAGCTCAATCCGCAAAAAAAAGGAACTTGAGATGGTCTTTGAGATCTTCTACGAGCGTTTTTCAGATCGCTATAGCGAATAGCATAAAAGATTCGCTTTTTTAGGATAGAATCATGCGTTTTACAGATTTAGCTGAATTGTCACTCGATTTAATCGACCTTTATCGGGAGCGTTTTGCCGCCAGCGCAACAGAATTAGCTGATGCAGCTCCGAACAGCAGACTAGCCTGGAATCAGGGCTATCATTATCGTTACCACGATGATGGACAGCTCTTTACCGCGGTCTCAGATGGGGGAATTTTTAGCCGACCACACTTTTGCTTGCCGCTCGGCGAGCTAACTGTCGATGCCCTCTTGCCGGTGATTAAAAGCATGGAGGAAATCTTTAAGGCCGAGTCTTGGCCGCTTTGCTCGATGTTTATTGATGAGAAATTTAAGCCGCTCTATGAATTAGCAGCCGAGCGCCTAGATTATTTTATCGAATGGGATTATAACGATGATTTCACCGACTACGTCTATGATGCAGCAAAGCTCAGGAGCCTAAGTGGCAAGCGTTACCGGACTAAACGAAATCATATTAACCAGTTTTTACGCGACTTTCCGGCCGTGGAATATCGCCCGCTGAGCGCAGAGATGGCTGAGCAGGCATTGCAGCTCGTGCTCGACTGGGGTGAGAATAAGGACGTCGATCCCGATAATATGCGCGAATCGGATTATCTACCAATTAAATATCTTTTTACTAATTTTGCAGAATTAAATCTAAAGGGTGGAGCAATCTATTTAGGAGATTTACTCCTGGCCTTTGCGATTGGCTCTCAGACCAGAGAGGATATTGCTGTAATTCATTTTGAAAAGGCAAATCCCAATCTCGAGAATATCTACGCCGTAATTAACCGTTGGGTTGCGGAGGAAGCCTTTCCCGAGGTCAAAGAAATCAACCGGGAAGAAGATATGGGTATTGAGGGCATGCGGCTAGCAAAGGAATCCTACCATCCGCTGAAAAGACTGCGTAAGTATCGGGCGAATTTCATCAAAAAATGCTGTGCTAAAGAATACCGAGCTCAGAAGAGCTTAAGTGAGGTTAAGTAAATGAATTCAGAAAATACAGAGAAGCTGGACAATTTAGTATATGTCCACGAGAGCAGTACTGTGCAGCAGGGTCCGGAGCTAGAACCGGAAGCCGAGGCTGACAGTGGCTCTGAGAGCGAAGTGCGAAAGATAGGTCCACGCACTGTCTTTATCCCGCTCCTCTATGGCTTTTTATATATCTTAATCCAAGTCTTCGCACTCTATATCGTCATCTTCGTGAAGAGTGCTCCAGAAATCCTGGCCCAAATAGAAGCAGGTAGCTTAAGTAAAGAGTCATTTGCGCAGCTGATGACTCCTGCTGTAATGAATTGGGGCAGTATTTTAATGGCTGCTATCATCTTGCCACTGTTTAGCTTTTATCTGATCCGCAGAGCCAAAAAACTACCGCGAACATTAATGCGTGAGCGGATTAGCCTAGACAAGTTCCTAAGTTCCATCTCAATGATTTCCTTGTCGCTCTTTTTGACCCAGCTCTGGGTTATCTTACTAGCGACTCTGGCACCGCATATCCCCTATATCCAAGCCCAATTGGAATATCATGAGCAGCTCATTGAATTAATCATGCCAGAGCAGGGGAGCTTAATTTTAATGTTTTTTGCAGTTGTAATCTTGGTTCCAATTGCCGAGGAGCTGCTCTTCCGTGGAGTGATGATGGGCGAGTTTCTGATTGCGATGAAAGCTGGCTGGGCAATCGTTCTAAGCGCTTTACTCTTTGCCCTTTTCCACGGGAATTTCGTGCAGAGTAGCTACGTTGTTTTCCCAGGTATTATGCTGGGTCTAGGCTACTATCTGAGTAGGAATCTGCTGGTCCCGATCTCAATGCATATGTTCTACAACTTTTTCGGAGGCTTCCTGCCAATCTTATTGGATGTCGAAAAGAATCAACAGGGTGCTGTCACCTACGTGCTGATTACTTATGGAATCTTCATCTTATCGGGAATTTACCTAATCTTCAGCTATATTCGTAAAAGACGTAAGCGCAAAGCCGCTAATTTAGAGGAGTTAAATGGCTAAAGAATTATTTACAGAGTATTTTTACCAAAATCCCTATAGTCGGGAGATGGAAAGCACGATTGAACTCTGCTTCGAGTATGAAGCTGGCCTTTATGCAGTAGTTGCCGAGGACAGCTGTTTCTACCCGGAGGGCGGAGGCCAACCGGGAGACCGGGGCGAAATAATTGTGGCCGGCAAGAGCTATCCTGTCCTCGACACAATCCGTCGTCAAGGGGCTATTTTACATCTAATTCCCGAGCCGCTAGCGAAGACCCCGGTAAAGGCGATTTTTAGAATTGACTGGCAGCGGCGTTTCGACTTCATGCAACAGCATTCTGGCGAACACCTAATTTCCGGAATTTGCCACAGCCTAAAAGGCTATGACAATGTTGGCTTCCATATTAATGAAGAAACCATGGTCATTGACTTTAACGGCGAGCTCAGTCCGTCCGAACTAGCCGAGATTGAACTACGGGCGAATCAGGCGGTCTGGGAAAATGTCGAGATTGAAATACTCTTCCCCTCAGTCGCTGAAGCCAAGGCTCTAGACTACCGTTCGAAAAAGGAAGTCGGCGAGAGGCTGCGCCTGGTTAAAGTTGGCAACTATGATTTATGTGCCTGCTGTGGTACGCAGTTGAGAAAGACTGGGGAAATTGGACCGATTCGCTTAAGAAGAATGCAAAAGCACAGAGGCGGAGTGAGAATCAATGCCTATTGTGGCCGTCGTGCTCTGCTGCTAGATCGCGAGCAAAGCGAAATTATCGACAATCTAGTTCAGCTCTTTTCTGAACCCCAAGAAAATCTCTTAGTAGCTGCGGAAGATAGATTAGAAAAGCTAAAAAATTTGGACTCCGAGCTGGCTCTGCTCCGCCGTTCCGGCGTCCTGGAAAAGGCCAAAGCAGAAGCTGGAGCAGCTTACGGGATCTTTATCGTAGAAGCTTTCCCAGCCCAAGAGTTAAAGGATTTAGCAAAGGAACTAAGCGGTGATTTCCGCGACTTTGCGCTCCTCCTTCAGGTAAGTGAAGCTGAAGGGAAAGAGCAGAAGTGCAATTTCGTAGCTGCCCGCAGCCCAGAATCTGAGTCCACTTATGATTTGCGCGAATTGCTCCAGCAGCTAAAAGAAAAGTTCACAGTCAGGGCAGGTGGTCAGGCGGCCTTTGTCCAAGGCCAGGTGGAGGCGGAAGCCAAGGCCCTAGCCGCTTATATCAAAGAACTACTAGCCTAGCAAGTCGCTGCAAATTAAGCTAAAAGTAGATTTAATCAAGCAATTGAAAAGACCCTCGGTTTCCCGAGGGTCTTCTGTTCGCTCCAGCGAAGTTGTTTGCCTACCGCTTGTTGATCTTTTTGAGTTTTCTTATCATTTGGATGAACTCTGTCATTAGTAGTTTTATCGGTTTCCATCTTGCGTTTTACAGAGGTTACGTCTGATCGATTACTCTCTCTCGTTTGCCTCTAACCATCTATACAGACTTTGTTCATACAAACAACCTGCAACTTAGCCTAGGCCCTGACTACCGAAATCCATCTCTTTTTGCCGTTTTCTTTAGCTCTAGTTTTTTTACTGAAGCTTCGGATTTGATTCTTTCAATCATTTATCTTTCGATTCTTCGGCTACTTCGATTTATAAGACTTTAATGATCCGTACTCACTTGACGCTTGATTGAAAATCTCTGCCTAGTGTGGTCGACTTGGGATAAGTGATAACTTAAATTTTAAGGAGCTAATAAGTCTTCCAGCTTTTGGCCTTTATCATTCAACGTTTTCGAGATCTTTCACTATTGATCTTCGGATTTCGCCAATTAGAGGGAGGCTTTTTGCTCTCACCTCTATTCTGAGGGGTGCTTGCTGCGACCACCTCAATCTTACGATCTTGGATAGTGCCTTTATTTGACCTGTCAAGCTTCGTTGCCTCTCGACGCTAAATATCGTGTCTTAGGCGGCTAGGGTTTTTGCTTTCCCTGGAGCTTGTCTAAACGATAACCCTTTCAAGTCGGCAATGTCAAGTAAATTTGCAGTAAAATGAATTATTTTACCTTTCCGACAAAAAGCCGGAAGCTTCTTTATGGAAGAATCACAAAGAAAAGTTAAAGTTAAATTTTTTTAGCCATGATTTTCAGGGCTTTTTATGCTATAAAATTAGCAAAGAGAGCCCGGGACAGAGCAATCTTATTGTTCCGAGTGGCTGTCCCGGCTAGCTTTCAACTAAGCCTGGCTTAGATTTAACTGCGGCTCAGAAAGTATAGTTTGAGAAAGCAAGTGAAATAGATACAGAGGCTAAAGAGAGCCTTAGGATAGGTATAAATATGCGCTATTTATTAATTAGTGATACACATGGCGATCAAGGCTCGGTCGAACGGGTGCTGCAAATCTGTGGCCGCGTCGAGCAGGTTTTTCACGGAGGTGATGTCCTGGGCGGCCGGATTGGCAAGGGCCCAGATCCCTTTGCGCTTTATTTAGCAGCCCTCCCCAAGTTTACAGCGGTACGAGGTAATTGTGACTTTCCGCAGGACGGGCGAGAGGAGGGTCTAGACCTCAGCCAGGAGCTCCGTTTGGAGGCCTTTGATGGGCGGCTAATTCTGATGCACCACGGACACCGCTACAATTTCAAGCAATTACTGGAAAAGGCCAAAAGCTTAGGTGCCGAGGTGGTGCTAAGTGGGCATAGCCACCGCAAAGAGTTATTTAAGACGCAAGGCATTATTTTTGTGAATCCGGGCTCTACGGCTAGGCCGCGCGATGGCATAGCTTCATTCGCCCTCTACCAGGACGGCAGTTTTGCCCTAGTTGACCTCTACACGGGCCAGGTTTTAGCACGGAAGTCTTTTACTGATGCTGACGATTTTTAGCTCAGCTGAACGCCGCTACGGAAGCCGGAAAGCTCGGGCTAGATTAGTGTCCATTTTTCGAGGCTTTTTTAGCTCAGGACTTAAGCTAGCTACTGGCCTTTATAGCGTTCCTTATCTAAGCTTGCAATAAAGGGGAGATGTCGATCCTGCTCACGAAAGTCCATGCCGTAACCGACGACCCTACTGTAATCAATTTCGAAACCGAGATAATCGAGGGGCAGGTCAATCAGCTGTTGCTCTGGATTAGCCAAGAGGGAGATTAAGCGGAGACTTTTCGGCCGGCGTTTTTCCAGGTATTGCAACATATAATTTGTAGTTAGGCCGGAGCGGACAATTTCCTCAACGACCAGGACCTCACGCCCCTCGATTTCGAGATCGAGATCCTTTGTAACCCGGACAATACCGGCATCCTGGCTCGCCCGCCCGAGTGAACTGATGCCAATTAGGTCAAAGGCGATGGGTAAATCGATGGCTCGAGTTAAGTCCGCCATAAAATAAATTGAGCCTTTAAGCATCGCAACTAAGACTAGATCCTTGCCCTGGTAATCACGGCTAATCTGGGCTCCTAATTCCTGAACTCGAGTCTGAATCTCAGCGGCGGAAAATAAAATATCATAGTTTCTACTCATCTTTTTCATCCTCAGTGTTTAATAGATCCTCTGCCTCAAGCTGACTGAGGCCATTTTGATTACTGGCAGTAAATTTAGCAGCAAAATCCTGATCAGTGATGCCAGCCGCTTCAAAGCGCTCGAAGAGGGACTGAAAGTCTTTTTTATAGACTACTCGACAGCGCAGACCGGGGTACAATTCGGCCAATCTTTTGGCCTTTTTCTTTTTCAAACTGACATACTTCTGATTCATGGTGGTTAGCTCGAGGAATAAGTCAAAGCGTGGCAGGTAAAAATCCGGCGAAAAGGCTAAGGAAACGCGCCCTTCCTCATCCCACTCAACCGGGTAGGTTTTGGGCTCGTAGCGCCACTCTAAATTGTAAAGATCGAGTAAGCGCGCAAAGTCTCGCTCACTTTCATTCTTTAATTCAAAGTAGTGCGGGTTTACTGTCGCATGCTGACTTGATTCGTCAAACTGTGCCAGGCGTTGCTGGATGCTGCGCTCGAGGACTAATTCGTCAACTAGATTAAGCATCGCCTCAAAAGAAAGTCGACCGCTGTTGAAGATCGCATCATAATAGACAGCATCAGACTCGCTTTGCCCCATGAATATAGTGGTGAAAAAACGTCGTTCCAAACGCTCAATTTGCTCAAAGACCTGGCCAAAGTCGGACTTTGCCGGAACTACGATATCCCGGTAGCTTAAATCCTGGCCGTCATTTTCACGGACCTTCTTTTCGTTTCTTTGCTTAAAGCGCTGGCGACGAAATTCACGGTCGGCAACTAGGCGAAGGTGGGTCGCAGACTCATGCCCTTCGAGAAAAAATTGCCCGCCACAATCCAAAAGCACAAGATTGGAGCGACTAGCTAAATCATTAACTGCACCATAAAGATAATCGCGAAAAGAAATACCGGCAGAACTTTCACTGAGATAATATTTAGGGCTAACTCTGAGCATATGGCGCTCATGCTCGGTGGAAATTGGTTTAATAAAACGCTCGATTAAATCTTCGCGATCTAAAACCTCAGCAAAAAAGCGATCGGCTACCCGTTCAGCAAATTCTGCGCCATAGGCAGCAACCTCGCTCGAAATTGTGATGACAGTCAAGACAATTCCTCCTCTAGGCTTAGTTAATTTCCCAGCTCCTCTATATACTATATAGTATAGACATAATACTAGTCTTTTGGACTAGCTATTCTGCTAATTTTTTACGCCGAGTAGAGTAGGGAATTAGAATTGGGTGCGGGACTCTGGAAGCAAGCTTTTATTCAGCCGAAATAAGCTGGCTAGACAAGAGCTAGAGCAAATTAAAGCACTGCGCTAAAAATTCCTGATTTCTCTTGACATTGAAAGCTGATGTGGTACTCTTAAATAGCTTTCCGTCGCAAGGATCTTTTTTTTTGCACGGAAAAATCTAAAAGACTTTACAAATAAGCCCTGCCGGACCGGGGCTCTTCGTGGAGTTTGGAGGTTTACGATGGCTAAAGTAGGCGATCGCATCAAAATCACCTTTGCCTGTTCAGAATGCAAGCAGAGAAATTATGACACGAAAAAGAACAAGCGCAATTCCAGCGACAAACTGGAAATGAAAAAATTCTGCCCGTTCTGCCGCAAGCATACGCTGCACAAGGAAACCAAGTAGGTTTTTAATGCTCTGCCTGTGGGAGAGTTTGAAAGTGGTGAGTTAAGATGGCAAGAAAAAAGACAGACAACAGAGGCAAAAAGGCCAAAAGCGAGAAGCCGGGCTTTTTTAAGCGAGTACGCAATTTCTTTAAGGGTATCTGGCAGGAACTGAAACGGGTTTCCTGGACTGATGCTAAGACACTGCGTCAGAATACGGCAACTGTTTTGGTAATTATCTTTATTGCAGCTGCTAGCATCTGGTTGTTCGATATGGCAATCCAGGGCGTGCTGACAGCCAGCGGCTTCTATACCGGACATGAGACGCGGGCAATTGAGTCCCCGGCTGATGCGGAGTAAGCGGCGGCGCCGTTTACTATAAGGAGATCTAAATTTAATGAGCCGACATGATGAGCATGAAGCGAAGTGGTATGTAATTCATACCTACTCCGGTTATGAGAACAAAGTAAAAGACACTCTGGAAATGATTGTCGAAAACCGTGGTCTGGAGGATTATATCCAAGAGATTTCGGTGCCGACTGAGCAGGTTGTCGAGATTAAGGACGGAAAAAAGAAAATTTACGACCGTAAAATCTACCCTGGCTATGTTCTCGTAAAGCTCATTTTGACTGACGAGATTTGGTATATCGTACGTAATACACGTGGGGTTACCGGCTTTGTTGGCCCGTCGAGCACTCACCCTGTACCTTTAACCGAGGAAGAGTTGATGATCATGGGTCTGGTGCAGAACCTCGATCCAGTCGTCGATTACGATATCGGTGATTCAGTCCGGATTATTCAGGGTCCCTTGGAATCATTTACAGGTGTAGTCCAAGAGATCGATAGTGAGAAGAAAAAAGTCGTGGTCCTCGTTTCTATGTTTGGCCGCGAAACACCTGTTGAATTAGAACTGACCCAGATTTTAAGAATCTAGGTGAGAAATAAAATTGGGAGGTGGCCACAATGGCTAAGAAAGTAATGGCAATTGTCAAGTTGCAAATCCCTGCCGGGAAAGCAACACCAGCGCCACCGGTGGGACCAGCCCTTGGTGCGCACGGTCTAAACATTGCGCAATTCGTCAAGGATTTTAACGAGCGTACAGCTAAGGACATGGGGTATATCATCCCCGTTGTCATCACGGTTTATCAAGACCGTACCTTTACGTTCATTACCAAGAAACCCCCGGTGCCCGTACTGTTAAAGAAGGCTTGTAATCTGGAACTTGCTTCCGGTGAGCCGAATAAGAAGAAAGTTGCAGAGATTCCCTGGTCTGAATGCTTGAAGATTGCGGAAATCAAATTAGAAGAATCTAATGCTAGCGACTTAGAAGCTTGCGCCCGGATGGTCGCAGGTACAGCACGCTCCATGGGTATCACCGTGAAGATGGACGCATAGGGAGGACTTGAGATGGCAAAACACGGAAAACGTTATCGCAAGGTCTCTGAGCTCGTAGATCGCCAAAAGCACTACGACCCGGCCGAAGCGGTTAAACTCGTAAAAGAAACCGGCAGCACCAAATTCGATGAGACAGTGGAATTCCACTGCCGTCTAGGTGTCGACTCACGTCACGCCGACCAGCAGGTTCGCGGCGCAGTTGTACTGCCCCACGGAACCGGTAAATCTGTACGTATCTTGGCCTTTGCCAAGGGCGCTAAAGCCGATGAGGCTAAGGCAGCCGGTGCAGATTATGTCGGAGCTGATGAGCTCGCTGAGAAGATTCAGAATGAGAACTGGTTTGAATTCGACGTCATCGTCGCCACCCCGGACATGATGGGTGTGGTCGGACGTCTGGGTCGTCTCTTAGGTCCTAAGGGCCTGATGCCGAACCCGAAGACTGGCACAGTTACTATGGAAATCGCTAAGGCCATTGAAGAGGCCAAAGCAGGTAAGATTGAGTATAGACTGGATAAGTCTAATATCATTCACTGCCCAATTGGTAAGTGCTCATTTACTGAAGAACAACTCTTAGAAAACTTTGAAACCCTGATGGACGCAATCGTCAAAGCACGTCCGGCAGCCGCAAAAGGCCGCTACGTCAGATCCTGCACCATCGCAGCCTCAATGGGCCCTGGGATCAAAGTTCAGCTGGCAGCTAAGTAGTTGCCGCAGCCTGCCTCAGGCAGGAAACTGCTCCTAGAGCAGACCTAATTTAATAAATAACCCTGTCGCCAAAGACCGGTGGTACCTTTATGGTATAAAGCCCTGCGCACCACCCGAGGCGGAGCTTTTAGAAGATTTTTTCTACCCCTCCGTCTAGCGCGTGAGGGGTATTTAAATATTAATAGGAGGAAGATCAATGGCAAGCCAAAAGATTCTGGCGAAAAAGAAAAAACTCGTCAAAGAACTGGCTGATGAGCTGAAGGAAGCCCAGTCAATTGTCTTTACTGATTATCAGGGATTGACAGTTGCCCAGGACACCGAGATGCGTGCAGCCTTCCGTAAAGAAGGCGTTGAGTATCGCGTTATTAAAAACAACATCAGCCGCCGTGCCTTAGAATCACTCGGAATTGTTCCCGAAGGTGATGAATTGATCGGTCCGACAGCTCTGGCTTTCTCGAAGGATGACATTGTCATCGCACCGAGATTAGCCAAGAAATATGTCGATGAATTCAAAAAGATCAAGATCAAGGGCGGTGTGGTCGAAGGTAAGCTCGAATCATTAGATTTAATCAACCAATTAGCCAGCATTCCCTCACAGGAAACACTGTATGGACAGTTGGTATCCAGCTTACTATTCCCGATTACATCTTTGGCCATGACGCTTGGCGCTGCTGCTAAGGCCTGTGAAGAAAAGGGCCTAGAGCAGGTCAAAGACCTGGTCAACGAAGATGCCGCTTCAGCTAAGGCTGAAGAGCCAGCAGCAGACGCAGAGGCTACAGAAGCCCAAGCAGAAGCCGCAAATGAAGCAAGTGAAGAAGACGCTCCGGCCCCAGCCGAAGCTCCTGCTGAATAAGCAAATTTATTAGAGAGGTAATTCAAATGTCTGAAAAAATTACTAATATTATTGAAGAAGTAAAAGGCCTGAGCGTAATTGAACTGAACGAATTAGTCAAAGCTCTGGAAGAAGAATTCGGCGTTTCCGCCGCAGCCATGATGGCAGTCGCACCTGGTGCAGCAGCCGGTGGTGCAGCCGCAGAAGAAGAGAAGAGCGAGTTCACCGTTATCCTGAAGAGCCCAGGTGGATCAAAGATCCCCGTTATCAAGGCAGTTCAGAAGATTACCGGTCTCGGCTTGAAAGATGCCAAGGCTGTTGTCGATGCCGCTCCGAAGGAAGTCAAAGAAAACGTTTCCAAGGAAGAAGCCGAAGAGATCAAAACTGCACTCGAAGAAGCAGGCGCAGAAGTCGAACTCAAGTAAGTTTAAAATATTTGCACAAAGTAAAAGGGTGGTCGCTCCGAGAGCAGACCACCCTTTTTTGCTTTTAGTTCTTAATCTAAGCTTAGCGCTTGCGGATCAGTCTTAAGACAAAAATCAGAATGATAGCACCGAGCAGAGCAACGAGAACTGAACCAATGCTGAAGCCTGCGAAGCCAGCGGTCGGAGCCTTAACGCCGTTCATGATAGCACCACCGATGAATGCACCGACGATACCGACAACGATGTTACCGACCAAGCCGCGCTCTTCTTTCATGATTAGGCCTGCGAGCCAACCTGCGATACCACCAACTAAAATCCACGATAAAATACCCATAAAATCCTCCTAAATGTCTGTTCTTGGGACAAATTCAAGATTTTTAGATGAATTAAAGTCCCTTTATAGGTTTATAACATCAACTAGTATAACACGAATAATTACTCTGGCTAGTACCTATGAAAAAGGAGCCGCAGAAGATAGATATCTTACAGACGGCTCCCCTTGATTGAACTTAATTTAAGCTTTTATTCCTGAGCTGCGCGCTTTTCTCTAGCAATTGCGCGAGTGATTTCTTCGGCTCTTGGCTCGCCTTCAGCTTGTAGTTCCTTAGCCTTAGCGAGGAAGTCTTTAATCTCCATAGAGCCTAGTTCACCCTCGTCACGAGAGCGGACAGAGATCTTAGCCTCGGCAGATTCTCGTTCACCGAGAATTAGCATAAAGGGAACTTTCTCCTGCGTGCCCTGGCGGATCTTATAGCCGAGTTTCTCATCTCGATCATCGACCTCGACACGAATTCCTGCTCTCCGCAGCTGGTCGTAGACATTTTCAGCATAGTCTTTGACCTTCTCGGAAATGGGAATAATCTTTGCCTGTACTGGGGCAAGCCAGAAGGGGAATTTACCAGCATAGTGCTCAATTAAAATTGCAATGAAGCGATCCAAAGAGCCATAAATTGCTCGGTGGATAACGATGGGTCGATGCTTCTCGCCATCTGCACCAATATAGCTAGCGTCAAAGCGCTGTGGTAGCTGGAGGTCTAGCTGAATCGTACCGCATTGGTGGCTGCGACCAATTGCATCATTCAGGTGGAAGTCAATCTTCGGGCCGTAGAATGCACCGTCACCCTCGTTAATCTTATAGGGTAGTCCGGAGCGCTCTAGGGCTGAGCGCAGACCTTCAGTTGCCATTTCCCACTCTTCTTCAGTGCCCATTGAATTTTCTGGCCTGGTTGAAAGCTCTAAGTTATAAGTGAAGCCAAATTTTTCGTAAATCTCTGCGACTAAGCGAATTACGCCTAAAACCTCGTCAGAAATCTGATCTGGGGTCATAAAGATGTGGGCGTCGTCCTGAGTAAAGGCGCGCACTCGAATTAGGCCGTGTAGGGCACCGGATAATTCGTAGCGGTGCACTAAGCCCATCTCACTGATCCTGAGGGGCAGGTCACGGTAGGAGTGTTGCTCATGATTGTAAACCAGGAAGCAGCCAGGGCAGTTCATTGGCTTAATGGCATAGGCCTGCTCATCAATCTCGGAGAGATACATATTCTCCTTATAGTGGTACCAGTGTCCAGAGCGTTCCCAGAGCTGCTGATTTAGCATGGTCGGGGTGGCGATTTCCACATAATTTTCACGTTCGTGGAGCTTGCGCCAGTACTCCTGGAGCTTGTTAAAGAGAATCTTGCCTTTCGGCAGGTAGAAGGGGAAGCCAGGGCCTTCATCCATCAGGGTGAAGATACCTAGTTCACGACCGAGTTTTCTGTGGTCACGCTTCTTGGCTTCCTCCAGTTGTTGGAGGTAGGCCTTTTGGTCTTCTTTGCTTAACCAAGCGGTACCATAGATTCTGGTTAACATTTTATTCTTTTCGTCGCCACGCCAGTAGGCACCAGCTAGACTCATCAATTTAAAGACCTTTAAATCTCGAGTGTTTTCCACGTGAGGGCCGGCGCAGAGGTCAGTAAATTCACCCTGAGAGAAGAAGCTGATTGTTGCATCTTCTGGCAGGTCCTCAATAAGCTCGCGCTTATACGGCTCACCTTGCTTGTCGACAAAGGCCAAAGCCTCCTCGCGTGGCAAGGTGAAGCAGGAAACCTCCTGTTTCTCCTTCACAATCTTCTTCATCTCCGCCTCAATTTTCGGCAGATCTTCTGTAGTGAGGGTTACCGGTGTATCTATATCGTAATAAAATCCGTTTTCAATCGGCGGTCCAATCGCCAGTTTAGAGCCTGGATAGAGCCGTTGCACGGCCTGTGCCATGAGGTGCGCACAGGAATGTCGAAGCACATATAGTGGATCTTCTGCAACGCCTACTTTACCGTCGGCAAATAATGCATTCATAACTGCTGCTGCGAGTGGGTATCAGGAAATCTGCCTGAGACTCGGCCTCGCACTCCTTTCTTTAGACATGCTTAGCTCGCTTATTATACAACAGCAAAGGCGCTCTCTGCTAATTTGTAATATATGACTAAGAAAAATCAAATTGTTCGAGACCTAGCTTTTTGTTAAGATGAGATGAGTACTTAGGATTTTATAAAAGCGGAAGCTTTAGGAGGATATATGCTTGACATTAATCTGCTTCGGAATGCACCCAGAAAAGTGGTGGAAGCCCTAGCTAAAAGAGGTTTTGACCTTGATCTTAGTGATTTTCTGGCCAGTGATGAGAAGCGTCGCGAACTAATTCATAAGACAGAAGAACTAAAGGCTGAAAGAAATGCGAAATCGAAGCAGGTACCTGAGCTGAAGCGTGCCGGTGAGGATGCTACGGAGCTCTTAGCTGAAATGAAGGAGCTTGCTGATCAGATTAAGGCCATGGACGATGAATTAACTGCCTTAAATGCTGAGCAGTTACGCTTTATCGAGGCTCTGCCAAACCTCCCAGCCGAGCACGTGCAGGCAGGGGGTAAGGAGGCGAATCAGGTCCTATCCAGTGCTGGTGAAAAGCCCGAATTCGATTTTGAGCCCAAGCACCACGTTGACTTGGCCAAAGATCTGGGCCTAATTGACTATGAGCGTGGCGCAAAATTATCTGGTAATGGCTACTGGCTGTACACCGGCTTAGGTGCGAGACTCGAGTGGGCTTTATTGAACTACTTTATCGACAGCCATATTAAGGATGGCTATGAGATGATTTTGCCACCCCACCTCTTGCTTTACGATTGCGGATACACCGCCGGCCAGTTCCCGAAATTTAATGATGATGTCTTCTGCCTGGGTGGAGCAGATGCTCTCTCTCCTCGCGATGCCGAGCTCGGGAGAGATTTTTCTCATTTCCTCTTGCCGACCTCCGAGACCGCTCTAATCAATCTTTATCGGGACGAGATTTTGGACGAAAAAGACTTGCCGAAAAAGTTCTTTGCCTATACTCCATGTTACCGGCGTGAAGCTGGTTCATACCGGGCTGATGAGCGTGGGATGATTCGCGGTCACCAGTTTAATAAAGTAGAGATGTTCCAATTCACTAAGCCCGAGGACTCTCCTGCTGCGCTCAAAGAATTGGTCGAAAAGGCAGAGCGCCTAGTTTCTGAGCTTGGCCTCCACTACCAGGTCAGCCGCCTGGCTGCCGGTGATGTCTCAGCCTCGATGCAGGAAACCTATGATATCGAGGTTTGGATTCCTTCGATGAATGGTTATAAGGAAGTTTCATCTGCCTCCTGTGCTGGTGAGTATCAGGCACGGCGTGGGCTGATTCGCTTCCGCCGAGAGGGAGCTAAAAAACCTGAGTATCTACACAGCTTGAATGCCTCAGGCCTTGCGACCAGCAGAGTTTTCCCGGCCATCCTGGAGCAATACCAGCAGGCGGATGGTTCAGTCATCGTGCCAGAAGTCCTGCGACCCTATATGGGAGGGCTGGAGATTATCGCAAAGCAGAAGTAAAACTGCTCTTAATTAAATAATAAAATATTTGAACTGTAGGTGGAGTTATGCGGAGTCGTACTAAGGATTTGCTAATCATCGGATTTGCCCTCTTTGCCATGTTTCTCGGCGCCGGCAACATCATCTTCCCACCCTATATGGGTTCAATCGCAGGTAATCGCTGGGGGCTTTCAGCCCTCGGCTTTATCTTAACTGGAACAGGTTTACCAATGCTCGGCGTGATTGCTGTAGCTAAGGCCGGAGGTACAGCAGCCGATATTTCGAATCGAGTCTCAGATAATTTTGCGCTCGTGATTAATACGGTGATTTTGACCTTTATTGGCCCGCTCTTTGCCATCCCACGGACGGCTGCAACTACAGTTGAGTTGTCGATTAGACCTTTTATGCCTGCGGAGATCGATTCGAAAACTCTACTCGTTGTCAGTGCCTTGGGCTTTTTTATGATCTGCCTCTTTTTCGTTTTAACTCCCAATCAGGTCATTGATCGCATCGGTTCGATTTTAACTCCCGTACTAATTGTTTTCCTACTGATTTTAATTATTACATCAATTGTTAAACCAATCGGGAGAGCTGTTGCTCCCGATTTTTCACGTGTCGACTCTGGGCTTTTCCACCTCGGCTTTTCGACCGGCTATCAAACGATGGATGCTCTGGCTTCGATTGTCTTTGGTGGAACGATTGCTCATGCAATTTTCAAGAAAGGCTATAAGGGCCGGCAAGCAAGTCGCCTGATGCAGGGTGTAGCATTGGTCGCTGGCCTTGGCACGATGCTAGTCTATGTCGGATTTGCCTGGATAGGCGCCTCAGGCTCAGCTCACTTGCAGGGCATTCAAGACCGTACGACTTTGACCACAACGGCAATAGAGCTTTTGGCCGGTCAAGCTGGTAAAGTGATTCTCGCCCTGATTATTTTCCTGGCTTGTCTGACCACCGCGATCGGGCTTTTGTTAACTGCCGGGCAATACTTTACGGCGATTTTGAAGCAGCGTTTCAGCTTCCGCCAGGTGACTGTTTTTCTCGGTCTGATTTCATATTTGATTTCGATTATGGGTGTCGAGGGGATTATTAATTTATCGACCCCGCTTTTGGAAATTATTTATCCAGTCGTAATTGTTTTAATTGTTTTAAATCTTTTTGGCGAAAAGATTAAATATGATGAGGTCTTTGTCTTTGGGGTCATCTTCTCACTGCCGCTTGGTATTTTACAGGCTTTAAAGACGATTTCAGTGACCCGGCCTCAGGCGGAGCAGATTTTAACTCATGTGCCCCTAGGCCCACAAGGTTTTGCCTTCTTTATTCCGGCGATTATTGGCTGCGTGCTCGGCTGGTTTTACGGGCGCCATAAGGAGGCGAAATTAACTAAGGCTGATAGTCCTCAGGAATAGTTGCTGGAGGGATCGTCACCTGGTGACGATTGACTGTGGGGTCGGGGCCCAGCAGCTCATTTTCTGCCTCTGGTGATCTAAAAGCGTCCTCCGGGTAGTCCGGATCGGGTCGCCAGAGCTGCCATTCGCGCAGGCCGACATCGCGGAGCGCGCGCATCTGTTCGGCAATTTCGAAACCGCTGTACTCGATGTAGTAGCCGGGTGGGAGGTAGCTTGCCGTAAAGGCCTGAAGATAGGGTCGCATTATTGCATAGCCTTTTTGCGCATAGCCTTCTAGTCCGGTCAGCATGGTGTTTTTCACAACTGCGTAGGGTTCGAGGTCAGGCTTTTCAAATAATGTATCGCCAATTTGTGAGCCCTCTCCGTTGCCGCTGTAATGGTATGAATTGTTAGCAAAGTGGGAGGGGTAGACCATGACCCCGATATTATCAATTCCAGTTAGGCCAATGCTTTCCCAGTGCTGACCGAGGAGGAAGCCGTCAATATCGGAAATCATGATTGCGGCAAAAAGGTCTGCACCCAGGGGTGTTTTCTTTTTATCCTGGATGGCAATCCGTGCTGTTTCGAGGAAGCGGTTAATCACCCAGTGGCGCTCCGGCAGCTCTTCATTTTTTAGATTCTGCGCAAATTCTGGGGCTGCGTCACCCTCTGGAGCACCGGTCGGGAAGCGGATATAGTCAAACTGAATCTCATCAACTCCGTAGTCAATTAATTCGCTTGCGATGTCAATTATGTACTGCCAGCTTTCCTGCTTATAGGGATTGACAAAGGAGGCGCCACCTTCCATTGGATAGTGACAGACCTCGCCTCTAGTATTTTGGATACAAAGATCGGGCCGCCCGCTGACCATAGTTTCATCCTTAAAGACTACGATTCGGGCAATGACTAGAATCCCTGCATCATGACAGCGACGACAAATATCAGCCCAGTCGAGGGCGCCGGAAGCTGCGCCGAGCTCTATGGCTAAAGGCACCTTGCTCGGGTAGGTTAAGCCGTAGCTTTCCTTGGCATCAATAATTAGCGCGTTCACTTCAGTGCGTTGGGCCAGTTGGATAAAATGCTCTAGTAACTCCGAGTCTGGAGTCCGACAATAAATGCCGCGCACCGCATTTCGCTCATAAGTAGGATCAGCGTATGTTTTAGGTAGGGGACCGAAAAAATCGTCGAGCTGCTGATTAATCTCAGGGTCCTTGCAGCTTTTCATCACTGCGGGGACTAAATCAGTCGGCTGCAAACTTTCACTTTCTTTAATGGAGCTTGCAGAAGTAATAGCATTTTCAGTGCTTTTACTAGCCTTGTAGTCCGCGTAGAAGTCGCGCGCCCAGATTAGTAAGATTAGGAAAAGAATAATAAAAACTAGGGCGGCGATCAGTAAATACAGATTTTGAATTAAACCTCGACGCTTTTTTGGCATCTTGAGGAAGATTTTTTCTACCGGAGCCCTGGCTCTGTCAGTTGGTGACTGAACTTGACTCGACTTGTGCTGAGCTCTACGTGGTCGTGGCTCAGGGTGATTTGGCTGCCTCTTCATACCTCTGTATAATAACATTGTTCGAGAAAAGTGAGAAGAGAGGACGCTTTAGGCAAGCTCTAGCTTCTGAGCAGGGTGCTAAAATATCTGGCCTCTGGCATTTTGACGATAAGAGAGTAGGTAGGGATGGATTCGTATCGGAGCCTAGAACAGAAGGCAGAAATCGAATTAAGCGAAAAAAAGTCGCGCTTTATCGGGCTTGCAGCTCCTGTCAGCAATACAGATGAGGCACAGGCTCTGCTTGATGAGGCGCGGAATCGTTTTCCAGATGCTACTCATCATGTTTCAGCCTGGCGTTTAAGTTTAGCAGGTTTTTACCAGCGCTATTCAGATGACGGAGAACCTAAGGGCACGGCTGGCCTGCCTGTTTTAGATGTCTTAACTAAGCAGGATTTGACTGAAGCAGCAATTATCGTAGTCCGTTATTACGGAGGTATCAAGCTCGGCGCTGGCGGCTTGGTCAGGGCTTATTCAGCAACTGCGGCTGAGGCCGTTAAGGCGGCGAAGATTGTCAGCTACGAGAAGCGGCAAAGATATAAATTAATCGCGCCCTATAATTTGGCTGAAACAGTTCACTATCACTTGGCCCAAGCCGGTTGCACCCAGGGTGAGCAAAGTTACGGGCTGAATGTTGAATGGGTAATCGCACCGAGTTTTGCTGCGGAAGAAAAGATTTTGGAGCTGGTCAAGGAGCTGAGCTCAGATACCATCCTAATCGAGAGATTGTCGGCCGAGTTTATCCCTGTGAATTAATTGATTAATTAAAGCTAAGGCAGGAAATCTTCTTTTGATAATTGCTTGACTATCTGACATCTCGAAGCGAAATACGGTATTATAAACTTTGAGCTTTAATAGACTTTTTTAATTTGATTAAAATATAGGAGGCTACCTCATGGCAGGTCATTCTAAGTGGAATAATATAAAGAGACGTAAAGAAGCACAGGATGCCCAAAAGGGCAAGATCTTCACTAAATTCGGTCGCGAAATCCAAGTTGCAGTAAAAGAGGGTGGTGCTGACCCCGAGAGCAACGCAGCCTTGAAAGATGCAATCGCCAGGGCAAAGGCGAACAATATGCCGAACTCGAATATCGAGCGCTCAATTCAGAAGGCCCTAGGTTCAGGCGGGGAAGATCAGTTAGAGGATATTATTTATGAGGGCTATGGTCCTTCTGGTGTAGCCGTGATGGTGCGCTGCTTAACTGATAATCGGAACCGTACAGCAGGTGAAGTGCGGCACATTTTTGATAAATATGGTGGCAATCTCGGGACTAGTGGCTGTGTGGCCTTCCAGTTCGAGCGCAAGGGCTCACTAATTATGGAAAGGGAGAAGTTTCCGGAGGAGGAAGAGGTGATGATGGCAGCCCTGGAAGCAGGCGCAGAAGACTTTATCACCTCAGATGAGGGTTACGAAATTATCACTTCCGCAGATGCCTATCCCGGCTTTAGAGATGCAATGATTGCTGACGGCTATGAATTTCTCGACATGAGCCTCGGCCCGCTTGCTAACACAGGCGTCGAGGTCAGCGACCCAGAGCAGGTCGAACAGTTGGAGAAGCTGCTCTCGCATCTAGAGGACTGTGATGACGTCCAGGATGTGTATCACAATTGGGACGACTAGACTTTATTCCTCCGGCCAAAAAGCTTTGGGAGCGAATTTTCCCGCGGCGCTCTAAGTCACACCAAGAGAACTTGCGTGAAGGCTTAGAGCGACAGCGCAAGCTGGAAGCTCAACTCCCAGAAAGAAGACAGGATCCTGTGTTCAATCCTTTCGGGCGCTTTGCCGTACCGACAAAAGCGCCAGAACGCGAGCACAGTCTCCAGCCTGAGCTGTCTCCGGCTGAGCAAATAGAGCGTGGCTTAAAAGAGATAGAGGTCACCGCTTTTATCGGGCCATCAGGTACCGGTAAGTCAACTCGGGCCTTAAGAATTGCCCGAGATGAGGGAATTTTTAATATTATCGATGACGGTATCCTGATTCATGGTTCGAGAATAGTTGCCGGTTCTTCGGCAAAGCGTGCGGAGACGAAGCTGGACTCCGTAAGGCAGGCGATTTTTGCCGAGCCTGTCCGAGCAGAGATTATGCGGCGTGCCCTCTATGATCGGGCACCCGAAAAACTTCTGGTACTCGGCACATCTGTCGGGATGGTTGAGCGAATTTGCAATAACCTCGGTTTAGAGCCGCCGGCGCGTCAAATCATGATTGAAGATGTGACCACGGAAGAGGAGCGGATGACAGCCAAGTCGGTCCGCATGATGGAGGGTAAGCATACTATCCCCGTACCCTCAATGGAGATTAAACACGAGTTTTCTGGCTACCTCAGCGATCCAATAATGAAGCTGAAAAGACGCTTTGACCGTGGGGCAAAAGAAGCAAAGGAGCAGATTGGGATGCCGCTTGATGAGCGCACCGTCGTCCGCCCGACTTTTTCTGCTCTCGGCACCTATTCGATTTCCGACCAGGCGATGGGCCAGATGCTCGACATCGAGCTGCGCTCGGTCGAAGGGGTGGAGCGCCTTTTGGATCTGCAGCTCGATAAGGAACCATATGGGGTTTTTCTCTACTTGGATTTAGCGATTTATTATGGCTACAATGCCCAGCAGGTGCTACGTGAAGCCCAGCAGGCTGCGGCAATTTGCTTGGAGAAGTATACGGCAGTCAACGTCTTAGCGACGAATGTCCGGGCGCGTCGTCTGGTCAAGCTGGATGCGCCGCACCAATCTAGCGTTGAGCCGGTTCGGCAGTAATTTACTCAGGCAAATCGCAAACTTATTAAAGCCACCTGGTGCCAGGTAGGCTTTTTTCTGATCTGCAGATTTTTTGATCTGCCGCGCGATGACGGCGGGGTCTTTAGCTAAAGGAGCCTTCTTTTTGCCAGCTTTCAGGGCGAAGTCACTCGACATCGCACCCGGGCAAACGAGTAAAATATCTTTTTCTGGGGCTTCGGCTTCTAAGGCCATAGTCCAGGAGTTGAGGAAGGCCTTTGAGGCGTAGTAAAGCGCAGTATATGGTCCAGCTTGGTAAGCTCCAGATGAGGAGATGACAATCAGTCGCTCCAGTCTTGGCCAGAGTCTTCCAGCTAATAGAACCTGGGCTTCGAGGTTTACCCGCAGTAAATTTTGCTGTTCTTCTGGACTCAGTTCAGAGAAGGCGGCCGCAGTGGAATAGCCGGCATTTAAAATTAAGCTTGAAAGCTCTAGTCCGCTTTTCGAATCCAGGGCCTGGATTAGCTCATCTACGGCATCAGCTGCTAGTAAATCGACAGCAATAGTGCTGAAAAACTGCTCTGGAAACTCGGCTTCGAGCTCGGCTTGCAATTGCTCTAAGGCAGCCTGGTTTCGGCCGTGTAAAATTATTGCCTCAGGACCGCTAGCAAATTCTTTGGCCAAAAAACGGCCTAGGCCACCGGTGGCCCCGGTAATCAGAATCGACTTCCGACTTTCTTGTGCGTGCTTCAGTAAATCTTTAGACTCTATATCATCCGACTTATACATATGGAGATTATAGCATCGATAGCTTTAAAATATGATATTATAAATAAAGTAATTTTTGCTTTGGCGGACTGACTAATAGCTGCGAAAGCAGTATATAGCAACTGCTGCGGAGGAATGTATGGATAATTATAATGATAACTATGATGGATATGAGCGCGATTATAATCGGCAGAATTACCGGCCGGACAATTATCCGCAGACGACCAATCAATATCAGCAAACGGCTGCTTCACAACAGCCAGAAGATCCGCGCCTGAGAGACTACAGCGGCAATTATGCCGGGCGTTACACTGGCCAATTAACTGGGCAAATTCCGCGCCTGGAGCCACAGGATTTTGCTGATCAGGACTACAATCCCTTAGATTATTACAAGGGTGAGGGCCCTGCAGTAGATCCGCGCCAGCAGCGCTCTGCCCAGCGTGGTCCGGGTCGGCCGCAGCATGCTGGCCCACGGCGTCAGCCGCAAGCTGGGAATCCGCGCAGACGACCCGCTGGCAGACCGCAGCACGCTAATCGTGCAGGCCACTTTGCGGCACCGAGGCGGGGCGGTGGAGATTTTGCCTTAGTTTTTGGCAAGATGATGAGTGAGTTTGCAGAAGTCTTTAAAGGGCTTTTCTCACTGCGTCCGGAAAATGCTTTTAGAAGTCAGCTGAGCCTGCCAACTTGCCTCCTCTTAATCACCCTCAATGTGATCTTGAGTGCGCTTTATAATTTGGCCAATTGGCATTCAGTCTTTGCAGGTGCAAAGAGTGTTTTAGATGCAATCGGTGGCTCTGCAGTCAGTGATGCCTTAGCCGTTAGTGCAGGGGCCTGGAAGGTCTTTGGTGTGGGCGTTCTAGTGCACGCTTTAAATATGATTTTAGTTTTTGCCCTGGTCTATGCCTTCATGCAACTCTTGCAGACGGAGTATAAGCCGCCGCAAGTCAGCTTGAATACTTTGGCCGTGGCAACAGTTCCCTATAGCTTAGTCTTGATTGTCTTGAGCCTCTTAGGTCTAGTGATTAAGCCCTTACACTTCTATCTGCCGGGCTTAGCTCTGATCTTCTTCTACCTAAATCTTTACCTCGGCTTTAATGAAGTCAATGAGGATCGAAGAAAGACTGCATATTGGCTCTTCCTACTCCTGATGGTCTTCTCATTATTACTGGTCAACTACTTACCTACGGTGTTCAAGATTTAGCTTAAGATAGCATGAGAAAAGATAATAAATTAGAGAAAAAGTCCAAAGGAGGTCGCCAAGTCGACCTCCTTCATGGTCCTATCCTGAAAACCTTAGCAAAGCTCTCTTTGCCGATTATGGCAACTTCTTTTTTGCAGGTTGCCTATAACTTAATTGATACATACTGGATTGCCCGGATGGGTCCGGCTCGAGTTGCTGGAGTCGGGACGGCCGGAATGTTTCTTTGGCTGTCGGAGGGTATTTTACTCTTATCCCGAATGGGTGGTCAGGTCTATACGGCCCGGGAACTCGGGGCAGGTAATCGGGAGGAAGCTCGGAAGCAAGCGGCCTCCTCTTTAAGCCTGAGCTTGCTGCTCGGCTTGATTATGGCGAATCTTTTATTTTTCTTTAGAGGGAATTTGATTGCCTTCTTCCACCTGCCAAACGCAGAGACAATTCGTGCTGCTGAAGTTTACTTGGCGATTACTGGCTTTGGTATTATCTTTGCCTATATCGGCCGCCATCTGACGGCGCTGGCGATTAGCTCAGGAGATTCAAAGACCCCCTTTAAAATTAATACTGTCGGTCTAGTGACGAATATGATTCTCGACCCGATTTTAATTTTCGCTCTGGGTTGGGGAGTTGCAGGAGCGGCCTGGGCGACCTTAATTTCGCAGCTCTTAGTTGCAGTCCTCTTGACTTACTTCGTCCTCGGTCGAGAGCCCTTTATTAATCTGCCCGTTAAGCAAGTCAGGGAGAATTTAAAGCTTTGGCCCTCCTTTATCCGGATTGGGATTCCTGCTGCCATGCAAAGCATCGGCTTTGCCAGTATTTCGATGTATGTGGCGAGGATGATAGCTGGCTTTGGTGAGGCGGCAATTGCGGCCCAAAAGGTGGGCTCCCAAATTGAATCGATTAGTTGGCTGACAGCAGAGGGCTTTGCCTCGGCCTTGACGGCTTTTATCTCGCAAAACTATGGAAATAAGCAGCTCGATCGGGCGAAGGGCGGATACCGCCGAGCAATTTTCCTAATCAGCGGCATCGGCCTCGCTAACTCCCTCTTACTCTACTTTGGAAATGAGTACATTTTCTCAATCTTCCTAACTGAAACTGCAGCTCTTGCTGAAGGGGCCAGGTATCTAAGGATACTGGCTTTCTCACAGCTCTTCATGTGCCTAGAAATGGTTGCTAGCGGCGCCTTTAACGGCTTTGGGAAGACACTTTTACCATCCTTGGTCGTATTGGCCGGGGTAATCAGCAGAATTCCGCTAGGTCGCGTGCTTTCAGCTTCTAGCCTGGGCGTCAGTGGAATCTGGTGGGCCATCTCCCTCTCTTCAATCGGGATGGGTATAGTGCTAAGTATTGCGATGTTCATCTTCCTGCGCCGAGTCCAAGCCTACAGCGATTTGCCAAAGCGCTGGAGAAGGCAGGCCTAAATGCGGATTTTACATTTGGCCGACCTACATCTCGGGAAAAAGCTAAATGACTTATCCCTAATTCAGGAACAGGAGTACTTCCTCAATTGGGTACTCGAGCTCTTGGAGGAAAGAGAGATTGACTCTTTAATCCTTGCCGGAGACATCTATGATCGGAGCGTCCCCCCGGGGGAGGCAATTAGACTTCTCGATCATTTTTTAACTCAATTAGTCGAGCTGGATAAAGCCGTCTTCATCATCCCCGGAAACCATGATTCAGCTGAGCGCCTAGCCTTTGCGGCAGAAGTCTTAAAGGCGAAGAAGATTTTCATCGCAGGGCGCAGTCCTGAGTTCTTAGAGCGCTATATTCTCGAGGTCAAAGGGCTTAAAGTCTGCTTCGATCTTTTGCCCTTCCTGCGGGCGGTTGACCTCCTGCGCTTAGATCCGGAGGCTAAGCTTTTATCCAGCGAAGCTGCGGTGCAGGCAAGTTTAGAAAAAAATCCTCCGCCGCCCGAGCTGCCAGCTGTCCTACTGGCCCACCAATTTGTGATCGGCTCAGCGCTCGCGCCAGAGCTCGGCAAGTCCGAGCGCGCCTATGTCGGACCAGCTGATCAAATCTCAGCCGAATTATTTGCGGCCTATGACTATGTAGCCCTAGGCCACATTCATCGGCCGCAGGCAGTCGGTCGTGAGACTTGCCGTTATGCCGGGGCACCCATGCCCTTCCGCTTTGGTGAGGAGATGATCGTGCGCAGCTGCCCGATTATTGAGTTTTCAGCCGGGTCAAAAGAGCCAAAAATCGAGCTGGTCGAGATTCCTCAGTCCCGAAAAATGATTTCTAAAACGGCTAGTTTTAAGGAGATTAAAGAACTACTCCTGAGCGGAAGCCCTGAGGCCATCGAATTACAGGAGGCCTATTGCGAGATTGTCTTAACTGACCGCACAGTGCCAGATCGGGCCTTTGCCAGCTTAAAAGAAAGCCTGCCCTATTTAATAAATTTGCGTTTTGTCGGCCTCGGTACAAAGACTGGGAGCATCCCCACGGAAAGCCCAGATAAATTAAGCTTATTAGACTTGTTTTCAAGCTTTTATCTGGAAAATACAGGCCTCGAATTAGAAGCGCCACTACGTGCACGCTTGAAGCAGGAAATAGCTATATTTGAAAGTGGAGAATGTAGGGAAGAATGCGACCATTAAGACTTCTAATGCAAGCATTTGGCCCCTTTGCCGGGGTGCAGGAAATCGATTTTACCCAGTTTAGCGAGGGTCCAATCCTAATTGCAGGAGACACCGGCTCCGGTAAAACGATGATTTTCGATGCGATTTCTTATGCGCTCTTTAACGAAACCTCAGTCGGCAGCCGCGAAGCCTCGGAGCTGCGCTCAGATTTTGCCGATGAGGGCCTCGAAACGAAGGTTGAATTAAGCTTTCTTTTAGGCTCAGAAGAACAGTATAAAATCATGCGCCGGCCAAAGCAGCTTAGAAAGAAAGCGCGCGGCTCAGGCCTGAGCTCAAGTTCAGCTGAAGTTGAGTTTTATCTGCCTGATGGGACGGTTTTAACTAAGCAAAAAGAAGTCAAAGAGAAGCTCACAGAGCTGTTAGGTCTTGATGCAAGCCAATTTAAGCAAACAGCGCTTTTAGCCCAGGGAGAGTTTTCCAAATTACTCTCGGCCACGAGTGCAGAACGCGAAGAAATTTTTCGGAGCATCTTTAGAACTGAAAGAGCCTCGGGTCTTCAAGTATATTTAGCAGAAGCGAGGTCGACCGCTGAGACAGATTTCGAGACCGCCTTAAACTCTGCTTATCTATTGCTAAACCGTTTGCCAGAAGACTTTCGCCATTCGCAAGCTAGGCTTTTAGATTCCTCGGCAGAGCGTGGGACGGTAGAGTTTTCTGAGCTTCTAAAATCCTTTCAAAAGTATCTAGAAAGGCTTAAAAAGTCTGCAGCAGAGTCGGCAGATAATTTACAGAAAGCTCAGGCTGAAGCGGAGAATTTAAGGCAGATTGAAAAATTTCTAAATGCTGAAGTCAAGCTTTTAAAAGACTTAAAATTGCTTCAACAAGAGTATGAAAAATGGCAGAAGGCAGATAGTGAAAGTACTGAGCTCCGCTCGAGGCTCGCCTTCGAAGCCCTGTACTTAGAAATTCGGCCTAAGTTCGAGCGCGTCAATGAGCTCAGGCAGGAGGCTTTAGACCTAGCCGCGGAAGAGCGCTCAATTGAGGCAGCTAGAAAAGCCTTAGAGGAAAGTAGTGCAGAGCTCATTAAAGAGCTTTCTTTGCGGGCTGAAGATGAAAGTAAGCTAAATGAAAATAAGGCCGAATTATCGCGCCTCGAGCTCCAGCTAGAAAAGCTCAAAGCGCTCAATTTAGCTAAAGCTAAAGCAGAGAGTATTAAGTCTCAGCTTCGAGATCGGGAGCAAGCCATAAAAGACTTAAAAGCCACTGAGCTCGAGTTGCAGGAGCGCCTGCAACGGATGGCTGGCCTAGTCGAATTAAAGCTGAAGCTAACAGCAGAGCAGAGCGAGAAGGTCAGTGCTAGTAACAAGCATCAGCAAATCGAATCGAAGCTCAGCGCTTTAGAAAAATTGGCCTTAGACTTGCGCTTTGCCTTGGCGGAAGAGCAGAGCGCAGAACGGGCGGTAGCAGCCCTTGAACTCACAGCTGAGCAGGCTAAATCTGCCTTTAGCGAGGCTGCAAAGGCCTATAATTCTGAGCAGGCCGGTCGCCTGGCAAAGGAGCTCAAAGCTGGCCTGGCCTGTCCGGTTTGCGGAAGTTTAGAGCATCCCTCCCCAGCCGGCCTAAACCCACAAGCAATCAGCCAGACTAAGCTCGATGAACTGCAGCTAGAAGCAGGAACTTTAGCTGAGAAGCTGGCTGGAGCAAAAGCTCGATACAGTGAATTGGAGAGCAGATTAGAGAGAAGTTCGAAAGATTACCAGCTAGCTGTGGAGGAGTTGAAAGTAGAATTCGACCGGCTCTTCCCGGACAATTTAAGACATAGTTTCTACCGTGACGACTTTGCGACAGTGCCGGCCACGATTAAGTTTTTACCTACCGAGCCGGAAAAGTCAGATGATGTCTTCGAGGCCCTTTGTCAAAGTTTAAGTGGCTTGACAGAAGCTGTCCGCAAGCTCAAGGCAGCCGAATCACGGGATTTGCATGAAATTGAACTAGCTCTCGAGGCCTGCGCCACTGAGCTAGGCGATAAGGCGAAGCTGGAGGCAAGGTCTCAGAAGCTTGGTGAAGAGCTTCAAGAGCTGAGCGCAGAATTCAATCAAAAGCAGCTCGAAAAAGCTGCAATCGAGGCCCAAATTCAGGAGCTAGCCCAGGGCTTAGAAATTAAAACTGAGGCAGAGGCTGGAGCTAAAATTAGCGCGACTAAGCTTAGCTTAACTCAGCTCAAGCAGCAGCTAGAGCAGCTTGCAGAAAGAGAAAAGGCTGAACTTCAGGCGAAAAGTGAAATTGCCGAGCGAAAAAGAGGGAAGGCAGTTCAAATCGAGCGAAATCAAGAGCAGCTTCTAAGTCTGGAAAAGGCGGTCCAGGACTTTTGCCAGCAGCATGGGCTAGAGCTTGAAGACTTAGTCCAGCGCGCAAAGCTGACAGTCGACCGGGCAGCTATGCAGAAAGAGCTAGATCAGCATCAGCAGCAAGGCCATAGCTTAAATGAGCGCATTAAAGCGCTAGAAAAAAGTCTAGAAGAGGCTAAAAAAGAACACGCGAGTAGCCTTAAGAGCCTGGGTCTAGAAGCAGAGCTTAGCCCGAGCCAAGCCTTAGACTTCTGTCAAGAAAAACTGAAAGCCACGAATAAGCAAGTCAATGAGGAGAGCCAGTCTCAAGCCTTTATTAAGCACGACCTCGGCCTCTGTGCAGCAGTCGAGTCAGATTTACTTAAGTTTAAGGTAAAACTCCAAGCGTTAGAGCAGTCTTATCTCGAAATAGAACATTTAAACCGTGCGGCTCAGGGTGCCTTGAAAGATGGCATCAAAAGAAGCTTTGAGAGCTATCTTCAGGCTTACTATTTTGACCTGGTTTTAAAGCTGGCAGGTCAGCGCTTTTTAGAGCTAAGCGATGGGCGTTATGAGCTACGTAATCGCAGCCAAGTTGATGATGGCAGGCGGAGGACGGGCTTAGATATAAATGTCTATGACCGCTACTCCAATACAGAAAGGGCAGTCGGCACGCTTTCCGGAGGTGAGAGTTTTAAGGCGGCCTTGGCCTTTGCTCTAGCCCTCTCTGATCAGGCGCAGGCAGCTTCAGCGAGGCGCAGAATTGACTGCCTCTTCGTCGATGAGGGCTTCGGCACATTAGATAGTAACTCCCTCGAAGCAGCCTTAGACTGTCTTTTGGCCTTAGAAGATGAGCATCGTTTAGTAGCAGTAATCTCACATGTGAAGCTCTTAGCAGAGAGTATTGATTCGCAAATTCGAGTCCATAAGGATAGTGTCGGAAGCTACATCGAATGTAAGGGCCCAGCAAAGGGCTAAAACTGCCTATCTTAGAAGCCTCGAAATTAAAAAGGTCTTTAGCGGCCAAAAGCTTAGCCGTGGAAATTAAAACAGCGCCATTCGGCGCTGTTTTTCTTAGTTAAATTGATCAGGGCTATTATAGGGCCTTGAGCTTTGCTGTGAAATGTCTTAAAACCGGAGCCTGCCACGTAATTTCATAGCCTTTAATCGAATCCTTCCGATCCCGAATTGCACAGAAAGCCTCAACAATCTGGTCTAGGTGAGCCTGGGTATAAACTCGACGCGGTAGGCAAAGTCTGGTGAATTCCATCTCGGCTTCAATTTGGGCTCCAGTTTTCGGATCTGGATCTAACATGAATGAGCCAATGTCACAGCTACGAATGCCGGCTTCGAGATAAAGCTCACAGGCCAGTGCCTGAGCCGGGAATTCGTAATATGGAATCTGGGGCAAAAGCCGCTTGGCATCTACGAAAATAGCGTGCCCACCGGCCGGATATTGGATTGGAATCCCAGCAGCTCTCAGCTTTTCACCCAGATAATTGACCTGGCCAATACGGTAGTGTAAGAAATTAGGGTCGATACCTTCATAGAGGCCGACAGCGAGAATTTCTAAGTCGCGACCAGCTAGGCCACCATAGGTGATAAAGCCTTCCATCGGGACGGTTGTGATTTTGACCTTTTCATAGAGTTCTTCGTCATCTTTAATCCCGATTAGCCCACCCATGTTCACGATGGCATCTTTCTTGGCCGACATGGTGAAGGCATCGGCCAATTTAAAGCATTCTTGGACAATTTCTTTAATGCTATAGTCCTTAAACTCCGCCTCTCTTTGCTGGATAAAATAAGCATTCTCGGCAAAGCGGGCAGCATCAATCACGAGTGGGATCGAGTGCTCTTTAGCAATTGCTGAAACTTCTCTCAGATTGGCCAAAGAAACCGGCTGGCCGCCAGCTGAGTTATTGGTAATTGTCATGATGATGACGCCGACCTGGGCTCGGTGCTCAGCTAAAAAATCACGCAGTCTAGGGCAGTCCATATTGCCCTTAAATGGGTGGTAATCCTCAGTATTCCGGGCTTCTGGAACGACAAAGTCTAAAGGCTCAGCGCCGAGTAGCGCAACGTGGCCACGAGTCGTGTCAAAGTGCATATTCGAAATGGAAATTTTGCCCTCAGACAAAAAATGGGGGAAAAGCACTTTTTCCGCGGCACGACCCTGGTGCACCGGTTGAGCATATTTATAGCCGAAAATATCCTGCACAGCGTCCTGGAGCTTGTAGAAGCCACGGGCACCAGCATAAGCTTCATCGCCCTTCATCAGGGCGGCCCACTGATCATCACTCATCGCACCAGTTCCGCTGTCAGTTAAAAGATCAATGCTGACCCAATTACTGCGTAAAGAAAATAGATTGTAGTGAGCTTCCTTCAAATAGCGCTCACGTTCTTCGCGAGTCGTGGTTTTTAAAGTTTCAACCATTTTTATCCGGAATGGTTCCGGGATGTACTTAGGCATAAAATTCCCCCTCAATGAATTTATAGCTGCAATGGGAATAAACTGCAGTGATAGCATGAGTATAACAAATCCTTAATTTTTTGGCCGGAAAAATTAAGAAAGAATTTATAAAACTAGCAGATTAGCTAAGTTCGTTATGCTATTATCAACTAAGTTGGAGGAGTCATTAGTGAGAGCAGCTAAAGAAGCTAAAAAAGATTCTTTAATTCGTCCTAAGAGACTAGCGGAAGAGCCGATTAATTCGGGCTCTGAACTCAGCCTAGCGAAAACAGATGAGACTGAGCTTAAGTCCCTCGACGGCACTTTACCAGAAGAAGATGACATTGTTATATCAGTACGTGACTTGTGGAAAATATTCCGCCTCGGCTCAACTGCAGTTAGAGCTCTCAACGGAGTCGACTTTGATGTCAAAAGAGGTGAGT
>JAUNVR010000001.1:160906-169454 GCA_030537595.1 Eubacteriales bacterium
TCAACTGCAGTTAGAGCTCTCAACGGAGTCGACTTTGATGTCAAAAGAGGTGAGTTTTTAGCCATTGTTGGGACCTCCGGCTCAGGTAAATCGACCCTCCTAAATATGCTAGCTGGCCTAGAGCGACCGAGCCGCGGCAAGGTCTACATTCACCAGCGTGATTTGACCCGGATGACTGAGCAGGAGCTAGTTAATTTCCGGAAAAATCATATTGGTTTTATTTTTCAAAGCTTTAATTTAATTTCCAGTCAAACTGCCGAGGAAAATGTCGAGTTGCCGCTTATTTTTAGGGGCGAAAAGCGTGGCCTGAGAAGGCGAAAAGCCAGGCAGATGCTCTATTTAGTTGGCTTGCAATCAAAGATACGGCACCGCCCTTTCGAGATGTCCGGTGGTGAGCAACAGCGGGTCGGGGTGGCCCGAGCCCTGGTTGTTGATCCGGAGATTGTCTTTGCCGACGAGCCGACAGGAAACCTCGACAGTCACACGACACAGGAGATACTTTCCCTACTTCAGGAAATTTCGAAAGAACAAAATCAAACCCTAATCATGGTTACCCACGATAATAATTTAGCCCAGTATGCAGATCGGATTTTCCGAATTCTGGACGGGCGGATTATCGCTATTGAAAGAGGCAGTAAACGTTATGAAAAAGGAGACAAGTAAAATGCTGAATCGAGCTAATCATTCTCAAGGCAAGAAGAGCTTAGGTCTAAAAGAGGTTGAGCGAGGGCTCATTGCCTTTATTCTCGCTTGTCTCATCTTATTTTTGCCAGGTCTAGAGCTTTCGGCAATGCCTTCTTATGAGGAGCCGAGCAGTCGGTCGAAGCCCTTCTTAATAAAGGACGATAAAATTCCAGTTCTCGAGCATGGTGACAGTAATTTATATAACCTCGAGGTTTATATCAGCCATAATCGAGAGCTTGTAAACGGTCAGCCCACAGGCGATGTCATATTACCCTACTCAGAAATAAAATCTGCAAGCTGGGTCTTGTCCAGTGATCCTGCGGTCTTTCCCTTAGTTAAATCCTCTTCAGCAGGAAAGGGCTCGACGCTCAGCAATACGGACGAGGTTAGTGCTTCAGCAGCTTATGTAGTATTTTCTGGCTACAAGGTGCACCCCGCAGCTGCTCCGGGTAGATATTATTTGCCGATTGAAATTCAATATGATAACGGTGTCGGAACAATTAAGAGCCAAATTGCCTATCTAACTGTTGATATCGGCGGTGAGCCGAGTGGGGAGTCTGGCGGAAGCTCGGGAGGAACTGCCGGTTCAGAGCAGAAGGAAGAGAAACCACAGTTAGCCGATCCGGTCGACCGCAAGTCGATTCTGATGGTTAAAGAGGGAGCTGTCCCACGTCTCGAATTAGGCCAAGAGCTCGAACTAGTTCTGCCGATTGTCAACCGGGGCGATCAGTTTGTGCGAATTGTTAATGTGACACCACAAATCGGACTAGATGATAACTATCCATTTGAGATTACCCAGTCAGATTATACTCGTCAGGTCGAGACGCTTTTAGCTCCGCAAGGGGTTCTAGGTGGCGGATATAATGCCTGCGGCATCGGCACTGATGTCAGCTTCGGCAAGGTCTGGGTCAAATCAGATTTAAAGCGCGGTTACTATAAAGTTGATTTCGTCGTTCGCTTCCAAGACTTCATCACCCGCAAAGAAGTCCTATATCCCTGTCCGGATAATCCCAGCCTACCCTGTACAAAAGAGGGTTACCGCGTTGATTTACCGGCCGATTATAGTGAGCTCACCTTGTCTTTAATTTTCTACGTCAATGGTCTAGGCGATGATAGCCAGGGTGATGATGGCAAGATTCCTACCCCTCGCTTGATTTCCACGGGCTTTAGAACCACTCCGGAAAAGGTTACAGGTGGTGAAGAATTTACGCTGCGCCTAATGCTGCACAACGCATCCAATGTGACCAATATCCAGAACGTGCGCCTCTCCTTTGACTCTGGTGATGGTACCCCCTTCCTGCCAACAGATGGAGCTTCCACGAAGTTTATTGACTCGATTGCGGCCGGAGGAGATTATGAGATTATCTTAAATTTCAAAGCTTCAGCGACCCTGGAAGAAAAGATTTATCCACTGAATATTGCAATGGAGTATGAGGACTATAAATCGACCTCATACCAGGCTGCAGAAACACTCTCAATCCCGATTTTCCAGGAAACCAGAGTATCGATTGCCGGCGTCGAAGCTTATCCAGGCGTACTTTCTGTAGGTGAAGAAGGTAACCTGACTTTCAATCTCTTAAATAAGGGCAAGACCATGCTGAATAACGCCAGCATAGTTTTACCTGAGGACGGACCTATTTCAGCCCCGGAGCTTTTCCTCGGCAATGTCGAACCAGGTAGCACAAAGGCTGTAGACCTGATGGTTATGGCTGTCTCAGAAAGCATCCCCGGCGAAAAAATTAAAATCTTAATTAAGTACGAAGACGGCAATTCTAAAGAGCAAATTGTTGAAGACGAAATTGATTTGCAGATCATGCCTGCGGAGGAGCATGAAGATTTCGGAGATTTCCCGGGTGATATGCCCCCAGGCTTCGAAGATGAGTTCATGGACCAAGAGAACGCTGGCAAAAAGCTGCCAATCTGGGCCTGGATTTTAATTGCTTTAATCCTCCTAATTGTGCTAATCGTGATTATCAGCACCTTGTTGAAGCGCAAGAAGCGTCAACGTCAGGCGAAAGAAGATGCAGAATTCTTCCGTCAGTTAGAGGCCGACCGGAAGCAGCATAAGAATCAAAGGAGCTAAGCTTTGCGCTACAAAGACTTAATTGCCATGAGCTTGAGAAATCTCTGGCGGCGCAAGCTCCGGAGTCTCTTGACAATCCTTGGCGTCTTTATCGGGACCGCCTCGGTGCTCCTGATGCTGTCAATCGGCTTTGGTCAAAGAAGAGCTTTTATGAAGATGGCTACGGCCGAGGGCGACTTGAACACCATTCGGATCTACAGCAATATTGACTTCGGTCCGGATGGAGAGGTTTGGGGCGACAAGAATGCCAAGCACCTAAATGAGGAGGCCATAGCAGAGCTAAGCGCCATTCCTAATGTCCGCGAAGTAGTTCCATATCTGAGCGTCTCGGTGATGGCTAAGCAAGGTGCCTATGAGAACTATCTGAATATCGAGGGTGTGCCGCGTGAACATCTGGAACGCTTGAATCTGCCCTTTATTGAAGGTGGTCTAGCGGCTGAGGATCAGTTCTTACCGATTTATGTCGGTAAATACATCCTGCTCGACTTTTATAATCCGAACGACAGACGCGGTGGCTATGTCGATTGGCAGGAGTTGCGCAGGCAAGGGCCAAAGGTCGATTTAATTAATAAAGAGTTTTTTATCATCTGGGATATGAACAGCTACTGGGCCTCAAACGACCCGAGCTCGGGCGTGTCAAAGCCGAAACGCTATCCTGCCAAGGCTAGCGGCATTCTCGGAAAGCCCGGTGATGATGAGTGGACTAGCTATGACCACACAGTTTATGCTCCCCTAGAAGATTTAAAAGACCAGCTTAAACTAGTTTTTAGAGGGCGTGCCTGGCCTGGACAACCGCGGCGTAAAAACGGCAAGCCGACCGGTGAAATTATTTACAATCAGCTCGAGGTCAAAACCGTTTCCTACGATAAAACTAAAGAGGTTTTTTCTGCAGTTAAGGACTTAGGCTACCAGGCCAACTCAGCAATTGAGTGGATTGACAATATGGAGCAGGAGAGTAAGCGCTCTCAGATGGTTCTAGGGGCAATCGGTGGCGTCTCTTTAATCGTTGCTGCTATCGGCATTGCCAATACCATGATGATGTCAATCTACGAACGCACGAAGGAAATTGGAGTCTATAAGGTCCTAGGCTGTAGCCTACACAATATCCGGGATATGTTCCTGGCTGAGGCCGGCTTTATCGGGCTCTTCGGTGGCTTATTTGGAGTGCTCTTTAGCCTGCTCGGAAGTTTCGTGATGAATCGTTATGGGGCGATTCTCGGCGGACTCGGAGGTGGCATGGGCTACATGGCAGCTGAAACAGGTGAAATTTCCTACATCCCTCCCTGGATTGTACCCTGTGCGATTCTCTTTGCCTGTGTGATCGGGATGATTTCTGGACTAATGCCTGCACGGCGCGCAATGCAACTTTCTGCCTTAGAAGCACTGCGCAATGAGTAGAGTAGCTAATTAAGAGCACAGAGGCTGGCGAGAGCTGGCCTCTTTTTACTTTGGCTAGTTCACGCAAACGTAGCAAGGACTAGCTAATAAATGTTAGAATTACTAAGTGTAACTCCAGAACGAGGAGATCAAGAGCAGGCAATTAGCAGCACATGAGTGCATAGATTGTAAAGTATCGAAAGAGGCATAAAGGAGAGGTCAGATGAGTCAAATCCATTATCAGAATCAGTTAAAAGCATCAGCTGCCAAAACTCGTAATTTCACCCAGCGCAGACTAGCTTTTTCCATCTCAGCGGCTTTGGCCGGTTTTTACATCGGTCTAGGTTTTCTTTTTAACCAATACATTAAATTACAAATGGCGGGTTCTGCAGCTGCTGGATTAGTTTCGGCAGTCTGTTTTTCAATCGGGCTCTTACTGGTTATTTTTGCCGGAGCAGATTTATTTACAGGGATGGTGATGACCCTCAGCTTTGGCATGATGAGTCGCCAGGATAAACAGCTGAAGCTCGTAGCTGTGGCTGCCTGGGCATGGCTCTTTAATTTTGTGGGCTCGGCTCTTTTGGCCGTGATTTTTAGATTTACAAAGGTTGGCGGAGCTGCCTTAGATGCGCAGATTTTGCATACAGTCTCGGCCAAACTGAGTCTTTCAATCCCCGAGATGATCAGCCGCGGCATACTCTGTAATGTCTTTGTTTGTCTTGCGGTCTGGGTCGTTTCAGGCCTATCCTCTGAGGGCAATAAGTCATTTATGTCGGTCGCTTTAGTGGCAGCCTTTGTCGCCCTGAGCTTCGAGCACGTGGTGGCGAATATGACCATCTTTACTTATGCCGCACTTTTTTCGAAGCTGGAGAGAATAAACCTAGGTGTTGGTCCAATCAGCCTAGTTGCTGGATTGAAGAGTTTATTCTGGGTCACAGTTGGCAATATTCTCGGAGGCTGGTTATTTGTGGCCTTGCCATATCAGATAATTAATACTCAAAAGGAAAAAAATGCAATATAAATTAATTGAAATCAGTAGTGAGGAGTACCAGCAGGAATTTGCAAAATGCAGCGATCCGAACCTGCTCCAATCTGCCGAGTGGGCAAGTTTGAAAAGCGAGTGGGAGGCTGAACGTTATGCCTTAGTCCGCAGCGCAGATTCTGCCGGTTCCAAGGCTTCAGTAGAGCCGACTGCGGGGGAGATTGTTGCAATTGGACAGCTCTTATATAGAGCTTTCCCCCTGGGCTATAAACTGGCCTATCTGGCCTTCGGACCCTGCCTTTTAGAAGCTGGCACAGAAGCAGAGCGGCTAATTTTTTACCGTGAGCTGAAGGCGAAATTGGCCCAGAAAAAAGGCTGCTTCTTACTTAAAGTACACAGCCCGAAGCTTAGGAAAATCTTCCCTTTAGGCTCTAGTGAACCAGCTGATAATCCGGCAGCCGATCAGGCCTTCTTAGCCGAGATGGCTGCACTGGGCTTTCAACATAAAGGCTTTTCCCGCGACTTAGATAGCACAATTCAACCTAGGTACCAAGCTGTTATTCACCGTGCTGACTGGCCGGAAAAACCCTTCTCGAAGCTGCGCTACAATCTGCGCCAATTGGCCCGGCGCGAGGTCAGAATCGAAAGGGGAGGCCTGGAGCGCTTAGCCGAGTTTATGCACTGTCTGGCCTGCACCGAGGCGAGGCAGGAGATTTCCTTACGTAATCCTGAGTACTTTAAGCGCCTGCTCGAACTCTATCCCTCTGAGGCAGAGTTATATCTGGCTGTCTTTGATATCCCTAAGGGGCGTGAAAAAGCTGCTCATGAACTGCAGCAGCTCGAGGCGGAACTTGCTAAGTTAAGGCCCGAACAGGTCAAAAAGCAACGCCAGCTCGAGGAGCAGCTGAGCTCAGCTCGGAAAATCTCAGATTTTTTTGCCGGTTTAGAAGCAGCAGAAGAAGTCACAATTGGTGCAGCTTTAGCAATTCACCTCGGGGCCGTTTCGGAAATGCCCTATGCCGGAAATGATGATCAGTACTTTGAACTTCCAGGAGCCTGGGGAATTTACAACGAGGTGATTACAGATGCCTTCTCTCGGGGTGCGGAAAGATTGAACCTGGGTGGTGTGGATGGGCAGTTCAATGATGGCCTGAGTCGCTTCAAGGCGCATTTTAGCCCGCGGATTGAGGAAAACTATGGAGAATTTGACCTCCCGCTAAAACCCTTAGTGGCCAAAGGCTTTAATACCGCCTTAAAACTGCGGAAGAAATTAAAGGGCTAGACTTTTAATAGCTCTACAGCCGGCGGACGCTCTAAGCTTTGGACATAGATCCAGCGGCGTAATTGCCTCAGTTTTTGATACTTAGCCTTAGTCTGAATTTCAGCTAAGGCTTTTTTTGCCTCCTTGGCCGAGTTGAAACTGTAGAAAAAGCTCGGCCCACTACCCGAGAGTTGAAGACTTAGCGCAGCTAAATCTTTTCTAGAAGCCTCGAGTTCAGCATAAGTATCTAAGTAGAGGAGGGTAAAGTCATTAGCGTAGGGCTGTGCCTGGAAAGTTTCAGCTAGGCGGAGCTCATCGAGCTTTTGGTAAGCCTCAACTGTGGAGTAGGGTGAAGCTGCAATACCGACTAAGTAATGCTTCAGCTCTGTCCCGTCGAGGGGCTTTAAATCCGTGCCAATGCCCGAAGCTTTCGCGAGGCTGCTGTCGAGTAGGAAGAAGGGCAGGTCTGCACCCAGCGATTTAGCAATATCGTGTAGCTCAGAATCGCTTAGTACTCTAGGCTTTCTTCGCCTTGTGAAACTTGTCTTCTGCGCTTCCTTAGCAAAGGCATTTAAGAGCCTAAGTGCCGCTACGGCATCACTGCTACCACCACCCAGGCCGGCGCCCAGGGGGGTCTTTTTATAGAGGCTCCACTTGCAAGCATAGTCTCTAGGTAAATCCTTCGCTTGAGCTTCAAACCAGGCTGTGGCAGCTTTAATTAAAAGGTTGTCGGCACTCTTTAACTCCGCATATAGCCGCTCGAAATTCTCGCTTTGCTCGAGCTCACGGCTGAGCTCAGGGTCGAATTCTAAATCCAGACTATGCCCAGTTCCGGGGTAGAGCTCGAGTGTAAGTTGGTCAGCTAGATCAATCATCTGCATTAGAGATTCGAGCTCATGGTAAGAGTCAGCCCGCCTTTCCAAGGCGATTTTCAAACTAAGATTGAGCTTTGCCGGACAGGTAGTTTTGGCTTTGAAAATTAGCATAGTAGTGAGTCCAGAAGCTAGGCCAGGAAATCGGCAGAATCGCGCTCAAAGCCCTCGCCAACAACCTCGTTGACCTCGTGGACTACGACGAAGGCGCGGGGGTCAATATCCTTAACTATGGCTTTTAGCTTTGGCACTTGACGTGAAGAAACTACGCAGTAGAGGAGGTCGCGCTCCTTACCAGTGTACATGCCTTTGGCAGGCAGCAGGGTAACTGAGCGGTCGAGATCCTTGAAGACTTGTTGTGAAATCTCTTCCTTGTGCTCCGAGATAATGTAAACCGCCCGTGAGAAATCCAGACCGGAAATTGTAATGTCGGTAAAGCGAGCAGTAAACCACATCGCAATAAAGGAGTACATGGCGAGTAAGATCGCATGCTTACCCTCGTCGCGGTAGAAGAAAAGGGTAGAGATGACAATTAAAACATCAAGCATCATTAAAAGATTGCCAATCGTCAGATTCGGCCAGCGACGGTGCAAGACCACGGCCAAAACATCAGTCCCACCTGTGGTATAACCACCGCGCAGGATCAGACCCATGGAAATACCGAAAAGAATCCCGCCAAATAAGGCGAAAATTAGCGGATCCGGGCGGTTGCCAGACTGCATCCGGATATCTAAATACTGCTCAAACCAGCCCTCGGTAAAGGGGCGGGCGAGGTCTAAAACCAGAGAGTAGACAAAGGTGCCGACAATCGAGCGCCAGACAAAGGAAAAGCCGATCTTGACAAGTCCGAGAATTAAAAGCGGGATGTTTAAGATGATTACCAGAGTACCAAAATTCAAGAAATCGCCCTGACCGGTGAGCTGGTAAATAATCGAGGCCATACCTGAAACCCCGCCCATCGTGAACATCGTCGGCACGAAAAAGATATTTAAGGCAAAGGCCGAAAGTAAACTCCCGGCAAGCAGATAGAAGACGCCAACCCAGAAGCGCTTGGTCTTGTAATTGGCAAAATAGCGGCCTGGGTGGAACTTATCCCGAATCTCTTTGTGCTTAGTCTGTTTCTGTGATTTATCTGACATCTCTGAAAGCCCCCTCTATATATCTCGAATTGTCTAAAACGACCTTAATGCTGCTCGAATAAGCTTTTCAAATATATCATAATTTCGAGGAAAAGGCTGTTGCAGAGCACTTTAAAATAGAGCCTTGGCATTTTGGGGAAATTTGTGGGG
>JAUNVR010000026.1:0-3002 GCA_030537595.1 Eubacteriales bacterium
CATTCTTTGTAAGTACACGGTTCATGACCTCACCCAACTTACGCTGTTCCCAAGCATTCAGAATGTGTGATATTTTACAATAATAAAACCTTGTATTTTTATTTAAATAAGCGTCAAGCTAATTTGCCTCCCCAATCCTGCTCCAGATTATTGATTGATTTTCATTTTCAGGTGAGATAATCGCTGATTTCTTATATTTCAACTTAACTCAATCGATCCAAATTAAGTCGACCCTCATGGCCGAGACTAGCTCCTGTCCTAATTACTAGGCATTCAAACCTACCTTTATCTGCATAAGGCCAAAGTCTATAAATCTAGGATGCCATCTAATGCTAATAATGCCTCGAACAGATCTACTGAAAAAGCTAGAGCTTATCGAGTTGCCCTTACTTCTACACCGCAGTCTACGCCTCACCCACATCTCTTTAACTTTTTCGGCGCAGATTATTTATGATTTAAATAATCCTCTCTTTTTAAAACGAGATGCACAAATCCATCTTCTGTTCCAACTTCCTGAAAACCAAGTGATCTATGAACTTGATAGGCTGCGTCTCGCGTGACTTCAAAGGAGTTATGTAAGGTATGAACTTCACCGGTTTTAAAGGCTCGATCCAAAAGCAATCTCAAACCTTCTTTGGCATAGCCCTTCCCTCGCTCGCTTGCCAGGATGACGATCCCCATCTCCCACCAATTATCTGATGGACTGTATTGAAAATTGACCTCGCCGATCCATGCACCGTCCTTCGTTCGTTGTAGATAAGCGTAAAATCGATCGGGTTCTTGATTAATCCATTGTCTATGCCACCCTGCCCAGAGTTCTCTAGGAAAATCCACACAGCCGTTCGGAGGAAACCAGGGCGCATTGTACGACATGGTTTCAGGATCCGCTAATAGAAATTGGCGAAAAGCTATTTCTTCCAATTTGGGGACATGAAGTTTGAGATCTGATTTCATATTCATTTTGGCCTCGCAAATCATTTTTGAATCAGTGCTCACTGTACATCAAGCTAATGGAAATTAAAACAGCTAAAAGATGTCTCCAGACGACTGATTCGAGCTCATCACTTTCACCTGCTTGCCATCGCCCAACTGTTATGCTATCTTAATAACAGCTAGCACAGGATATACAGTAGGAGGTGAACTGTGAACATCCAGATTAACAATTCAAGTGATGATCCAATTTATTTGCAAATAAAAAATCAAATTAAAGCGCAGATTATTTCCGGCGATTTAAAAGCCCACGAGCAGCTGCCTTCGATCAGATTCTTGGCGAAAGAACTGAGAGTCAGCATGGTGACTGCAAAAAGAGCCTTCGATGAATTAGAACGAGATGGCTTCATCAATTCAGTACAAGGCAAAGGAAATTTTGTTGCAGCGCAAAATAAAGAACTGATTCGTGAAGAATACCTCAAACGGATTGAAGCCAAGTTACAAGAATTACTTGAACTTTCGAAAATCGCAGACGTATCCACTGATGAATTGGTCGTTATGCTAAAAACCTATGTGGAGGGAGAATATGACTAAAACAGCTATTGAAATTAAAGGGCTGGTAAAAAGATTTCACAACTTTCAATTGGGCCCGCTAAACCTCAGCATTCCTAAAGGAACCATCGTCGGTTATATCGGTCAAAATGGAGCCGGAAAAAGTACAACCATAAAATTACTACTAGGCCTTTTACATAAAGACGCAGGCGAAATTAGGATTTTAGATGAGGATAATCCGAACAGCGTCCGCCTTAAAGACAGGCTCGGCGTTGTCTTCGATGATTTGTTCGTACCTGAAGAAATGACCTTGGTCGATCTTGAAAAGTTTTGCAGAAGAGTTTATTCCAATTGGGAGCGAGACTTATTCTATTCCTTCATCGAAAGATTTAAATTACCGGCGAAAAAGATCATCAAAAATTACTCGCGCGGCATGAAAATGAAGCTCTCGATGGCTGTCGCCTTGTCGCATAATGCAGAAGTTCTAATCTTAGACGAAGCAACTAGCGGACTCGATCCAATCGTCAGAGAAGAAATTCTAGACCTATTGCTCGAATTCATGCAAGACGAAGAGCATACAATTCTGATCTCTTCTCATATCTTATCCGACCTCGAAAAAGTCGCTGACTATATCGCCTTCATCCATGACGGGAGAGTTTTATTTGTCGAGGCCAAAGACGATTTAAAGGAAAATTATGGACTCTGTACCCTATCCAATGAAGAGGTCAAAGACATCGATGAAGACGCAATCGTCGGCCGCAGGGTGCATTCTTTTGGCCAGGAATTGCTGCTTAAAAAGAATCTTGTTCCCGCTGGGCTAAAGCTAGAAAAACCAAGTATCGAGGACATCATGATTTACTTTATCAAAGGAGTGGAAAGCAAATGAAAGCATTAATTTTAAAAGATATAGCAAGCCTAAAAAAGACCCTATTCTTAACTATTCCAATTTGCCTAGCTATTGCCGCTTATGGAATTTATGAAAATGCCTTGTTTATGATTCCCCTAATCTGCGCAATGATTCCGCTTATCCTAACCTCAATCGCTGCGGGTTTTGACCTGAAGTCAAATTTTGAACAATTTGCCTTTTCCATGCCGATAAAAAAGAGCAGCTATGTTTTAAGTAAGCTCTTCTTTGCCTTTTCTTTCGGCTTATTCGGGGCAATTTCCTTCTTCGTTTTACTGAGTTTGAAAAATCAAAGCTCTTTAGAGAATATGCTACTCATTGCCCTAGTTACCTTGCTCCTAAGCGTCTTGATTTCTGCGATTCAACTACCCTTTATTTTAAAGTACGGTGCCGAAAAAGGCAGATTGATCATGGTGATCACTTACTTTCTGATCTTTGCCCTATCGACCTTATTAAAAGAAAAGTCTGCTTTCTTAAGCAAATTAATGGAGCTGTCGACAAAGTATTCGCTGCTAATGATTTTGGCCGGCGTTGGCTTGATAAGTCTGCTTCTGATTGGAATAGCTATAAAATCTTCGATTGTGATCATGGAGAAAAAGGAGTTTTAAAGCGAGTC
>JAUNVR010000026.1:3102-10378 GCA_030537595.1 Eubacteriales bacterium
TTAAATAAAGATATCGGTCGCAGTTATAAAAGCTGTCGAGAAAAGAATCTAAGCTTTGCTAAATGGCAGGAGCTTATCGCATACAATCTGGACACCCTTGAAGAGATGCTCCTTTATACCGCAGAGTTTAATATATCCTGCCTGCGACTCAGCAGTGGGATTATTCCCTTTGCTTCCAAAGTTTCGGAGGCTTGGGATTATGAAGATATTTTTAAGAACAAATTAGAGCAGCTGAAAACTATAATTAAAAATGAGCAGATACGGATCTCTATGCACCCGGGACAGTATACCGTTTTGAATAGCAGGGACAAGCGTGTCGTTTCTAATGCAATAGACGATCTTCTGGCGCACGCAAAGCTCATCCGATCTCTGGGCGGTAATCAAAGGAACAAAATGGTTCTGCACATTGGTGGTCGCTACGAGAATAAGCAGGAAGCTATGAAGAGGTTTATAGAAGTCTGCTCCTCCCTTCCCGTAGAAATAAGAGAGCAGCTCGTCCTGGAAAATGATGAGATCAGCTACTCTGCAGAGGATGTCCTCTCGATTTGTCACGCTACCGGCCTCCCGATGGTCTACGACGTCTTCCATGAGAGCGTTTATCATCCGGCAACAAAGCTTGAAGATCACCTGGCCTGGATCGATGCGGCTCAAAAGACCTGGAAGCCGGAAGACGGAATACAGGTCATCCATTACAGTGATCAGGACCCGGATAAAAGACCCGGTGCCCATGCAAAAACGATTGACAGCGAAAACTTTCTTGATTTTGCAAAGGCCCTATCAGGCCGACAGATTGATATTATCTTAGAGTGCAAGAACAAAAACAGAGAAGCTGAAAAACTGGAATTGCTGTTAAGGCCAAAAATCCAAAATCTCGAGCGTATCCACGCGATGGAAAAATATAAGACGCTCGCAAAAAGTACGCTGCTCTACCAAGAGGCTTCGGAGCTTTTAAAAGATAAAAAGCAGCCCAAAGTTAAGGAGTACTTTGAATTGCTGGAACGAAGAGATGCGCTGCCGTTTAATTTAAAAGGAGAAAAGAACGCGGCAGAACACGTCTTCGGCTACTTCAAAAAAGACCTTGAGAAAAAAGAAAAAGAGAATTTTTTAGAGGCCCTCCACACCCTGTCCAATGAGGATCCTTATAAGCTTCGAAAGATTTTACGTAGCTTCAATAAGAAATATCCCAAAAAATACCTCTTAAGGAGCCGCTATCTCGAGTAAATCTTTCCAAATTTAGACTTTACTGCTATATTAACATGCAAATAGGGGCGTACTACTTCGGTTTACGCTTGAAGAGTCAGATTCGTCTGGCTCTTTTTTTATTATAGTCCTATGGAAATATTGAAGCTATATAAAACTTAATAAAGACTAAGTACTAACTTTCCCCTGGAATAAACCAGTGCTTTGTTTTTAACCAGTCTTTTACTTTCTTCTGGTCTTACTCCCACTCAATCGTAGCAGGAGGCTTACTCGTAATATCGTAAACCACTCGATTCACATGCCCAAGCTCATTAATGATTCTCTGCGAAGAGCGAGCCAAAAGTTCATATGGAAGCTGTGCCCAGTCTGCCGTCATGAAATCACTGCTACTCACAGCTCTCAGAGCCACTGTATAATCATAGGATCTGGCGTCTCCTTGGACTCCGACTGAGCGCAAGTTTGTGAGCACAGCAAAGTACCGGGCCAAATCCTTACTAATAGTGGATTTTTTTACTTCTTCTCTAAATATCGCATCTGCCTCTCGCAGAATATTCAGTCGCTCTTCTGTAACTTCTCCCAGGCAACGGATAGCCAGGCCGGGACCCGGGAATGGCTGGCGCTTGACCATCTCTTCCGGTATCGCAAGTTTTAGTCCCAACTCTCTCACTTCATCTTTGAAGAGTTCGCGCAGGGGTTCAATCACGCCTTTGAATTCCAAATCCTCCGGCAAAGCACCCACATTGTGATGGCTTTTAATCATGGCTCCACCAATTCCCGATTCAATCACATCCGGATAAATCGTACCCTGGACTAGATACTCACAATCGCTTTGCTCTCTAGCCACTTCTTCAAAGACTCGGATAAATTCTTCGCCAATAATCTTGCGTTTTTCTTCCGGATCGCTAATGCCCTTTAAGCGAGTTAAGAAGCGTTCCTTCGCATCGACACAAATTAGCTTCATCTCGAACTCTCCACGAAACACACGCTCGACTTCTGCCCCTTCATCTTTCCGCATCAAACCGTGATCGACAAAAACACAGGTCAATTGCTTCCCGATTGCGCGGTGGACTAAAACTGCAGCAACTGATGAATCCACTCCTCCGGACATGGCACAGAGCACCTTAGACTTGCCTACTTCAGCACGAATCTTTTCCAGCTGCCAGTCGATGTAGGAGTCCATCTCCCACTGACCATTTAAATCACAAACTTTGTACAAGAAATTTCTGAGCATTTCCTGCCCATCGATAGTGTGATTTACCTCCGGGTGAAACTGCAAAGCGTAAAGTTTACGTGCTCTATCTTCCATTGCGGCCACTGGGCAGGCAGAACTTTTAGCCGTGATTTCAAAACCTTGCGGTAATTCTGCGATAGAGTCACTGTGGCTCATCCAGCACTCATTGTCTTTTTTTAATTCAGAAAATAAGACGGACTTAGTAGAGAGCTCGATTTTGGTTTTACCGTACTCACTTTTTTCAGGTCGTTGAACCAAACCACCTAAACTCTTGCTCATAAACTGTGCTCCATAGCAGATGCCCAAAACCGGTATGCCTAGGGTGAAGATCCCTGAATCTGCCTTAGGGCTATCTGCCTCATTGACAGAAGCAGGGCCACCGGTCAAAATTATCCCCCGGTACTGCCCTGCTTTAATTTCAGCCAAACTAGTATTACACGGTTTTATCTCACAATAAACATGCTCTTCGCGTACCCGCCTGGCGATTAATTGCTTATACTGTCCGCCAAAATCTAAAATAAGGATTTTTTCCTGCTGCATTATTTAGCTCTCATAGGCTCTCTTTTTGTCAAAAGACTTAATTATTTTATGCCTATGATTTCCTCACTACTAGCAGGAATTACAGACTATCCATTAAAGAGTGGTACTTCTTTTTCGTCAGCCGGCTCTAGGTAATCCGGATGAATCGCCGGAACATAGCACGGGCCGTAAGCTTTATAACCCGGCTGCTGCAGCTCTGTGGGAGCTTCAATATAGAACTTATAGTAGGGCAGATAATCCTTGCTTAGATAGCCAAGTTTATAGACCAAGTCAGCTCTGACTATCAATTCTTCACTGAGGTCAAAATCTATTGGCATGGTGCTTCGATACTGTCCACTTAAGAGAGCAGCCTTCGCATCTGCTTCTGTCCTTAGTGGATAATCAGCCAGTTTTTCCATATTGATGCCCTCACGATAAAATCTTTTTCTTATCCCATAAACAGTATTCTCGGGCTCTAAGTCTGAGTCATATGGCCTAGGCTCAGCAGTTAAAAATCCTTTTTCTTTGTAATATCCCTTAGCTCCGAAGGGAATAAAAGATATAAACTGTCCTCGTTCGAAAGTCCTGTTTATGAACTCTTCAGATAAGTCTCTGCCGCTTCGCTCCTGGACTCCTGGGCGGTAAATTTTACCGAGGTAAAAGCCACCCTTTTGCTCATTGTATAAGTAATCCTCTATGGGATATAAAATTTCAGGTTTTTGATAATTAAAGATCTCTACGTATTCTTCATAAATATAGTTAAATGCAGTTATAACCTGCTCCTTCTTCACTTGATAATCTTTATTCCGCTCTTCTACCGTGAGCTCCTCTTCACTTTCGTACTCCGGATAGGGGTTGTAGACTAGCTTTTCTGACTGACTTGAAGTCTCCGCAAAGAGATTTAAGGGCTCCTTAAAGAGAATTAATATTTCGTCTGCTTTGCCAGCCATCAGATAATTGTATTTTTCCCCCTCTATGAAGCAAAATTCGACTTCTGCTTGACTATCTGCTAAGCCTATTACTTCACCTTCTTCATCGAATGAGTATCCAGGGCCTAAGTCATCCATTTCGGGGAAGTAAGCTATAACTGCGAGGTCGTTATAAGCTTGAATTTCAGTCTTGAGAATCTCAATCATTTCCTTTTTACTTGCTTTAAACTTGCCGGAGATGTGGTCTTCGTAATAGAGATTTCTGAAAATTGGCAAATGGGAGGGCCGCAAGTCGCCAGTCGGGTTGATATTAGACTCAGACAAGGCAAGGAACTCTTCTCGATTCTTGAAAACCAGGACTTCAAAGCCCATCCCTTCGCCCAGATTAATTTCATCGAAATTAAATTTGTAAGGTCTAAGCTGGGGGTCGACCTGCCAGGTGGAATCTTCTTCTTGCTCTGGAATCTTTAAAGCTTCTGAACTTTCCTTTACTTCTCTTGAATCTTCTCTTATGAGCTTGCTTTCGGCTAAGTCAATATTTTCAGACCTATCCTTATTCAGATATTGATAAAGCGGCAGGGAAAGTAGCATTAAGGCAAGGCAAACTACAGCTGCAACTATACCCCGCTTTAAGGCTAAGCTGCTCTTTCTATTGCTCTTATTCATCGCTCTAAACTCCTTTTTCCCCCGAGTAAATTTTTCTTCAGCGCTCGCCTCTATCTTTTTGAAGATGCGCGCACTTGTCTCTTGATCGGGATTCAAGTAATCCCAGGCTTTTTTCAATTCCCTTTTATTCATTTTCAGCCTCCAACTTAATGCGTAGAATTTGCCTAGCATCTCTCAATTGATTGCGTAAGGTGGATGGTTTCAGGCGGAGAATGCGCGCTATTTCCGCTGTTTTATAACCTTCATAGTAGTAGAGGTAGACAGGCAAAATCAGCCGTTCGGGCAGAGTTAAAATCAGCTTTAAAAAATCTCTGTAATCATCGCCGTCACTTTTATAAACTAGATAATTACTCAAAGCATCTAGATCCAGGTTCTTCCTCGAGCTTTCTTTTAACTTATCTTTTGCTAAATTTCCGGCAACTACAATTAACCAAGCCTTCTCGTGCTCCTGTGATTTAAAGGCTCGGGGCTCGTGTAATAGTTTCATAAAGCAGTCGTGCACTACGTCCTCGCTGTCTGCTGCATTTTTTAAATAGGCAAAGGCTATACGATAAAGCATCTGATGGTGCTTTTGATAAGTTTCAGCCAAGCTTTTTCTCCATTTGGGCTCATTCATGCTCAGTACCTCTCTACTTATAATACGAATCAACTGGGCAAAATGTCGGCTGTTTAAAAAAATTTGCTATTATCTATAGTAGTCAACGTTCTTTATATAAGGAATATTTAACGGCTATGCTCTACTTCGCAATCGTTGAAGATATAGCAAGTGAACGCCAATTATTGAAGCTCTATCTCAATGATTGAGCTAATTCTCGTGGCCAAAATATCCAGATTAAAGAATATCCTAGTAGCGAGTCCTTCAGTTTTGACTTTAGCTAAGACTAACGTGTCGATTGTTTATTGTTAGATATCCAAATGCCGGGTAAGAACGGCGTCCAGCTAGTCCGCAGCTTGCGTGCAAAGAAAGAGCAATTAATCAATCGAGCATGGGAAATTCCCCTGTCAGCAATCTCTTCGCAAAAAACATTAGCTCCTTTTTGACTGCCCTCCCTATCCTTTGCTTGCGCTTTTATTGGGTTTACGCTTTTATTTCAGATCCAATTTCTCATCGGGCTTTTGACCTTTCGCTTAAAGTACATTATTCAATTACGCGATTTAGTCATAAATCTTTTATGGATTTTGGGACAATCTGTCTGCATTAGATTCCACTCAAATCAGCAATATAAAGTCAAAACGTTGAAAATAGGGCGTTTCAGTCCTTATGAAAAAAGATGAAAACATATTAATTCGTATAAAGTGTGACTTTACTGTGACCTCTAAGCGAGTGAGAGCAAACTTCTGAAGCAGGATTTTCAAGTAAAATTCTGCTTTTCATTTTGTCCAAATTGAAAAGAGTTAGAGAATACTAATTAAAATCGTTTACTTTTATAAAAAAGCATGGTGAACTATACGCAAGCAAAAGAAGCATGTTTGGAGGAGCTGCTGGAATGGTAACACTTGTATTTCCAGGAGCTGCATTAGTAGCTGGAGGTGCAGCGATTGACGCTGGATATTGGTGCTTGCTACTAGAATAGATGCAAACAATCACGGTAGGGGTGTCTATATTGAAATGACATTGGCGTTACTTTTTAACATAACACCTCAATAAGGAGCTTAGAGTATGGATGTTAAAATTTTGAAGTATATTTTATTGATTGTATCGTTAATAACAATAATCGTAGGATACAATGCAATAAAAAAAAGCATACCTGTATATGTAGCGATTATATGTGTAGTGGTCTGTGCTATATTGTCGTTGCTTTATTATAAACTTAAATAGGGATGATTACATTCGATAATATAGATTTAAAGGAAAGACTTGGCCATGAAGCCGTACAAACAACACTTGGTACATACGGTCATTTATAACCAATACCAACTATCAAGTGGCCGAACGTTTGAATGGAAAAGTCCGGATTTCGCTTCCGGACTCTTCCCTCTTAAAAAACTATAGCCGCAATCAATTTATTTCAGGAGTCATAGAGTCGTGACTTCTCTGTGACTTCTGCTCGTAGGAAATCCCGAAATCCTTGATATATAAATGTAAGCATTAGGAATTTCTCCCACTTGGATAAATCCACTTTTCTCATAAAGAGCCCTGCCTCTTTCATTACCTGAAAAATAGTCAAGCTCAAGTTGGGAAAGGCCCAATTCTTTAGCATAGTTTTCGAGACATAAAAGCAGCTTCTTTACTATTCCTAAGTTCCAGAATTCTTTTAGCACAGCGACAGAAACATTTCCTCGATGGCGCTTTTTCTGTCTTCTCAGTCTTGTAACGGTGCCATTTGCAATCAGTCTTCCATCCATGTAGAGGGCTTAAAATCCACTCACCAACGTTACTATCTGTCATTGTCATAATTATGACCCCGATCCAGGTGTTAAATCTTAGGAAATTACAGCAGTTCTGGAACTCAATAATTTTTTAAGCTGGTGAATTGCTCATTACATCAAATGTTAGTTAAACCACTTTACTTTATTTACAAAGCTCTCAGAATTTAGGTACCCTGCTTTATCATAAAAATAGGAATGCATCTTGTCGTTAACTGCTTGTAATTCAATACAGGCTGCTCCCTTCTTCACTGCTAATTCCTCAATCTCCTTTAAAAGTTTACTTCCATAGCCTTTATTTTGCTCATCATATTCAATTATAATTTCCTCAAGAGTATATCCTACGATATCATCGTATTGCTTA
>JAUNVR010000010.1:0-7662 GCA_030537595.1 Eubacteriales bacterium
GACCTAAAGAATATTCCAGAAGAAGTCTTAAATTCCAGAATTGTCGACATCGCAGTCGGTAGTGACCATATTACCGCCCTCGATGAAAGCGGCAAACTCCACACCTGGGGCTCCACTCGACTGAAGCAGGATCGCTATCCGAGAGAACTTAAAGAACGGATGGACGCAGGTGAGAAGATTAGGTTTAAGAGTCTGACTGCAGGTATTCAGTTTACTGTCGGTGTAGTTGAAGACGGAGAACTCTATGTCTGGGGTAATACCAATCTAAACGACATCAAAATCAGCCGCGACTATAAAGACACGAAGTTCCAGAAGGCGACGGCCAATATCAATAACTTCCTAGCCCTGACTGAAGATGGTGCTGCCGTCTACATCGGTCGACAGAAAAATGCTCTATCGCGTATTCCCGAGGGTCTTGATAAGGACGTCGTAGATATCGCCTCGACAGCATTCTCAAATGCGGCGGTAAAAGCTGACGGCACTGTGTATATCTGGGGTAATGCGATGCGTGGAGAGCGCGAAGTACCAGAGCATGAGGGTAAGATTATTAAGATCTATGGCGGTAGAAATCACTACACAGCCCTGACAGATCAGAATGAGCTAATCTCCTGGGGTGACGGTCGCTACAATCAGAACAAGGCGCCTAATGTCGGTGATGACAAGGTAGTTGATATTTTTGTCGGCAACTATCAGAACTATGTATTAACCGAGTCCGGAGAGATGAAGACCTGGGGTCTAAAAGGCTTCCTCTTCGGTACAGATGAATACGGGCGTGATATTTTCAAACGTATCATCAATGGCGGTAAAGTAACGATGACCGTCGGTGCTGTTGCTGTTCTGATTTCACTCTTTATCGGGGTTCTCCTGGGTGGTTTAGCCGGGTATTTCGGTGGCTGGACGGACATTATCATCATGCGTATTGCAGAGATTGTCGGTGGCCTCCCCTTCCTGCCCTTTGCCTTAATCCTATCGGCTATTATTGGAACTAGAATTTCGCCTGAGCAGAGGATGTATTTAATTATGATCGTCCTAGGTGTTCTGTCCTGGCCTGGCCTTTGCCGCCTGGTTCGTGCTCAGATTTTTGCCCAACGTGAGATGGAATTCGTAACTGCTGCCCAGGCCCTGGGTTTAAAAGAAGTTTCGATCGTCTTTAAGCACATTATTCCAAACGTTATTTCAGTTATTCTGGTTTCTGCAACTCTCTCCTTTGCGACAAGTATGTTGACGGAATCTACCTTGAGTTATCTTGGCTTTGGTATTTCACCGCCGAAACCGACTTGGGGTAATATGCTGAAGGGTGCCAACGACTCTATCGTCATTCAACAATACTGGTGGCGCTGGGTCTTCACCTCATTAATCTTCAGTATCTGTACAATCTGTATCAATCTGATCGGTGACGGTCTGCGTGATGCCATCGATCCGAAGAGCAACGAGAGATAGTAGAGGAGGAGAGAATGCCATTATTAGAGATTAAACATTTAAAGACCTTCTTCGAGACAAAGCGAGGCACGGTCAAGGCAGTTAACGACGCTTCCTACTCGGTAAAAGCCGGCGAGACCCTCGGTGTCGTCGGTGAGTCGGGCTCCGGTAAATCGGTTTCAGCTCTGTCTATCTTGCATCTTCTGGATGGTAACGGATATATCGCCGAAGGTCAGATTATATTTGATGGACGGGATATTACGAACCTACCACTAAGTGAGATGTACGAGATGCGCGGTAACGCCATTTCGATGATCTTCCAGGAGCCGATGACTAGCTTGAACCCAGTTTTCTCGGTTGAAAAGCAGGTTGGTGAAGCTTTTATTATTCACCAGGGGATGAGCAAAAAAGAGGCTGCTGCAGAAGTTGTTAAAATTTTAGCCGACGTTAAAATTCCGAATCCGGAAATTGTCGCTAAACAGTATCCTCACCAGCTGTCAGGTGGAATGCGGCAGAGAGTTATGATTGCAATGGCTCTAGCTTGTAAACCCCAGCTGCTAATTGCCGACGAGCCGACCACTGCTCTGGACGTAACCATCCAGGCTCAGATCTTACGCCTGATGAATCAGTTACAGAAGGAGAAGGGCACAGCAATCCTCTTTATTACCCACGACCTTGGTGTTATTAACCAGATGGCCGACTTTGTTGCGGTTATGTACTGTGGGCAGGTTGTTGAACTGGCTCCCACCAGGAAGATTTTCGCCAAAGCATCGAAGTATTCCCACCCCTATACCGAGGGATTATTACAGTCAATTCCGAGACTGGAAACTCCTCCCGGGTACAAACTTGAACCGATTCCAGGTTCTGTTCCGCACCCCCTCGACCTACCAAAGGGCTGTAAGTTTGCCCCACGCTGCAAATATGCGACGGAGCGCTGCTTAAATGAAGAGCCAGCCTTAGTTAAAGTAGAAGATGATCAGGAAATCCGCTGCTTCTATCCTGCAAAGGAGGAACGACATGCAAAACAATAAAGTAGCAAAACCCTTATTCAAGATTACCAACCTGAAACAATGGTTCCCCTTGAAGAAAAAAGGTTTGTATGTTAAAGCAAATGACGGTATTGACCTGACTATCTATGAAGGTGAGACCCTGGGTCTGGTTGGTGAATCCGGTTGTGGTAAATCGACCTTAGGTAGGACCTTACTGCAGTTGTATAAGCAGACTGATGGTCGCACCATGTACTATGGGCGTGAGCTCGTTGATATTGCTCCGGCCTATATGCTCGATACCATCCGCAATCTCGATCGCAACAAAGATAAGGCACGAGAGCTGCAGAAGGAATTGGAGAAGGCTGAGGCTCGCTATGCCGGTCTTTCTGAGGAAGAGCAGTTTAGGGAAGCGGATAAGATGCATAAGCTGCGTCGAGCCGCAAATGATGCTGATTTAAATATTGCGAACATTATCGGCGGTCTTATTGTTGTCGATAAGACCGATGAGATTAAGAAGGCCTATACCAGGCTCTATAACGCCGCCGTACGTAAGCGTCGAATCGATATTGAAAAGCGCGATATTGAAAGCGTCTATAAGGATGCTCAATACCGAGCTGAGAAAGGCTCATCAAGAGCGCGCCGAGTAGCTGAGCGTCACGCTTCCAGGCTGAAGCAGTACGATGAGGATATCGCCAAGATCCAAGCTGAGTTAAAGGCAGCCCAAGCTGAAATTGAGGCTCTGCGTGAAAAGCACAAAAATGAGCCGGGCTTTGCAGCCGAAGATCAGAAGCTTGATAGCGGGATTGACTTAGCGCGCTTGACCTATAATGAGATGCGCCACCTGCGGGTCGACATGCAGTTGATTTTCCAGGATCCCTACTCCTCACTAGACAGCCGCCAGACGGTTGGCCAGATTATCGGTGAGGGGATGCTGACTCACAATTTCTTCAAGCGAAATGATGATCGGATGAAGGAGCACGTGCTTCAGATTATGGAAGACTGTGGCCTGGCGCCATACTTCCTACACCGTTATCCACACCAGTTCTCAGGTGGACAAAGACAGCGGATCGGGATTGCCAGAGCGCTCTCCTTAAATCCTAAATTTATCGTTTGTGACGAGGCTGTTTCAGCCCTTGACGTATCGATTCAGTCGCAGATAATTAACCTGCTGCAGGAGTTGAAGGACAAGCAAAATCTGACCTATCTCTTCATTACTCATGACCTTTCTGTAGTCAAGTATATTTCTGACCGGATTGCAGTCATGTATCTCGGCGTGATTGTCGAGTTGGCGGATAGCCAGGATATGTTTAAGCAGCCCTTGCACCCCTATACGGAAGCTCTCTTATCAGCGATTCCAACTGCGGATGACGAGACTAAGCGGGAGCTGGTTGTCCTCGAAGGTGATATTCCCTCACCGGTTAATGCGCCGCCGGGCTGTAAGTTCCATACCCGTTGTCGCTATGCCACAGAAGTTTGTAAGCACGTGGTACCGGAGATTCGCGAGGTCATGCCAAAGCATTTCGTCGCCTGTCACCATCCTCTAAATGCTCCTGACGACCAGGCAGCTGAGGCCTTTGAAGACCGTCTTCTGCATGACCATGATTTCGCTGAGCATGTCAGCCAGAGTGAAGGTCTAAGGGAAGAATTAGCAGCTGAAGAGGCGATTTTTGAAACCGAGCTAGAGGTTGTTGAGATTGAGCAGGAAGGCATTGATCCTTCAGTTTAGTTAAACTAGCGATTACTTGATTTAATTAACAAGCGTGGGTCTAGCAAGAGTCTAGGCTCACGCATTTTAACGGAGTGAGTATATGATGTTTAGAAAGCGCATTGAGCGCGCATTTAGATTTTTAAAAGAGGGAAGGGCAGAGGAGCCAAGTCCTAAGGAGCTAGCAAAACGTAATGCCCAAAAAAACATTCAGACAGAAAAAGGCGATTTCTGGGCCCTTCTACTCTCTGCATGGATGGTAATTGTGCCCATAGCACTCTTAGTTTTGCTACTAGTCGTCGGGCTTCCCTTGCTCTTAATTTACTTACTAGGCTAAAGTCAAGCTAGTTAATAATAAAAAGGCTTCTGAGCTCCTTAATTTAGAGCTCAGGCCTTTTTTTGATAGATGGCGAGTGGATACAAAGTATCACTTATGATTTCACATTGTTTTAGGCCGTTTGCTTCAAGCGCAGACTCGACAGTTTTTAAATCAGGGAGAACACGCCCTGACAGACGTTCTGGTAACCAGCGCAGGGCCTTGATACCTGCTAGTTCAGGGTCGAAGGAAAGCCAGTAGAAGAAGACATAGGCAGAGGGTTTTAAGGCCCGAGACAGCTGGTCAAAGAACTTTTTACTCTGAAAGTCAACAAAGTCTAAAATGCCGGAGGCCAAGATTAAATCATAGGGTCCACCCCAACTATCGCGGTTAAAGTCGCCAGCAATCAGCTGCTGAAAGGCCGGATTCTCGACTGCAGCAATGACCTCCGGACTATCAAAAAGACTTAGCTCACGCTTTCCGTCAGCGAGCACTTCGCCCAAGGCACCGCAACCTCCCCCAAGGTCCAAGATTTTAGCATCGGGAGCTAGGGGGTAGCGCTGGCAAATTTCAAGTAAACTGGGCCCACGAAATAGCTCAACCTCAATTCGGCTGCGCTCAAAGAAGCTCCTAAAATCGAGACCACCCTCAGGCTTAAAAGTTTTTTCCGTCTGAACTATTTCCTCCGCAGGATTTAGCTTTTCAAAAAACTTACCCAGTCGCTTGCGATTTGCTCTGTATTGAGCGAGCAAAGTTGAACTCAGGCAAAATTTACTTTGGCGGCTATAAATCTGGCCGAGCTCAGCTTTACAGCGATATTGCTGATTCTTCACTTCAAGCCAATTGTTCAGCTGCAAGCATTCTAAGAACAGCTCTGCCTCCTCTATAGTCAGCCCTAGCTTTTTGGCAAATTCTGGGGCAGAGATCCACTCATCGAGTTTTGAAAAAATATCATATTTTAACAAGTCGAAGAAAAAATCAGCTTGCAAGGCTTGGTTTAAAATCTCATTATAATATTTCATAAAGAGTCCTTTCAAAGTTCAGACTCTCTCCAGTTTAGACGCGACACTCTTCAACTTTGATTCTAACAGTAGCAGCAGCTGGAGGAAAGAATGATATACTAGCTTTGTATTTTTTAGCGAAAAAGTTAAAGGGGGAGCTTCACTTGCAGAGAATTCTAGTCTGTGAAGATGATAATTCAATTTCTGACGTCTTGGCGCGCTTATTAACTCGTCACGGCTACCAGGTTGAGCAAGCATACAGTGGAACTGAGGCTCTGCGCCTCTTGAATGAACAGCGCTACGACCTCGTGCTTTTGGATTTAATGCTGCCCGGAATGAGTGGGGAAGAGATTCTAGCTGAACGCGAGTCGAGAACTCCAGTTATTGTGATTAGTGCAAAGGGCGCAGTAGAAGACCGTTTAGCTGCTTTGCGGCTCGGTGCGGATGATTTTATCCAAAAGCCTTTTCATAACGAGGAGCTAATCCTTCGCTTGGCGGCAGTTTTACGTCGGAGTAATTACCAGAGCTCAGATTCCAAGAAGCTGGTGGTCGGTGACTTAAGTCTCGATCGAAAATCCCTGGAGCTTAAGCTCGCTGGGGAGCCAGTCGACTTAACTAATTACGAATTCCAGATTCTAGAGCAGTTGATGAGCTCGCCGAATCGAGTCTTTACAAAGAATTACTTATATCAAAAAATCTGGGGCTACGATGATAACTCAGACGAGAATGTAATTAATATCCACGTTTCTAATATCCGGAAGAAACTTAAACAGAAATCGCCTAAAGAGTACATTAAGACGGTTTGGGGTTTGGGCATTAAGCTCAATACCGATAACTAGAGTTTCTGGGTCGATGGACTACGCAGTAGAAATCATCAATGCGCGTTTTGCAGATGAGCCGGCCTTTGACTTCAAGCTAAAAAAGGCTAATCTGGCTCTGATTGTAGACCCTGAGGAGCGGCGTTCAGCCGGAATTTTGATGCTTTTGGCCGGGATTACTTTTATCCGCTCGGGCCGCGTCCTAGTTTTCGGACATGAGTTGGAGGAAAAGCGGCAGCGGATTGCCTATCTCCCGCAAGACTTTGAAGTCCACTCGACAGGCAGTGTAAAGGACTTAATTAAAGATTGGGCGAAGGTTTTAAAGCTAGCTGATCCCGAGCAATCGGCTGCCGAGGTTTTAGATTTAGTCGACCTGGGTGCCCAGGCGGAATTAATTGTCAACGACTTATCGAGTGAGCAGCGCGATTGGTTGCTCTTTGCGGGAGCCTTACTCGCTTCGCCGGAGCTTTTATTAATTAATCATCGGCAGAAGTTTATGGATTATCGAAATAAGAAAAAGCTGCTGCGTTTATTAGATAAGCTCCGGAGCCTATCTGCGGTGACAATCATTGTAGCGGTGAGCTCACTCGATGAATTAGCTGAGTTGGCAGATGAGATTTTCCTCGTTAAGGCCGGGCGCTTAATTCCTTTAGCTAAGCAGAATTTACTCCAGACTAAGTCGAAAGTGGAACTCATCGTCGACAATCCTGCGCGCGCAGCGATAGTTTTAGAGGCTGCAAAAATCCCCTACCGGGTGAGTGGCAGCTCGAGCCTTGAAGCTGAGGTCGAGGAAGCCTGGGAAGTCAATCAAATACTGATTGAGGGAGGAGTTAAGTTACATGCTTCAATCCCCTTAGAAAATGACTTACAGCGCCGAGTCGAAGCCTTATTGGAGGGGGAGGGTCATGGAGTACTATAAATTCTTAATAAGAAACCATGCCAGAAGGCCGCTGCTCTTTATGATTCTGCTCGCCGAGTCTCTCTTGATTTTCCTGACCGAGCAAAAAATACTTAAAAATTACCCGGCTTTAGACTTGGAGCAGTTGAATTTAACTCATCTTCTAGCTTATTTACTAGAGTCAAGCATACTGCCCTTAATGCTTCTGGCCTTAATTTTCTATCTCGCGGTGCAGCAGAAGCAGGATGCTTTAGCCAAGCTCTGTCTGACTAAGGGGATGAAGCGGAGGAGCTTTGTCCTAATTCAGAGCGCTGCGGTTTTAACTTACCTACTGCTCGATTTAATTTTCCTTTTAGCGGTAACTGCCTTTAGCTGGATTTTCCTCTTGCGCCGGGCTTTCCCCGGGGGTGATTTTAGCCTGCTAATACAGTATCTCAGCCTCTCTTGGCTAAACTATGCCTTCTACCTAGCCCTGATCGGCTTACTCTTTATGCTTTTTACTAGTGATAGTTTGAG
>JAUNVR010000010.1:7762-17223 GCA_030537595.1 Eubacteriales bacterium
CAGCCTTAACTGAGGGTAGCCATAGTGAGTTTCTGCGGACTGTTCCCGAAGCTGAATATAGAGAGCTCTTACAGGCTTGTAATCAGCTCTTGCGACAAAGTTTAAGGCAGGCTGAGGAACTTGCAGCAAACCAGGCCGCTGTCCAGCAGACGATCAGCAATCTGGCCCATGATTTACGCACACCTCTAACCGGTGCTAAGGGTTATCTAGAACTATTAATAGAAGCCCAGCAGGATAGCACGATTGAGCGGCTGGAGCAGGAGGAGATTCTCGCTTTAATCCAGCAGCGCCTGGAGATCTTGAACGAGCTTTTGGAGCAGCTTTTCACCTATACTAAGTCGCGTGATGAGAGTCTTAAATTGGAAGCTGAGCTCTTCGAACTAAATGAGTTCATTCGCCAGATTTTTGCCCTAGCTTATGCGGATTTCGAACAAGCGGGAATTACTTTGGAGCTCGATTTAAATCCGGAGCCGATTCGCCTTGCGGAGGATCGGCAGGCTCTACAACAGATTTTTAGTAATTTAATTCAAAACGTCCTGCGTTACGCGAAGTCGCAGTTTTATCTCAGAACTCGCCTGCTGGAGGATAGTATCCTGATTAGCTGTAGTAACGACCTACGCGAAGCAATTGACCCGAGCCTCACAGCTGAGCTACACGAGCGCTATAAGCGGGGGGCGAAGCATCGGCCGGAGGGCGCAAGTGGCCTCGGCCTAGCAATTGTCTCGAGCTACCTCGAGCGCATGGGGGCAAGTCTTAGTATCACGACGACTGAGGAGCAGTTTTGTTTAGAAATTCGGCTGAGAAAATAGCTTGGATCCTGCCTTCTTCTAGCTAAATTAGCAGTAAAGAAAGAAATTCTAAAGAAATTCAAAAGAAAGACTAAAGCCTAGATAAAGGTAATCTTTAGCCTTCTTTGTTAAGCTGTAATTAGAGATTTAACTAAGCTCTCAGACTTCTATCCAAAGAGCAGTGAGAGTTCATCTAAATTACAGGAGGTCTTTTATGAAGTCCAAGATTTTATCAGTCCCTAATTACAAAGAAATTCCCCTTGCAGAGAAATTCTTAAGCCTGAAAATCGATGAGGCAGCTGTGGCTGCAGAAATCGAGGCTGAATTGCACCGAATCGCAAAAAAACACGGTGAGGTGGTCGAGGCTGAGCCTGGACACGGCATCGAGGAGGGCGACATCGTAATGCTGAAGGCCAGCTCAGAGCTGCCTAAGTTCAACAAGCCGATGATCCCCGTCACCGTTGGTCGAGGTCTCTTTGACTATGACTTCGAAGAGGCTATTCTCGGTTTAGAAGAAGGCCAAGAAGAGGAAATTGAGCTGCAAGGCAAAAAAATTCAGGTCAAAATTCTCAAGGTCAAAACAAAGACAATCCCTGAGCTGACCCTCGAGATGTTACAGGCTGAGAATAATGATTATTTCGAGCCTGCCACCTCAGTTGAGGATTATAAAGAAAAGTATCGCCAGGGCATTATTGCAGGTCTAAAAGCGGATTTATATTTCTCCGGAGCAGCCGGAGAGTTAAGAGATAAGATCATCGATGCAGCTGAATTCTCAATTGATGAAGCTGAGTTGAATGAATTTATCGAATACCAGATGAGTGGGATCACAGAAGAAGCACAGCGTTGCGGCCAAAGTGCCGGCGACTACATGCGCAGCCTCTTCTCCAACCCTGGCTCGGCTAGCGATGAAGAAATTGCGCAAAGAGTAAGGGACAATTTAGTCCTGGATTTCAAATTCGACCTCTACGCCAGAGCCTTATTGCAGGACGAGGTCGACTGTTCCAAGGAGCAGTACGAAAAAGAAGTTAAATACTACGCTGCAGAAAGTGGCGAAAGTGAAGAGTCAATCCGGGCCCAGCTCCCTTATGAGATTTACCAGCGCCAGTCTTATTCTTCAGCCTTGCAAGGCCGCTTAATGAAGGAGTTCAGTCAACGCGTCTCCGCGCATGAGGGATAAACTGTGGAAGCAGTTGATAAGCGAACCTTAGAGGGGCGCAGGAGAGGTGTATGGAGGCGTTTTTATCGCCTCCTCTCCTCGACCAAGCTGCCCTGGGCACTGATTATTTTAACTGTCGCCTTAAGCCTCGCATCATCGCGGATTGGGGTCATAATCCCAGACTTTCAACGGAAGATCACAGGTGGCGACCTCTCTTTACCGACGCTTTTAACAGCACTCGGAATTATGAGCTCAGTCGTGCTTTTAACCGCTATAAATGACTGGCTCTACGGCTATACTAGAAACAGTATTACAAAGCGGATGATCGATAAGATCTGGGGTAAAATCCTGGCCCTGCCACTTTCTGTTTATCAGAGGATTGCACCCAAAGAACTAATTTCGAGAACCACTTCAGACACTTCGGCTCTATCGGCCATCTTTATCACTTTAATTTCAAATGTTTTAACTAATAGCTATGCTCTGTACCTGAGCCTTGGCTATGTTTTCTCCTACCATCCGACCTTAGGCTATATCTTGCTCGGGATGATTCCCCTGATGCTAGTGGAAAAATTCATTCAAGGGCGGCTTTCATTTAGATTTGCCTACAGGCAGCAGCTTCGCCTGGCCAAGTTGACCGAATACTTATCTCAGGTCTTGATCAATATCCCCTTGGTCAAAGTCTTTGTCAAAGAAAAGCACGAGAAAGAGCGCGGTGAGGAGGCGATTACGGAGTATAACAAGGCCCGCTTTATGGTCAATGTTCTGGATATTGTCTTTACCGGCTTTGATAGTGCCCTGATGACGCTAAATAATGTTTTAGCGGTGGTTGTTGGTGGAGCCTTAGTTGCTAGTGGCGAGATTGATACGGGTATTTGGATTGCCTACTACATGTATGCGGCAACGATTAATTCCTCTGTTCTCCTGATTACGCAAATGTGGCCGATGCTTAAGGAAGCCCAAGGTGCGGTCGATCGCATTACTGAGATTATGGATTACGAGGACGAGAGTTATAGTGGTGAGGCTTTGGCCAAGCGCGATGGCGATCTCTGCTTCGAGGATGTGAGCTTTAGCTACGGCGAGACTCCGGTCCTGAAGAATATCAACCTCTGCATTGAGGAGGGTTCTTTCGTGGCTCTAGTGGGAGCTTCTGGAGCAGGTAAGAGCAGTTTACTCGGCTTAGTTGAGCGCTTCTTCCAGCCGGACAGTGGGCAAATTACCCTCGGCGGCAAAGCGATCAATGATTTCGACTTACAGGAGTGGCGTTCAAGCTTCGGCTATGTGACGCAGGAGATTAATCTTTTTAGCGGGAGCTTAAGAGAGGCTTTGAGCTACGGCATAGATCCACTGCCTTCGGACGAGGAAATCCTGCTTGCGGCGAAGGCTGCACAGCTCGAGGACTTTATTGCAGCCCAGGAGAAGGGTCTAGATACGCCAGTCGCAGAAGGCGGGATGAGCCTTTCTGGTGGCGAGCGTCAACGTTTCATCATTGCTCGTGTCCTACTCAAGCAGCCACAACGTTTGCTGCTTGATGAAGCGACCAGCAACCTGGATGCTGAGGCCCAGTTTCACCTAATGTCTGTGCTGAATACTCTGGCCGAGGGTCGCACGACGATTTGTGTGGCTCATCGCCTGAGCACGGTGCGCCATGCGGATAAAATTATTGTCCTAGATAAGGGCGAGGTCAAAGCTACTGGTAAGCATGCTGAACTCATGGCCAGCTGCCCGAGTTACCGCGACTTAGTTAATTTTGAACTACTCGCAGATGAGTCTGAGGAGGAGGGAGAATAATGGAAAAAAGATCACGTCGTGAAAGCACTTGGCGTCCACTATTTAAACTCTTAAAGGACTCGCATCTGCCCTGGTGGCTGTACCTCATACAATTAGTTCTGGTGGTTTTAAGCAGTCAGCTCTTTGTGTCTTTGACTGAGATCACTGGGGCTGTAGCCCAAGGTCTAATTACCGACCAGGATGTGGTTAGACGCTATATTATCTATTCAGTCCTGCTCATCGTTTTAGGCTTTATCCCACTCTTTACATCTTGGGTCCATATTCGCTTTGACCGTTTGATTCAACAGACGGCCTGGCGGAAATTTATCGACCTTCCCCTGAGGGTATATGAGAAGTTCGTGCCCTCCAGCCTGATTAGTAGGGTGACTACTGACTCGCTTCTAGTCAGCTTAATCATTGAGCAGATGATGAGCTTCTTCCAAGCCGGATTGTTTATGGCGATGATGATTTATTCGATGCAGGGCATGAACCTGACCTTGACTTTATTCATTGTCCCGACGGTAATTCTCTACGTCTTACTCCTGCTTTTGGCCAGCAATGTTATCTACTCGATTAAGTTTGACACACAGCAGAATATGAGTCGCTTCACGCTTTTCTTATCGGAAAAGCTCGGCAATATGAAAATAGTCAAGGCGGCTGCTGCTGAGGCCGAGGAAATGACCCGGGGCATGAGCATCAACCAGGAGCGCTTTAAAATTGCCATGCGTGAGGTCAAATACGACATGGTGATGATTGCCTTCCAAAGGATTGTCGATATGATTCTGATGGCAATTGTGATTATTGGTGGCTCCTTCATGATTCAAAAAGGCGAGCTGGACCTAGGTGAACTGATTGTCTTTTACATGTTCACAATGGAAATGCCCTCGACCTTCCAAATGTTCGTCCAAACCCTCCTGGAAATGCAGGGGACAAAGGGTGCAACTGCGATGGTCGCAGAAATTGCAGCCTTACCCGCAGAGCAGATCGAACGCGAAATCGGGCTGGAAGAGATTCCTGAGCGGAGCCTGGAGCTACGCAATCTCTCCTTCTCCTATGATGGAGAAACAAAGATTCTCGATTCGCTGAATCTGAGTATTCCGGAGGGCAAGACAACCGCAATCATCGGCGCCTCAGGCTCGGGTAAGACGACAATCTTGAAGCTTTTGGAAAGATTTTATGAGCCGAGTTCAGGTGAGCTTTTAATTGGCGAGACAGAGGCGGAAAGAATCCACCTCGACTCCTGGCGCAAAAGTTTCGGCTACGTGATTCAAAACAGTCCGCTCCTGGCCGGGACGATTCGGGAGAATATCCTCTATGGAGCGAATCGCGAGATCAGTGAGGAAGACTTAATCGCAGCGGCCAAAAAGGCCAACGCCTATGAGTTCATTATGGATTTACCTGACGGCTTTGACAGCGAGATCGGGGAGTCTGGCATGAAGTTATCTGGCGGCCAAAGGCAGCGGATTGCAATTGCTAGAGCGATTATTGGCGAACCGGAAATCCTCTTGCTCGATGAGGCGACCGCAAATATGGACGCTGCAAATGAGTTCTACGTCACGGAAAAGATTCGTGAGCTGATGGCTGGTAAGACTATGGTCATCGTTGCCCACAATCTAAACACCATTGTCGATGCAGATCAGATCGTTCTGCTGGAGGCGGGGAAGATAGTGGCAATCGGCCCGCATCGTGACTTGTACCAAGGGAGCCCATATTACAGAAGAATATTTGACTTACAGGCCGCTTGTAGCTTAAATACAGCTGAGGAGAGCTAGGCAAAATGCCGAGCTCAGAGGCTTCCCAGAGATCTTGGGAAAAGTATTTTAAATAAAGGAGCCTGTGGCCTGAATACAGGAGCTTCGATTAAAAATTGAAAGTGAGAAAGAACTATGATTAAAGAAATTAAAGAGTGTGAATTTAAAGAAGTGACCAAAGAAGGTTTTTGCATTGTTGATGTCTATGGTGTCCATTGCGGGCCTTGCAAATCCTTAGCCCAGACTCTGGAAGCAATAGATTTTGACTACCCATTCATGAACATTTATAAGCTCTGCGCAGATGAGAGCAAGGATTTCTGCAAGGAGCATAAGATCATGGGAGTTCCGGTGCTCTTCTTCATGCTGAACGGGGAAATTAAAGAGCGCAAAGTCGGAGCTATCCAAGCTGACCAAATCATGGAGATTGCCAGCAAGTACCTGTACGAATAGGAGAAGCTATGCAGCAGTTTGAAAAAATTCGCCAGGGTCGACTCGAGTCGATCCCGGCAGAATATACTGAGTATCGACACAAGATTTGTGGAACACCGGTACTCTTTCTCAAGACGGAGGAAAAGAATAAGTCCTTCGCGATTCAGTTCAGAACCCTACCTTACTCAGATAATGGGGTTTGTCATGTCCTCGAGCACTCGGTCTTATCGGGCTCGGAAAAATACGATGTGAAGGAACCGTTTGTAGAGCTCTTAAAAGGTTCTTTAAACACCTTCCTAAATGCGATGACTTTCCCGGATAAGACGGTCTATCCTTTTGCAACGACCAATGAGCAGGAACTATTAAACCTGATGGACATTTATCTGGACGGAGTTTTCTTCCCCCGGATTTATCAAAATGAGGACATCCTGCGGCAGGAAGGGCATCATCTGGAGCTGGACGAGAGCGGCAATCTGCAGATTGTCGGAGTTGTCTACAATGAGATGAAGGGCGTCATGGCTCAGCCTGAACAGCGCCTGATGCAGAGCTTGCAGAGCGAGCTTTTTGACAATGTTTACAGCCATAACTCAGGTGGTGAGCCGGAAGCAGTTGCTAGCTTAACGCAAGCTGAGCTACTGAGCTTCCATCGCAAGTACTATCATCCGAGCAATGCCACGGTCATGGTCGTAGGGAAGGTAGATGAAGCTGCTGTTTTAGCAAAGCTTGCGGAGTACCTAGATCGTTTCGAGGCGGCTGAGATTGACACTGAAGTGAAGCCGACCCCGGCCTTCACCGAGATCAAAAAGGTCAGCGGCAAATATGCGGTTAGCCATAAAGAGGAGGGCCAGGCCATTTTCGGTCTCGCCTTTGCCCAGGGTCGCTACGACCAACTGCTTGACAACCTCGGCCTAAAAATCCTGAACAATATTCTCTTTATGATGGAGAGTTCGCCAGTTCGCAACACACTCTTAGAGTCAGGTCTGGTTAAAGATTTGGCCACGAATTTCGAAGATAGTCTAGTCCAGCCGATGACCAGCATCATGTTCAGAGGCTTGGTCGAAGACGATGTGGACATGATTCGTGAAGCGCTCTTCTTTGAATTTGAGCGCCTAGCCGAGGAAGGGATTTCTGAGGAGCTTAAACTTGCTGCATTGAACCAATGGCGCTTTGCCTTAAAAGAGGGTCTAGATGGTGGTTTCATGCCACAGGGCCTGATTTACGCCCTAGATGGCTTGGCTCACTGGGACCGTGGTTTAGATCCATTAAAGAAGCTGTCTTACAATGAGCTGCTTGACGAGCTTGAAAAGCGGATGGCAGAGGGCTATTTAGAGGACTTACTCCGCCGCGAATTTATTCAGAACAAGCACTGCGTAGAGGTCCTACTTTCTGCTTCAGAAAACCTACTAAGCCAAAAGCTTGAGGCTGAAGAGGCTGAACTTAAGGCGCGCTTAGCAGCGATGAGCGAAGCTGAGCTTAAAGAGCTAAAGCGAATTCAGCAGGAATTGCGTGAGCGGCAAAGCCAAGCAGATGACCCAGAAAAATTAGCAGCCATACCGGTGCTTTCAGTTGAGGACTTAGACCCTGAAGTTGAAGCACTAGATTACGAATTAGTCGAGTCGGCTCAGTTCCCTGGACAAAGAATTATTCAAATTAACGCAGCTGACGATGGTGTCACTTACCTGCAACTGGCCTTCCCCTTGCCCGAGCTCAGTCTCAGAGAGTGGCGGAATTTAAACTTCCTGACGATGTGCCTCGGTGCGCTGGATACGAAAAACTATAAGTTCAGTGATCTGGCTAATCGCCTGATGATTGATACAGGTGGAATTTTCGTCTCCCCAGTAATCTACGAGGAAAAAGAGGGTGTCAGGGCATATGTGCAGCTTGCAATCAAGGCCTTAAGTGAACAGCTACCAAAGGCAATTGAACTAGCAACTGAGCTAATCTACGAAAGCAGCTTCGCGGACGTGGAGCGCCTGGGCAATCTTTTATACATGCAGCTTTCAAATGCCGAAATGGCCATAATTGAACAGGCCGACCGAGTTGCAAACGATCGCTTGGCGAGCTACTTTTCGCAGAAGGCTGCCCTGGAAGATGAGCTGTACGGACTCGAGGCCTTCCGCCAAGGTCGGGCGATTGCAGAGCAATTCCCGAGCTCCCTGGAAAGCTTCAAGGCTGAGCTGGAAGCCCTTTACAAAAAGCTCTTCCGTTCAGAGGAGCTGCAGATTGCTTACCGCGGGCATGCTAGAGAGGCCTGCTTAGAGCAGTTATCCCAGCTTCTAAAGCCTTACCTAGGTCAAGTTGCCGCCAGCGGCCGGGAGCTGCCGGAGTTTAAAGAAGAGGCCAAAAATGAGGCCTTCATTATTCCTTCGGAAGTTTCCTTTATAGCCCAGGGCTATAATCTGAAAAAGCTCGGCCACCGAGTCACAGGACAAATGCTCCTGGCCCAAAAGATTATAGAGACGGACTATCTCTGGGAACAGGTCAGGGTCTTTGGCGGAGCTTACGGCTGTAATTTAAGAATCGGCAGAGATGGACATCTCGCCTTTGTCAGCTACCGAGATCCCAAGGTGCTCTCAACCTTAAAGGCTTACCAGGGCGTACCTGAGTACTTAGAAAAGGTGGCTCAAAGAGTCGATTCTTTGGATAAGTTTATTATCTCGACAATCGGCCAGCTCGACCGCCCGCTCTCCGCTGCCCAGGAGGCAGATCGCGTAGTTCGGGCCGTGCATGAGGGCTTAACTGAGGCTGAAAGGCAAAAGTTAAGAGCTGAAATTCTGAATGCTAAGCTGGAGGAAATTGCAGCACTAGGCCCGATTTTCAAAGAAGTGCTCGAGCAGAATATGATTTGCGCCTTTGGCTCTTCACGCCTGATTACTGAGGGTGGAGAGGTCTTTACAGAGACTAAGATTTAATTAATAAGTATAAAGTTTAAACTAAAGTAAATAGAAGAGCGATAAGGGAGCTGCGAATTACTTCGTGGCTCCTTTATTTTGACTAAAAATTCACTTATTATCTTGCAAAAAGCTGAATATTAGCATAAGCTAACTATAAAATAATTCTAGAGGCCAAGCTGCGTTCGTGAGGAGACAAGGAGCTTTGGCACATGTTTAATTTTATGAAGGCCTACCGGCGCCTATTGAGAGAGACGGTAAAATATCATGATAAAAGCTTTCTGCCAGCTTGCCTTTCGCTGATGTTTTTACGCGGCTTATTGCCGGTGATGATGGCACTAATGCCAAAGCTAATTGCCTCGGTTTTGATTTCCGTCGCCCCAACTGAAGAAAAGATTAAACGCGTGCTTTTGATTTCAGGGCTTTATGCCCTAATTGGCCTTGTGGCAGGATTTTCCGGAGTCTACATCCAGCAACGGACTCGCTTTCGCCGGGCGAAAACTAGGATGATCTATGCTCGGGATGTACAGCAGCATATGTATGAGGTCGACTTCTCCTTTTTTGAGTCTGGTGAGCTGTATCGCAGGTATGACGGGGGGATTTCAGTCGTCAATGCCCCGAGCGAGGGCATTAACGGCGCGCTAGATGCCACAGTCAGACTGACAGCGAACTTTTTCTC
>JAUNVR010000010.1:17323-56509 GCA_030537595.1 Eubacteriales bacterium
GGAGCAAATTAAGGCCTCTCAGAGAATTCTCAAAAAGCTTCGCAAGGCAGCTTACAAAGCCCATACTTGGCCGACTATATACTTAATTATTTGTCAGGCTTATTTTATCTACTATTTATTTACAGCCTTCGGGCGGGGTGATTTACAAGTTGATAATCTTTTAATGAGTATCGGCCTATCTTATCAATTGATTATGACGATTGAATTAGCCGTCGGTGACTTCGCCTTTTACATTGCTTACCAAATGAGCTTTATGGCTGACTACTATGAGTTTATGGAAAATCCCGAGCTCTTGCCGCCCTCTGGTGATCGTCTGATGCCGGAAGGTCCTTTATCGATTGAGTTTAAAAATCTTTACTTCCGCTATCCAGGCTGTGAAAACTATGTTTTAGAGAATTTAAATATGAAGATTGAGGCCGGGGAGACGGTTGCCCTAGTCGGTGATAATGGAGCTGGAAAGTCCAGTCTAATTAAACTGCTAGTTGGCCTCTATCGCCCGAATTCTGGGGAGATTCTAATTAATGGAATTAAGCTTGATGATTTCAATATCAGGGAGCGCAAAAAGATTTTTAATCCCGTGTTCCAAAGCGTTCTGCTTTGGCCGGTTACGCTAAAAGAAAATGTGGCTGGGACTGAGCAAAATATTGATATAGCGAGGGTCTGGGATAGCCTCGAAAAATGTGGTCTAAAAGAACGGGTTGAGGCGATGCCCCATGGCTTAGACACTTTATTAGATCGGGCTATTGATCCGGAGGCGATTGACTTATCCGGTGGTGAAAGCCAAAAGCTGGCGATTGCACGTGCCGTGTATAAAGACGGTCCGGTAACCATCTTAGATGAACCGACTGCGGCCTTGGATGCTTTGGCCGAGGCGGAAATCTATGAGAATTTACACTCTATTTCGGTGGCTAAAACCTCAATTTATATTTCGCACCGGCTCTCGAGTACGAAATTCTGTGATCGGATTTTCCTCTTGGCTGATCGGGCAGTAGCCGAATTCGGCAGTCACGCGGAATTAATGGCTCTGGGTGGTCGCTATCATGAGATCTTTCTAACCCAAGGTAAGTATTACCAGGAGGAGCAGGAGGCCAGAAATGCAAACGCTTAAATCTCGGATTAAAATTTATTTCTTCCTGCTCGGCTTAACTTGGCGCGCTTCAAAGAAATTGGTTCTGGCCCTCATTGCTACCGGTGTCTCGCAGATTTTAAGACTTTTGATTAACGTCTTTATTCCCAAGTATTTAATTGATGGCTTAAGTGCTGGGCTGGAATTGAAGAACTACATTATCTGGGGTCTCTTCCTGCTCTTTTCTAATGTGGTCTTAGCTAGAATCCCAGGCTTTAGTATGGCCTTTGCGAAAAGTACTTTACGAGAGGTCGGGGATTACTTCAGTTATTTCATGGCCGAGAAGGTGATGGACCTAGATTTTTCCTATATGGAAGATAAGGAGTATATCGGTCTGAAGGAGCAGGCGGATTTTCTGCTCGTCTATATGCGCCCACATGTTTCCATGATCATCTACTCCATCGACCTGATGAAGGCTGCTGGTGTGGTGCTCTCAGTGCTGGCGATTGCCTTAAGCTTTAGTCTCCCCTTGCTCTTGATACTTCTTTTGCTAGTCCTGATTCAGATGCAGCAGGGACGGAGGAGTGTTCGTGCTGTCAATCGATTTGTCCAGGCTCTAAAGGTCTATAATGCGAAGATTATGGCCCGAGTCCGCTTTGCGCATTACCCGGATAAGCAGATGGATGCGCGGCTTTTATGTCGAGAAGCTTTCTTTTCCGATCGCTACTATGATGTGATTAAAGAAACTTTAAAGGATATGGAAGCGGTGGATCGGCAACAGGGCTTATCCCTGGGCGTCATTGCAGCAATTAACGTAATTGGTGAGGCGCTTTGCTATGCCTATACTGCGATTCGTGCCGTGTCCAATCTACTCGGACCCCAGATTAGCCTGGGTTCCTTTGCCATGTACGTCTCGGCCTTAACTCAGTTCAATGCCAATTTTGTCCAGCTCAGTATGTCAACCATGAACCTCAGTAATTCAATTGCGATAGCTGAGCCGCTCTACGAGTTTATGACCTTACCCCGTAAAAAAACGGGTGCAGTTGAAGAGATTGACTTTAAGCTCTTGCCGCCAGAAGAGGCCGCTGCATTAAAGCTGAGGCAGGAAGTGGAGACCTCTACTGTAGAGCCGCAGCCAGTTCCGGATGCGATAGAGGAGCTGCGCTTTGAAGGCGTGTACTTTAAGTATCCTGCGGGCAGCGAATATGTCCTGCGTGACTTTTCTGCAGTCATTCGGCGCGGTGAAAAGATTTCTATCGTAGGTCTCAACGGGGCAGGAAAAACCACAGTGGTTAAACTTCTGATGCGTTTGTACACGCCCCAGGCCGGTACGATCAAGCTAAATGGGATCGACATTCAAAGCTTTGAGGTCGAAGAATACCAGGCTAAGGTCTCAGTCATCTTCCAGGATTACAAGCTCTTTAATCTCTCAATTGCTGAAAATATTGCCTGCGTGAAGGATTATGATCCTGAACGCATCGCTGCGGTGCTTAAAGAAGTCGGGCTGGATGCTGCTGTGGCAGCTCTGCCCCAGGGTGTAGACAGTATTCTGGGCAAGGATTTAGTAGTCGGTGGAATCGAGCTTTCCGGAGGTGAGCGCCAGAAGATCGCCATTGCCAGGGCCTTATATAAGAATGCGGAGCTGGTTATTCTTGACGAGCCGACCTCGGCCCTAGATCCGAAGAGTGAGGCGGAAATTTACGAGAATTTCTACCAGCTAACAGCTAATCGAACGGCGATTTTTATCTCCCATCGCCTGAGCTCATCACTCTTTTGTGATAAGATACTCCTGCTTCAGGACGGACGAGTTCAGGACTTTGATACGCATCAGAAGCTGATGCAAAAAACTGACAGTCTCTACTATAAGATGTTCACGACTCAGCAACAGAATTATCTTCTAGAATAAGTTGCTGCTTTAAAAGTCTAAAGTTTTAAAAGTAAAGATCAGGCTCTATCTAGACTTAATCCCTCTATAGATAGAGCTTTTCTATCTAAACAAAGCCCTGCTGGCACTTGCCAAGTGAATTCCGATTTGCTATTATTAATTGCCTTGCCAGATTTAGGCAATTTTTTGTGAGCTTAAATTGCTCTCGAAAATTTGGCCTAATCTAAGTAAATCAGGCAAATTTGCACTGAGCTTGAAGGCAAGAGATTTTAACGAAGGAGGAGTACCGGATGCCTACATTCAACCAACTGGTGAAGCAAGGTCGGCACGTGAAACAGGAGAAATCCAAGTCGCCGGCATTGGGAGTTGGCATGAACACCTTAAAAAAGCGTCGTTCATTCTATAATTCCCCGCAAAAGCGCGGTGTTTGCACGGTGGTCAAAACAGAGACCCCGAAGAAACCTAACTCAGCGCTCCGTAAGATTGCCCGTGTTCGCTTGACTAACCAGGCAGAAGTTTCAGCGTACATCCCGGGAATCGGCCACAACTTGCAAGAGCACAGTGTTGTCCTGATTCGTGGTGGACGTGTGAAGGACCTGCCGGGTGTGCGTTATCACATTGTGCGTGGCACATTGGACGCCGCCGGTGTCACTGACCGTAAACAGGGCCGTTCCAAGTACGGCGCAAAGAGACCTAAGAGCGCAACGCGCTAAGACAGCTCACAGATCGGTTGACACGAATCAATAGAAGACCGGACTCCCTTAATATATCCGGCCTCTTCGACGTGTAACACAATTAACGTGAGTACCTTTGATTTCGGCTAGAGCCGCATAATCAAGAAAGGAGGGAAGCAATGCCAAGAAAAGGCCGTGTCGCGAAACGCGAAATTCTTCCAGATCCCCAATATCATGATATTAAGGTTGCAAAACTGATTAATAATGTCATGTTGGATGGCAAAAAGGGCTTAGCCCAGAAAATTGTCTACGGAGCCTTCGACTTTATCGAAGAAAAATCCGGACAAAGTGCCATGGAAGTATTCAACAAAGCTTTGGAAAACGTCATGCCCCAGCTCGAAGTAAAAGCACGTAGAGTTGGTGGTTCTAACTATCAGGTCCCGGTTGAAGTCCGCCCTGAAAGACGTCAGACCCTGGCTTTCCGCTGGCTTGTCACTGCTGCAAGAGCTCGGAGCGAACGCTCGATGAGCCAACGTTTAGCAAATGAATTGTTAGATGCAGCAGAAGGCAATGGTGCCGCTTTCAAACGCAAAGAAGAAATGCATCGGATGGCTGAAGCCAACCGGGCCTTTGCCCACTTCCGCTGGTAAATCCCTGCGGATTCGAAATTTAGATTTAGAAAAAGATATCTTATACAGACTACGGTTGAGCCAGTACGGCCGATTAGAAAGACCGAGCTGTGCACAAACGTAGAAAAGGAGCTTAAATTAGTATGCCCAGAGAATTCTCACTAGAGAATACCCGAAATATCGGAATCATGGCTCACATCGATGCCGGTAAGACAACCACAACAGAGCGTATCCTGTACTATACAGGCCGCATTCACCGCCTTGGTGAAACCCACGAGGGTGCGGCCACAATGGACTGGATGGAGCAGGAGCAGGAGCGTGGTATTACCATTACCTCAGCTGCTACCACAGCGCAGTGGAGACATTGCCGAATCAATATCATCGACACCCCGGGTCACGTTGACTTCACCGTAGAGGTTGAGCGTTCACTGCGCGTCTTGGACGGAGCTGTTACAGTTTTCTGTGCCAAGAGTGGTGTAGAACCGCAGACCGAAACTGTCTGGCGTCAAGCTGATACCTATAAGGTCCCGCGTCTGGCCTATGTCAATAAGATGGACATTACCGGTGCAGATTTCTTCCGCGCCGTCCAGACCATGAAGGATCGCTTAGGAGCCAATGCTGTACCAATTCAGTTGCCAATCGGCAAGGAGGACAGCTTCGTCGGCATCATCGATTTAATTACGATGAAGGCGGAAATGTATGACGATGAGGACCTGGGCAAGGCGATTACCGAGACAGAGATTCCGGCCGAGCTTTTAGCAGAAGCTCAGGACTGGCGTGAGAAGATGGTGGAAGCAATTGCTGAAACTGACGACGCCTTGTCTGATAAATTCCTGATGGAAGAAGAGATCAGCATTCCTGAGTTAAAGGCAGCATTGCGTAGAGCAACCCTGAGCACCGAGATTATTCCGGTCACCTGTGGTTCCTCCTACAAAAATAAAGGTGTACAGCTTCTGCTCGATGCAGTTGTTGACCTGATGCCTTCACCCTTAGATATCCCCCCGATGGAGGGTATCAATCCGGATACCGAGCAGCCTGAAGAGCGCTTGGCGGATGATGAGGAACCCTTCTCAGCTTTGGCCTTTAAAATTATGACCGACCCCTATGTCGGTAAGCTCTGCTTCTTTAGAGTTTACTCCGGTCGCTTGGAGGCAGGCTCATATGTTCTGAACTCCTCAACTGGAAAACGCGAAAGAATTGGCCGAATTCTACTGATGCACGCCAATCACCGTGAAGAAGCTAGCTCAATCAATTCCGGCGACATTGCAGCGGCAGTCGGGCTGAAGGAAACTTCAACCGGCGATACCCTCTGTGATCCGAAGGCCCCCATTATCTTAGAATCAATGGAGTTCCCGGAGCCGGTTATCTCGGTTGCAATCGAGCCTAAATCGAAAGCTTCACAAGAAAAAATGATCATCGCCCTGGCTAAACTGGCAGAGGAAGATCCGACCTTCAAGACACACACTGATTCCGATACCGGCCAGACCCTAATCTCCGGTATGGGTGAATTGCACCTCGATATTATTGTCGATCGTCTCTTCCGTGAATTTAAGGTCGAAGCCAATGTCGGTAAGCCCCGTGTCGCCTATAAAGAAAGCATTCGCAAAGCAGCAGAGGCAGAAGGTAAATTTGTCCGTCAGTCTGGCGGTCACGGTCAGTACGGTCACGTAGTGATCCAGATTGAACCGCAGGAAACTGGTGCAGGTTACGAATTCCTCGATAAAACCGTCGGCGGTTCAGTGCCGAAAGAGTTTATTAAGGCTGTTGACGAAGGTATTCAAGAAGCGATGAAGGGCGGAGTAATTGCCGGTTATCCGGTAGTCGATATTAAGGTCAGCTTAATTGACGGCTCCTCGCACGAGGTTGACTCCTCAGAAATGGCATTCCGAATCGCCGGTTCAATGGCTTTGAAGAATGCAATGCGGGCAGCCGACCCGGTTCTCTTAGAGCCAATTATGAAGGTTGACGTTGTTGTACCTGAAGAATATCTCGGTGACGTCATGGGCGACTTGAGCTCACGTCGGGGCCAGATCCAAGGCACCGAGCTACAGGGTAAAGCAATGGCAGTCAATGCTTTCGTACCGCTGTCTGAGATGTTCGGCTACGCCACAAATTTACGCTCTAATACGCAGGGCAGAGGCACATTCGTGATGCAGATATCACACTTTGACCCCGTACCTAAGAGCATCATGGATGATTTGGCAACTCAGTAAATAAATTATATACTGAAGAAGATTGCCAAAAAACGCTTAATATGACAAAATGTCCATTAAGCAAAATGACTGTGCATCAAGGCTTCAAAGCGAAGCTTGATCAATCCTAAGGAGGATTATATCAATGGGAAAAGCAAAATTTGAACGCACAAAGCCGCACGTCAACGTAGGAACCATTGGTCACGTTGACCACGGCAAAACCACTCTTACCGCAGCTATCACCAAGGTTCTGGCCTTGGCAGGCGGCAGTGAATTTACTGATTACGCAAACATCGACAAGACACCTGAAGAACGTGATCGTGGTATTACGATCTCTGCCTCACACGTTGAGTACGAGACAGAAAACCGCCACTATGCTCACGTTGACTGCCCGGGTCACGCCGACTATATCAAGAACATGATCACTGGTGCAGCACAGATGGACGGCGCAATTCTCGTCGTATCAGCTGCTGACGGCCCAATGCCTCAGACCCGTGAGCACATCCTGCTCGCCCGTCAGGTTGGTGTTCCCGCTATCGTCGTCTTCTTGAACAAGTGCGACATGGCTGACGAAGACCTCATCGAGCTCTCCGAGATGACAGTCCGTGAGATCCTCGACGAATACGAGTTCCCCGGTGATGACACCCCAGTTATCCACGGTTCAGCTCTGAAGGTTCTCGAGTCCAGCTCAGACGATATCAATGCCCCAGAGTACAAGTGCATTCTTGACCTCATGGCCGCAGTTGACGAGTTCATTCCGACCCCCGAGCGTCCGACTGACCTGCCCTTCGCAATGCCAGTTGAAGACGTCTTCACCATCACTGGTCGTGGTACCGTTGCAACCGGTCGTATCGAGCGTGGTATGATCAAGGTCGGTGAGCCTGTTGAGATCGTCGGTCTCCAGGATGAGCCCAGAACCTCAGTCGTAACTGGTGTTGAAATGTTCCACAAGATGATGGATCAGGGTGAAGCCGGTGATAACGTAGGTATCCTCCTGCGTGGTATCCAGCGTACCGATATCGAGCGTGGCCAGGTTGTTGCCAAGCCCGGTTCAATCAAGCCCCACACCAAGTTCAAGGGCCAGGTCTACGTCCTGACCAAAGATGAGGGTGGCCGTCACAAGCCCTTCTTCAGCGGTTACCGTCCCCAGTTCTACTTCCGTACAACTGACGTTACCGGTGTAGCAACCCTGCCCGAGGGCGTCGACATGTGCATGCCTGGTGACCACGTTACCGTCAGCGTCGAACTGATTACCCCAATCGCTATTGAAAAGGGTCTGAAGTTTGCTATCCGTGAGGGTGGTCGTACAGTTGGTTCAGGTACTGTTACCGAAATCATCGAGTAATTTAAGCTAATCAGCTAATAAATTAAAAGATTAAAAGCTGCTTCGCAGTTCTGAGCTCAGAAGAGTAAGGGAATCAGCGAAGCAGCTTTTTTGTGTTATTCTATAGCTGTAAATAAAGATTAGGATGCCCCTTTAAGTAGCGATCTAAAATACTTAGAGGAATCCCCTGATAGCCTTTATAGCTTTAGAACGAGAGGATTATAAATGCAGCACGTAAGACAAATTACTGCGGACTTATTTTATGTCGGCGGTCTTGACCGCAGGCTTGATCGCTTTGAAAATCTCTTTCCAGTACCACAGGGAGTAAGCTACAACTCATATTTAATTAAAGATGAACATAACTGCCTCCTCGATGGGGTCGATAAGGCCATTGCTGAAATCTACCATGAGAACATTGAGGCCGCTCTGGCGGGTGAAAAACTAGATTATATGGTAGTCAACCATGTCGAGCCGGACCACTGCCAGACCATTCGCATGGTCTTGGAATTGCATCCGGAAACCGTCCTGGTCACCTCAGCAAGAGCCCTGCAGTTCCTGGAACAATTCTATCCCTTTGACTTCACGAGCAGGGCAAAGCTCATGAAGGAGGGTGATGTACTGGATCTGGGTCAGCACAAATTGGAGTTCATCGCCGCACCGAATGTGCACTGGCCTGAAGTGACCATGGTCTATGAACAAAGCGAAAACTGGCTTTTCTCAGCCGATGCCTTCGGCTCTTTTAAGGCCTTTGATGGCACGATTTTTGCTGATGAAACGAATTGGGAACGCGACTGGTTAGACGAGTATCGGCGTTATTACATTAATATCGTCGGGCGCTTTGGCCAGCCGGTGCAGAGAACTTTACAAAAGTTTGCGGATAAAGAGATCAAGCTTATTTTACCCCTCCATGGTCTAGTTTTTAGAACTCCGGAAAGTATTGAAAAAGCTATTTCTAAATATGACACCTGGAGTAAATATGAAGCAGAGGAAGCGGGCGTCGTCCTACTCTATGGTTCGCTTTATGAGAACTCGATGAACACTGCCGACCGCCTGGCTGCTGAATTGGCCAAGCGTGGGGTCAGGGGGATCCGGGTCTTTGATGTCGCGGGCACAGATTATTCGGAGATTATCGCCGAGCTCTTCCGCTACTCCCATGCTGTCTTTGTCTGTAATAACTACAATACGGAACTTTATCCGAAACTAGATGCCTGCCTGAGAGAGCTAGTGATGCTCAATTGGGATAAGCGCAAGGTTTCAATTATTGGTAACGGTTCATGGGGTGGACGTGGCGTGCAAATTGCCCAGGAAATTCTAGCCAAGGCCAAAAATCTCGAATACATCATGGATCCAATTTTAACCAAGGGAGCCCTGAGCGAGGAACAGTTGCCGCAGCTTGAAGCCTTAGCCGATAGTATTGCCGCAGATATTGTGAAATAAGCTAGTCGATTAATCGCCGCGAGTTTGGCTGAATTTAACAAATTAAAAAAGGCCGACGGATTATTTATCCGCCGGCCTTTTCTGCTTTAGCTTGAACTTAGAGTTGATCTTCAGGGATATTATCTTCATCCTGTAATTTCTCATTTAATGAGGCGGAGATCTCACGCTTTAACTCATGGTAAAGATCGTAGTTGATTTCATCTTTGACCGCCTGCGAAAGATCCTCTTTCAGAGCCTGGGATAACTCGTCGTGAATGATCTCTCTGACCTGGCGCTTGAGAGAAATTCTCAGTGCACCTTCGTCTTCTTTCATTAACTTGGCGCTAGCTTTTTTGGCCTCAGCTTCGGGCAAGTTATAGTGGGTCTTACGGCCGTAGAATGTGGTGTCCGTGCCGGAGAAGTTAACCCCGGTATCCTGGGGATCATTGACATCGAACTCGTAGTCTTTACCCGGTAGGATTGCGTTGAGCAGGATGCCGACTAGAGCTGCAATCGCGATTCCGGAAAGATTGATCCGGCCAAAGCTGACGCCTTCGCGGAAGCCCAGGGCACAGACTAGAATTGACGCGGCGACAATGAGGTTTCGAGACTTGGTAAAGTCGACCTGGTTTTCAACTACGTTGCGCAGCCCGATGGCGGAAATCATTCCGTAGAGAATTAAGGAGACACCGCCGATGATTGCTGCTGGCAGCGTGCGGATTAATTCTGAGAGGATGGGGAAGAAGGAAAGGCCAATTGCAAAGAAGGCTGCAATTCGTGTGACCTTGGCATCATAAACTCGAGTTAGAACCAAGACGCCGGTATTTTCACCGTAGGTGGTATTTGCTGGAGCGCCGAAGAAGGCTGCCATCATGGTGGCTAAACCGTCACCAGCAAGGGTCCGGTGGAGCCCCGGGTTGGCAATATAATTGCGGCCGGTGGTGGCGGAGATGGCGGAAATATCGCCGATATGCTCCATAATAGTGGCCAGAGCAATTGGGGCGATGGTCAGGATTGCCGAGCGGTCAAAGGTCGCAAAGCGCTCACGGTGGATTGGTAGGGCCAACCAGCGTCCCTCAGCGATGATTGCTTGGACACCGGAGAAGTCGACCCTGTGCAGGAGTAAAGCTACGAGGTAAGAAACACCGAGGCCGATCAGAATCGGAATAATTCGAACCATTCCCTTACCCCAGATATTACAAATAATAATTGCGGATAAGGCAATTAGGGCGAGCAGCCAGTCATTGCTGGCTGAGGCGATGGCTGTTGGGGCAAGAATCAGACCGATGGAAATAATAATCGGGCCGGTGACCACAGGCGGGAAGAAGCGCATCACACGACGTACTCCAAAGACCTTAATTAAGGCTGAGAGCAGGAGGTAGATAGCACCTGCGACAATGATTCCGCCGCCGGCTTTGGCCAGGGCTACTGGATCAGCAGAGCCGTCTGCACCGAGGGGTGCGACCATTGCATAACCGCCGAGGAAGGCAAAAGAGGAGCCTAAAAAGGCGGGGATTTTACCACCGGTAACTAGGTGGAAAAGCAGAGTACCTAAGCCTGCGAAGAGCAAGGTGGTGGAGATCGATAGGCCTGTTAACAGCGGCACTAGAATGGTTGCACCAAACATTGCAAAGCAGTGCTGCAGGCCGAGAATCAGCCGCCGATTTAAAGGCAGCGTACGTAAGTCGCGAATCGGTTCAGTACCGAGTTGCTGAGTATTTTTCATATGTCACCTCTTTGATTTAATGTAAAGAAGGTCGACCACTACGGTCGACCTTTATTTGCTTATTTATTCTTGCTCTGCTGCCGCTCCATTGTCGGCGAGCTTTGCAGTCACGTCAATGCTGACCGGAATCTCCGGGTGGTCACTCGTGCTCTTGATTACTGCGGTCAGATGGGGCATGTCAATCGAGAAGAAATACTCGCCTGGCTGACTGGACTCCTGGATGAACATATCCGGATTTAAATCAAAGTAATCCGGAACCTGGAAGGAGTGGTGGACAGGGAAGAACAAATCCCGCAAGTCGTGATAAGGATTCTGATGGTTCGGTCTAAAGAGATAGGAAACCTTATAGAGCTGGTCGAACTCGTTGAAGAAGTACTTACGCACACCGTGATAAACATAGACTGTGTGGTCATACTCTAATTTTTCCAGCTTATCATAATCCTTAACTAAACCTTCCACACCCATGACTTCGGCTCTACTGGCACCAAAGTACAGGCCCAGCTCTGCGACGTCAAAGGTACTAGTCAAGCTAGGACGATTGGCCTCTTCCTCAGTCCAATTGACTGGCGGGATAATCGACTGTGCTAGTTCGACACCGCTGTCTTGGATTTTGGCAATAAATTCCTGGGCCTGAGTTGCATAGTTGTTCAACTCAGTCAGAACCTGGTTATAGGCATCCGGTAAATTGGTTGCGTTTTCACTCTGGATGGAATGGGCCATGAGGCGGCAGTGGTTTGCCAAACGGAAGTTCTGCTCAAAGAAATTACGCATCGACTCAGGCACAGTGGAGAGAGGGATCGCCTCGATCTTCGTGCAGGCTTCGTAAAGCTTGTCACGAGTCTCGATGAAGCGTTTATTCTTACTCACTTCTATACCCTTATTGATTACGTCAGATTGGTAACTCTCTGTACCCTTGCCAAACTCATTAAAGGCGGCAATCAAGTTAGCCAGCTTGTCCTCGCCAAATTTAAGGAAGTCTTCTTCCCTCCGGGAGAGTCCGCGCTCGTTCTTTTTCAAGTCGGCATCGGGATCTTCCTGGACAATATTGGCAACCTCATCATCAATCGCATCATTGCCCTTGCTCTTTTTAAAGAGGGAGCAGGCGCTAAGTAATGTGATTAAGACCAAGATCTGGCAGATTAAAATTAGATATTTCGGAGTTTTGCTTTGCATTGTTTCCTCCTACAATGTTTAACTACAGTACTTGTAGTTCTGAGAATCTATTATAGCGAGAAATGCGCTTTTGTCGACAGTTATTGTAATATTAAGGAAAGCTTAATTGTAATATTTCAGATTCAGAAAGGGCGATATTTTGAAATCAATCGCAGAAATTCGACAGCTTAGCCCTGCGGAAAGGGATTTAGCCCTGAGCCGGGCCAAAGAGGAATTGCGCTTAAGTAACGGTCAAAAACTTAAGAACCGTCTGGCCTTAGCGCCTTTGGCCGGGACTAGTAATTTGGCCTTTAGAAAGTTGGCTCTCCACTATGGTGCAGCTTTTGCCGTCAGTGAATTGGTCTCTGCAAGGGGACTTAATTATCCAGGTGGCTTCACTCGAGCGAGACCATATTTGGCCAAAGCCAAGGGCGAGATGATGGCGATTCAGCTCTTTGGTTATGAGCCTGAAGACTTTCGCCAGGCGATTCCGCGCCTTCTAGAAAATCCGCTCTATGCAGAGCCGATCAGTATCGATTTAAACTTTGGTTGCCCTGTACCAAAGGTCGTCAAGACTGGGGCTGGCTCAGCCCTGCTTTTAGAACCCGAGAGAGCTGGGGAGATTGTCGCAGCAGCGGTCGCCGCCGCGAGGCCCTACGGAGTTTTAGTCTCAGCAAAAATTCGCTCTTCTTGGGCCGGTGAGAGCGAGTCTGCAATGCGCTTACTGCGTGCGATAGAGGCAGCGGGAGCTAGTCTGATTTGTGTCCATGGCCGTTCGCGTGAGCAGTTTTATAGTGGCCAAGCCGATTGGGAGAAGATTGCTGAACTGGCGGCAGCCAGCCGCATCTCTTTTTATGGGAATGGTGACATCGCTACGCAGGCTGATTTAGCCAAGGCTTTTACTCTGCCCGGCTTAGACGGAGTGATGATTGGGCGTGCAGCCCAGGGCGCCCCCTGGATTTTCCAGCAGCTTTTAGGTGGGCCTGAGCCTTCTCTAGAGGAGAAGCGTGAGGTCATAATTGAGCATTTTGAAAGACTTTGTGAATTATCTGGAGAAATGGTCGCAGTGCGTGAATTTCGGAGTCAGTTGATGGCTTATTTTAAGGGATTTCCTGGCGCTTCAAGTTTACGGAGGGAGGCTGGAAAACTGAGTTCGCGCAAAGAACTAACAGCGCTTTTAGCTAAATTGACCAATTAATTATTCCCCTTGCCCCTATCACGCTATACAGATATAATAAGTGACGTGCCGTTTAGGACGTCCTTTGGCGTGCTCTGACGAGCATGTATTAAATAAAGCAGAGAGAGGGGAAGTGTTTGATGAAAATCTATCCCGCGACACAAATTCGCAATATCGCCTTTATGGGTCACAGTGGCTCCGGTAAAACCTCGGTAATTGAGGCAATGCTTTTAAATGCTAAGGTCATTAACCGTATGGGTAAACCCCAAGATGGGAACACCGTGACCGACTTTGACCAAGAGGAACAGCGCCGTGGTGCTTCAATCAGCACCAGTTATGCTGCTCTCGAATGGCAGAATAGCAAGTTTAATTTAATTGACGTCCCCGGTGATTTCGATTTCCTGGCTGAACAACGTCTCGGCATGCATGTTGCCGACAGTGTAATTCTGGTTGGTTCAGCTAAAGATGGCTTGTCCGTAGGTGCCGAGAAAACTCTGCGCATGGTCGAGAAGGCAGAGAAGCCTTGTGCCCTTCTTTTGAACCGCCTTGATGAGGCCAATGCTAACTTTGGCAAGACCCTGGAAGAGTTCAGAGCCGCTTATGGCAATAAGCTGGTGCCGCTGATGCTCCCGATTAAAGAGGGTGAAGACTTTGTTGGTTTCATTGAGATCAGCACTAAGGATGCTTATAAATTTGCTGCCAACGGTCAGGCGACTAAGACTGAGGTGCCTGCTGATTTAGTGGCAGCTGTCGATCAATATCACGATGAGCTTCTCGAGCAGATTGCCGGTTCCGATGAGGAACTGATGATGAAGTTCTTTGATGGTGAGGCTTTTACCCCAGAAGAAGAAGCTAGAGGCATTATTGCTGCGATGTTGCAGGGCTCCTTAATTCCAGTCCTGGCAGTTTCTGCGATTAATAACCAGGGCGTTGCCCAGGTGATGGATTTTATTGGCAAGTTCTTCCCGAAAGCCTCAGATTTCCCGACCGTATCTGCGAAGCAGGGCGGCGAAGTTATTGAATTAAAACAGGATGAGAATGGTCCTTTAGCAGCCTTTGTCTTTAAGACCATCGTCGACCCCTTTGTCGGCCGAATCTCACTGTTTAGAGTTTATTCCGGAAGCTTCGATTCTGAGCACAATGCATATAATACTCAGAAGCAGCTAGAGGAAAGAATTAGTGCCGTCTTTGCAATGCAGGGTAAGAAGCAGATTGAAGTTGCCAGAATCCCGGCCGGTGATATCGGTGCTGTAGCTAAGCTCAACGAAACTCAGACCAACGACACTCTTTGCTATAAGGATTCAGAATTAATTCTGGATGAGGTTAAGATGCCGATTCCTTGCTTGAGCATGGCGATTGAGCCTGAAAAGCGCGGTGAAGAAGATAAGATTATGCAGGGCATGCAGCGTCTTTTAGACGAGGATCCCTCCTTTACCATCAAGAGCGATCGCGAAACTCACCAACTCCTACTTTCAGGCCAGGGTGAGGTTCAACTCGAGGTTCTACGCTCCAAGCTTAAAGGTAAATATAATGTCGATGCGGTGCTGAAAGAAGCCCGGGTCCCATACAGAGAAACTATTCGTAAGAAAGTTAAGGTCCAGGGCCGCCATAAGAAACAGTCCGGCGGACACGGCCAGTATGGTGACGTGTGGATCGAGTTTGAGCCTTGTGATTCTGAGGAGCTGGTCTTTGAAGAGAGCATCTTTGGTGGTGCAGTTCCGAAAAACTACTTCCCAGCAGTTGAAAAAGGTCTGCAGGAAGCAGTTGAAGAAGGCGTCCTGGCAGGTTATCCCGTGGTCAATCTGAAGGCGACTTTGGTTGACGGTTCATATCACGATGTTGACTCGAATGAAATGAGCTTTAAGCTGGCTGCCCGCCTGGCCTATAGAAATGGTCTACCCCAGGCTGATCCAGTGATCTTGGAGCCAATTGCAGCGGTCAAGGTCCATATCCCCGATGATTACCTCGGCGATATCATGGGTGACATGAGCAAGCGTCGTGGCCGGATCCTCGGCATGGGTGCTGACGTCGACGCTGGTTACCAGGTGGTCGAAGCAGAGGCTCCGATGAGCGAACTGACGAAGTATGCAACTGACCTGAAGTCAATGACACAGGGTCGCGGTTGGTTCAATGTTGAATTCGCACGCTATGAGCAGGCCCCACAGGAGATTGCACAGAAAGTAATCGCCAAGGCGGAAGCAGAAAAAGAAGAAAACTAGTCTAATTGAGTAGAGAATCTGACTTTGCTGATTTGACGTAGTTTTAAAATTTAAGCTTAAGTAATTAAATGGCTAGGGGTTTTCCCTAGCCATTTCCTGATAAAAGAACTGAGGTAAGAATGCAGCAAAAGAACTTAAAGGCAATACTTTTCGATTTTGATGGGACCTTGATGGACACCATCCCACTGATTGTAGAAAGCTACCAGTATGTTTACCGTAAGTATTGCAATCGAGAGGTGAGTAGAGCAGAAATTGTGGCTGGGATTGGCCTGCCCTTAGAAAGTATTTTTGCAGCTGAGGGTGAAGAGCGGGCGAAGGAGCTGTTAACTGCCTACTTGGATTACAATCGGCCCCGGCTGGCTACGGGCGTTGGGATTTACCTGGGTATTGGACCGATGCTGGAAGCTCTAGCAGAACTTGATCTCGCCCTCGGCATAGTCACAGCAAAGCGGGGGAGCGATTTAGCCCCGACTCTAGAAGCCTTTGACTTAAAAAAGTACTTTGATGTCATTGTGAGTAAGTTTGACACCACTGAGCATAAGCCGAATCCTGCGCCCTTAAATCTCGCGATGGAGAAGCTGGGTTTAACTAAGGCTGAAGAAATTCTGTACATTGGCGATGCAGTTTACGATATTCAAGCGGCCAAAAATGGCGGCTTTGCCTCTGGACTAGTGGCCTGGTCAGAAACGGCCGAAAGTACCAGAGAAAGTGAGCAGCCAGATTATTTCTTTAAGAGCCCGGAGGAGATTGTGAACTACGCGAAGGCAGCTATAGCGGCTAATTTCGGCAAAGATTAACTATGGAATAAAAGCGTAAATAAGTGTAGAATAAGCGTTGGCGTTTTTGAGCGCCTAATTTTTGCGTTAGATTTACGAGAAAAGGTGAAAAATGTCCACGAAGAAGAAAGATCAAGAACTATGGAAGGCCGAACAGCTTAGGCAAGAGCGAAAAGAGCGTCTGGAGAGCCAGCGCACACGCTCCGGTGGTAAAAAGCCAGTACGTCAGAAAATTAAATTGGCGAACATTGCCCTGATTGTAGTCCTTTTATTTATCATTGGCGGTCTCATCCTGAATACTCTGATGAGCAGGGGTTATCGTGAGCGTCACGTGACGGCCTTAGAGATTGCAGGCGAGAAGATTCCCGCAAATGTGGTGAATTTCTATGCCTCATTGAGTGGCCAGCTCTTTACCCAGGATTTCCCGCAAGGACTTTTCGCGCCGGATGCAAAGGCCAATCTGGCCAAGCCTAGCCCGCTAAGAGACGGTAGTGAATATGATCAGGACCGGAACCTTAGGGACGATGTTCTGATGTATGCCAAGCAGCAGTTGCTGACCGATGTCGTGACCTTAAAAGAGGCTGAGAAGAATGGCTTTAAAGACTCGGGCGATGGTCTAGAGGCAGCTGAGGGCATTCTCCAACAGTTGACCACAGCCGCAGCCCAAAGTGGCAGCCCACTGCGCTTGATTTTGGAGAGCCAGTACGGCCCAGGTAATAATCGCGACACTGTAAAGGAATTAGTCCATAATTTTATCCGCGCAGAGGAATATCGCGAGCATCTTAGAAAAAGCTTCGAACCTTCTGTCGAAGAGATGGAAAAAGCCTATGCCGAGAATCCCGAAAAATATGACGAGGCAAAATTTAGGGTAGTTCAATTCCTGCCCACAGAAGCTGATTATCATGACTTCACTTCGGGCGAAGTGCTTGAAGCTGCTGAGACAGAAAGCAAGTCTGAGACTGCTGAAGATGAGTCCGAAGAGCAGGCGGAAAAAGAAGAAAATAAAGAGCCAGAGCATAGTCCAGAAGAACTTTTGGAAAATGCGAAGCAAAGAGCTGCTGAGATGCAAACTAAGGTTAAGAGCGAAGAAGACTTCGTCAAATACCAGAAAAGCTATGCAAATCCACAGCAGCGCGAGAATCTGGAAGCCAATCCCGATAGCAGCATACAGCGCGCAATGAAGGCTAATCTGAGCAAAGAAATTGCTGATTTCCTCTTTGCGGATGAGCGCAAAGCCGGCGATATGGATGTTCTCGAGAGCAATGGTTCAGCTTGGTTAATTTATTTCCTCGAGCGTGGCCGGAATGAAGAGCATAGTTACGATGCTCGTCATATTTTCTTTGAAGTCCCGGAAAATGCTGATGCAGAGGAAGAAGCTAAGATTAAAGAGCAGGCAGAGAAGGTACTTGCCGAATATGAGGCAGGTGAAAAGAGTGAAGAGCGCTTTGCTGAATTAGTGAGTAAGTATTCACAAGACCAAGGTAGTGTTGATAATGGTGGGCTGTATCAGAATGTCCAGCCCGGCCGTTTCGTTGATGAGTTTGAAGACTTCGTCTTTACCCCGGGCCGTAAAGCCGGCGATGTAGGGCTAGTCAGAAGCTCAATTGGTTATCACATTATTTACTTTGAACGCTTAAATGAAGAGATTTGGCAGAGTAGTATGAAGTCCGAACTTGCATATGAGGGTCTAAGCTCATGGTTGCAGAAAGCGACAGATGGTGTTGTGCCCGTTGAAGAAAAAGGCATGAAATATGTCTTGCCTTTAAAGTAAAGCAAGCTCAGTCTACGGACTGAAATCGGAGGAAAAATGAAATATTTTAAAAAGAGTCTGGCTCTAGTTTTAGCCTTAACCCTAATCTTTGGCCTAGTTGCCTGTAGTCAAGATACGGCAAAAAAAGCCAAGCCCGAGGAAGCAGAAGCTGCTCCTCAAGCGGATGCTGAGCTTCCCGCAGATCAAGAAGCGGCGCCCAATCTGGATTTACAAGCCGCAGAGGCCGAGGAAGCGCGCGCCGAATTCGAGCAGAATTTAGCCGAGCTGGTCGAGGCAGGGCAAGCTTACATAAATGAGCCAGCGATCAAAATTGATGGCGAAGAAGTACCCGTCCACGTGCTTAATTTCTATGCTTCCTTAGCATCGAAAATGGTCAATCAGGCCTTCCAAACTGGCCCCTTTGCAATTGAAAATAGGGCCCTGCTTGAATTAGCTAGCCCAGAAGATGAGGCAAAAACTCAGCGGGATGCCATTATTGAATTGGCCGAGCAGCAGATTAAGATGGACTATGTCAGTCGCAAGGCTGCAGAAAAAGCCGACTTTAAAGCTCCTGAGGACGGCAGCCAGCTGGCAGCTGAAGTTGTCGGACAACTCCTAGGCTTTGCAAGTCAAAGTGGTATGGATGCTGATCAGGTGCTGACTCTCTACTATGGTTGGGGCAATGACAGCGAAGGCTTAAGCAAGTTAATTGCTGAATACTTCGAAGCTGAGCAGTACAGAGACTTTATCACCCGTCAACAGGAAGTCAGCGATGCTGAGATTAAAAAAGAATTCAAAGATAATCAGGATAAATATGAAGTAATTAAATTCCGAGTGATGAACTTTACACCGGATGCTTCAGAATTCATGGATGAGGCTGCACTAGCTGAATTGGCTAAGGCAGATGAGTACAGCGAGGAGCTCGACAAGAAGGCTGCAGCTGATTTAACTGTGGAGCGGAGCGAGGAAGAGCTAAAGGCTAACACCGCTGACCGCGCCGCTGCGATGCAAGAGCGGATCAAGACTGAAGACGACTTTGTCCGCTTACAGTCAGTTTATGCCCCACCGCAGATTAGAGCACAGATTCATGAGCATCCTGAAATTACTCTACAAAAGATGAGAGCAAGTCAGCTCCCTGAAGAGATGAAGTCATTCCTCAGCGACGAAAAGCGTAGAGATGGTGATACCGAAGTGATTGAAACTCCCTTTGGCACCTGGGTTGTGTACTTCATCGAGAAGGGCCGCGATGAGAGCCGAGCCTTTACGACCCGGCACATCCTAGTTCAACCTGAAGATCCGAGCGAAGATTCCGCCTGGGACGAGGCTAAGGCCAAGGCTGAAAGCATCCTCGACGAATATCTCAAGGGCGAGCAGAGCGAAGATGATTTTGCTAAGCTGGCCAACGAGCACAGTGAAGATCCCGGTAATCAAGGCAAGAATGGCGGCCTCTATGAGGCAATTGATGCCGGTAAATTCGTCAAAGAGTACGAGGCCTGGGCTCTGGATAAGAAACGTGAGTCGGGCGATGTTGAAATTGTTAAAACTGAGCACGGCTATCATCTGATTTACTTTATCGGCTTAGAAGATCCGCTCTGGATTAGAGAGTGCCGGCAAAGCCTAGCACTGGCCAGAACTAAGGATTGGCTGGATCAGGAAATGGAGAAGGTCGAGCTCGAAGAATTAGATGGTCTGAAATATGTTCTGCCACTCGATGGAGTTTTAAGTAAATAAATTATGAGCGGGCCGCTCTGCGGCTCGGACCTAAAACAGTTTAATTTGGCTCAATCAGAATTAAGATGCCCTCTGCGGAATTCCGCAGAGGGCAAAATTAAGACTTGACACAGTTGTGCCAAAACTGATAACATTCATAAATGCGTCAATATCTGAAAACAGGGCAAAATCGCCCTAAAAATTGATGCCGAATAAGCAGCAAGTACGCTGTAATTATAACAGCAAAAGCTGTACCGTCAATAGTCTTCAGATTGACGGTACCTAGGGCGCATAGCGTCGTAAACGTGAGGTGATCATTGATGGTAAAACCCGTTCAATACGGCCGCAGTGAGAGAATGTCGTATTCGAAGATCGAGGAAGTTCTAGATATTCCCCATTTGATGGAAATTCAAAAAGCTAGCTACAAGTGGTTCCTGGATGAAGGACTAATGGAGGCTCTCCATGATATGTCACCAATCCGGGATTTTTCCGGGGATATAGAACTTTCTTTTTTGGAAAAAGAATTCGATATCGAGAATCCGACCTATTCCATAGCTGAGTGCAAGGAACGTGACACAAACTATGCCGCACCCTTACGCGTCAAAGTTCGCTTGCACAACAAGCGCGATGATGTAGTTAAGGAACAACTTATCTATATCGGTGAGTTCCCCATCATGACAGAAACGGGAACTTTTATTATCAACGGAGCTGAGCGAGCTGTAATTTCACAGTTAGTCCGCTCTCCTGGTGCTTACTTTGACCATGATAGGGATAAGAATAATAACCTGGTCTACAGTGGCCAGATTATTCCTAACCGCGGTGCCTGGCTAGAATATGAAACTGATGGTAACGGCCTCTTGTGGGTGCGAATTGATCGGAATCGTAAATTCCACCTGAGCATTTTCCTCAGAGCTTTGGGCTTTGGCGAAAATGATGAGATTATTGAGCTTCTAGGTGAGGAGCAGCGCCTTTTGGAGACTCTCGAAAAGGATGGCTGCCGGAATACTGATGACGGCCTCCAGGAGCTTTTCCGCAAGTTGCGCCCCGGTGAGGTCTACACCTCCGAAGGTGCAAAAAACTATCTGAACAATCTCTTCTTTGAAGCTAATCGTTACGATTTGGCTCATGTTGGTATTTATAAACTTAACAAAAAGCTCTCCCTGGCACGACGCCTGATTGGCCACATGGCAGCAGAGCACATTGTTGATGACTTTGGTGAGATTATCTTGGCCGAAGGTGAGATTATTACCCGCGACAAGGCTTACGAAATTCAAAATGCCGGTCTGAACGCAGTTAAGGTCTATCCGATGATTTTAATCGGTGACCAGGTGCAAAAAGGCGAAGAGGCAATTAAGGTCGTAGGCAATAAGCGTGTTTCTCTCCTGCCTTGGTTAGAGCGCCAATTTTCAGAAAAAGAGCTGAAGAATTATGATTTCGCTGGCCTCAAGCTTGAAGAGCTGGTTTATCTGCCAGTTTTACAAGAATTACTAGAGCAGGCTAAAGAGAGCGACAATCCGCTCGAGGCTTTCTATCGTTTGCTCGGCCAGAGCAAGTCTTACTTGCTGCCGCGTCACCTCACAGTGGACGATATTATTGCTTCAATCAGCTACTTTATTGGCATCGATCATGGGATTGGTCATATCGACGATATCGACCACCTAGGTAACCGCCGGATCCGTTCGGTTGGTGAACTGATGCAGAATGCAGTCCGGACTGGCTTTGCCCGGATGGAAAGAACAGTGCGCGAGCGGATGCAGTCAACAGATATGGCGACTGCCACCCCGCAGCAGATTATTAATACCAGGCCAGTTTCAGCAGCGATCAAGGAGTTTTTCGGATCCTCACAGCTTTCGCAGTTCTTGGATCAACCGAACCCCCTGGCTGAGCTGACCCATAAACGTCGTCTCTCGGCACTCGGACCTGGTGGTCTCTCACGTGAGCGCGCGAACTTTGAAGTGCGTGACGTCCACGCATCACACTACGGCAGAATGTGTCCGATTGAAACACCAGAAGGACCGAACATCGGCCTGATTGTCTCTTTGGCAACTTATGCCAGGGTCAATCGCTACGGCTTTATCGAAACTCCGTACCGAGTTTACGATAAGGAAAAAGGCGTTGTGACCGATGAGATTCGCTACATGACCGCGGACGAAGAGGACTACTTCTACATCGCCCAGGCTAATGAGCCGCTGGATGAGAATGGTAAGTTTATGAATAAGCGTATCGTCTGCCGCTACATCGACCAATTCGTCGAGATGGAACCGGCAGAGGTCGACCTCATGGACGTTTCGCCGAAGCAGTTAGTTTCAGTAGCCACGGCTCTGATTCCCTTCCTCGGTAATGACGACGCATCACGTGCCCTCATGGGTTCGAACATGCAGCGTCAGGCAGTTCCGGTCATTCGTCCGGAAGCCCCAATTATTGGGACTGGGATGGAATATCGCGTGGCCAAAGACTCCGGTACCTGCGAAGTCGCAAAGCGTGATGGTGTAGTCAAGTATGTCTCAGCTGACGAAATTATCGTCGAAGCAGGCAAGGATGAGTACGACCACTATAAATTGACTAAGTACCGCCGCTCGAACCAGGGTACCTGTGACAATCAGCGTCCTCTGGTCCGCGCCGGAGAAGAAGTCAAGGCCGGTGACATCATTGCAGATGGTCCGTCCACCGATAACGGTGAGCTGGCTCTCGGCCGTAACGTCCTGATTGGCTTCATGACCTGGGAAGGTTACAACTACGAAGACGCTGTCCTGATTAGTGAGCGCCTCGTTAAAGATGACGTATATACCTCAATTCATATTGAAGAATACGAGTGTGAAGCTCGTGATACCAAGCTGGGTCCGGAAGAAATCACCCGTGAAATTCCGAACGTCAGCGACGATATGCTAAAGGACTTAGACGAAAACGGAATTATCCGAATTGGTGCTGAAGTCAATGCCGGCGATATTCTGGTTGGTAAGATTTCACCTAAGGGTGAAACCGAGCTGACTCCTGAGGAGCGCCTCTATCGGGCAATCTTTGGTGAGAAGATTCGTGAGGTTCGTGATACCTCAACCAGAGTTCCCCACGGTGAGTCCGGAATCGTAGTTGAAGTCCGCGAATTCACCCGCGAGCAGGGCGACGAGCTGAAGCACGGTGTAACCCGTCTAGTTCGCGTCTATGTAGCCAAGAAACATAAAATTTCAGTCGGTGACAAGATGGCTGGGCGCCACGGTAACAAGGGTGTTATCTCCCGTGTTCTGCCTGAAGAGGATATGCCCTTCATGCCAGATGGAACACCGCTAGATATCGTACTCAATCCCCTGGGCGTACCCTCACGTATGAACCTGGGACAGCTGCTTGAAGTCCACCTCGGTCTAGCTGCGAAGAAGCTCGGCTGGAAGATTGCCACCCCGGTCTTTGACGGAGCGACGGAAGAGAATATCTCCGAGGCCTTTGCCTTAGCCGGGATGGATCCTGATGGAAAGACCGTGCTTTACGATGGGCGGACCGGTGAGCCATTCGAGAACCGAGTTACAGTCGGTATCATGTACTATCTGAAGCTAATTCACTTAGTCGATGATAAGATCCACGCCCGTTCGATTGGTCCTTACTCCTTGGTTACCCAGCAGCCTCTGGGTGGTAAAGCTCAGTTCGGTGGTCAGCGCTTTGGTGAGATGGAAGTTTGGGCTCTGGAAGCTTACGGTGCCTCGAATACCTTGCAGGAAGTCCTGACAGTTAAATCCGACGACATCAAGGGTAGAACCAGAACCTACGAGGCCATCGTCAAGGGTGAGAACATCCCCGAGCCGGGTGTTCCTGAGGCCTTCCGCGTCCTGGTTAAGGAACTGCAATCTTTGGCCCTGAATGTCGACATCTACGAAGATGACGAGAAAATCCCTGATGTGCAGAAGCGTCTGGAGGAAAGCGAAGTCGAGTCAGCTATTGATGCGGATAAGATTGAGTCTGAAACCTTCAGTGACTTCTTCGATGAGGGGGCGGCCGGAGCCTTTGAAGCGGCTGGCTTCAGTACTGAGAATGCGGACGGCGAAAAAGTCACGGCAGCAACAGCAGATGATTCTGCAGACGCAGAATAGAAAGTTCAGGTGTAATTGTGTCAGATATTAGTAATTTTTCTGCAATTGGAATTAGTTTGGCGTCACCGGAGACCATTCTCGAATGGTCTAACGGCGAGGTCAAGAAACCTGAAACCATTAACTACAGAACTCTAAAACCCGAACGTGACGGGCTCTTTTGTGAGCGTATCTTCGGTCCAACAAAGGACTGGGAGTGTCACTGCGGTAAGTATAAAAAAGTTCGTTACAGAGGTATTGTCTGTGACCGCTGCGGCGTAGAAGTCACAAGAGCAAATGTCCGGCGTGAGCGGATGGGCCACATCCAACTGGCCGCACCCTGCTCACATATTTGGTACTTCCGGGGCATTCCCTCACGGATGGGGCTGATTTTAGACATGAAGCCGCGCGATATTGAGAAGGTTCTCTACTTCGCCTCCTACGTGGTGATTGATCCAGGCGATACTCGTTTTGCTTATAAAGAAATTATCTCTGAACAGGACTATCGGGTGGCGCGGGAAGAATTCGGACGCCATAACTTCGATGCAAGAATGGGTGCTGAAGCAATTAAGGTTTTGCTGCAGCAAATTGACGTGCCTGCTTTGGCCACAGAATTGCGGGCTGAATTACGCGAGTCTAAGGGTCAGAAGAAAGTCCGTCTGATTAAACGTCTAGAAGTCGTTGAAGCCTTCAAGAAAAGTCAGAATAAGCCGGAGTGGATGGTCCTAGATGTCTTGCCGGTCCTGCCGCCTGAACTGCGCCCCATGGTGCAGCTAGACGGTGGTCGTTTTGCGACCTCTGACTTAAATGACCTTTATCGTCGAGTAATTAATCGAAACAACCGTCTCTCTAAGCTCCTGTCCTTGGGTGCTCCGGATATCATCATTCGGAACGAAAAGCGGATGCTACAAGAGTCGGTCGATGCCCTGATTGATAATGGTCGCAGAGGCCGAGCCGTAACTGGAGCCTCGAATCGTGCCTTGAAATCGCTTTCAGACCTCTTAAAGGGTAAGCAAGGCCGTTTCCGTCAGAACTTACTCGGTAAGCGTGTTGACTACTCAGGCCGTTCAGTTATCGTGGTCGGACCCGAGCTTAAGCTCCACCAGTGTGGTCTGCCAAAAGAGATGGCTTTAGAGCTCTTCAAGCCCTTTATTATGCGGGAGATTGTCAAGGCTGGTCATGCCCACAATATCAAGACTGCAAGGCGCTTAGTCGAGCGTGGAACAGATATCGTCTGGGATATTCTCGATGAAGTTATTGAAGACCACCCCGTGCTCTTGAACCGTGCGCCGACCTTGCACAGACTTTCAATCCAGGCCTTTGAGCCGATTCTAGTTGAAGGTCGGGCAATTAAGTTGCATCCTCTAGTCTGTACTGCTTATAACGCCGACTTTGACGGTGACCAGATGTCAGTTTATGTGCCCTTGTCGGCTGAAGCCCAGGCTGAAGCACGCTTCCTGATGCTGTCCTCGAACAACCTCTTGAAGCCGCAGGATGGCAAGCCGGTAACCGTACCGACCCAGGACATGGTCCTCGGTGTCTACTACATGACCATTGCCAAAGAGGGCGCTAAGGGTGAAGGTCGTGCCTTCTCCTCACTCGATGAGGCGATTATGGCCTACAACCAGCATGAGCTGGAGCTCCATGCAATGATTAAGGTCCGGCAGACTGTCACTTACGAAGGTCAGGAGTACCGCGGCATTGTCGAATCGACACTGGGTCGGATGCTCTTTAACCAAATGATTCCACAAAATCTCGACTACGTAGACCGCAGCGATGAGGCCAACCGCTTCAAGCTGGAATGTGACTTCGTAGTTGGTAAGAAGCAGCTCGGGAAGATTATTGAGCGCTGCATCGAAAATAACGGCATGACCTATACAGCTGGCATGCTCGACAAGATTAAGTCTTTAGGCTATCACTATTCGACGGTCGGTGGCTTGTCCTTAGGTATCTTTGACATGATTATTCCGGATATCAAGGAACAGCTGATTAAAGAAGCCGAGGATAAGGTCGAATTCATTAATAACCAGCACCAGCGTGGTATTTTGAACGACGAGGGCCGCTATAAGGCCGTTGTCGACATCTGGCGCCAAACCACTGATGACATTACCGAGGCCTTGAAGGATAAGCTCGATGAGTTTAACCCGGTCTACATGATGAGTCAGTCAGGTGCTAGAGGTAATATTAACCAGATTAAACAGCTCGCTGGTATGCGTGGTAACATGGTTGACACTTCTGGACGTACCCTGGAAATTCCGATTAAGTCGAACTTCCGTGAAGGTATGAACGTGCTTGAGTTCTTTATCTCTTCTCACGGTGCGAGAAAAACGCTTTCTGACATCGCTTTGAAGACGGCAGACTCAGGTTACTTGACCAGACGTTTGGTCGATATTGCCCAAGACGTTGTCATCCGTGAAGAGGACTGTGGGACCGATGAATACATCGAAGTTTCTGCAGTCACCGTCGGCGGTAGCAGAAACCGCCGTGTGGTTGAGCGTCTCGCCGATCGGATTACCGGGCGTTACCTGGCGCGCGACCTCTACAATCCTGAAAGCGAAGAGCTTATTTTGAAGGCTGGTGCCTTAATTAGGCGTCGTGATGCTGAGGAAATTGAAAATCTCGGGATCACTAGGGTGCCGGTGCGCTCCAACCTGACCTGCCAATCTCACCTCGGCGTCTGTGCTAAGTGCTACGGTAATAACCTGGCGACCAATGGCCCGGCAACCATCGGTGAAGCAGTTGGTATTATGGCTGCACAGTCAATCGGTGAACCGGGTACGCAGCTCACGATGAGAACCTTCCACATGGGTGGTATTGCATCATCTGACGACATCACGCAGGGTCTACCTAGAGTTGAAGAACTCTTTGAAGCCAGAAAGCCAAAGGGCTCGGCAATTATTACCGAAATCAGCGGCACAATTCAGGTTGACGAGAGTGATCGCAAGAAGCGAGTTGTCACAGTTACCCCAGACGAGGGCGAAGCTGCCTCATACTCGATTCCGATCTCAACCCCAATCCTGGTCGAGAGCGGCGATATTATCGAAGCCGGTGACCGTCTAACCGAAGGCTCAGTCAATCCACATGACATCATGCAGATTAAGGGAGCTCAGGGCGTGCAGAACTACATCATCAACGAGGTTCTGAAGGTCTATAAGAACAACGGTGTTGATATCAACGATAAGCATATTGAGATTATCGTGCGGCAGATGCTGCGGATGGTCAAAGTTGATGATCCAGGTGAGACCGATCTTCTAACCGGTTCGACAATCTCCCTTTACGACTTTAACGATGCCAACCGTGAAGCCGCTGAAAAGGGCCTAGAACTGGCCTCCGGTAAGCGAGTCCTGCTCGGTATTACAAAGGCTTCATTGGCCACAGAATCCTTCCTCTCTGCAGCCTCCTTCCAGGAGCAAACCAGAGTCCTCACCGATGCTGCGGTCAAGGGTAAGATTGACGGCCTAGTTGGTCTTAAAGAGAACGTTATCATCGGTAAGCTGATTCCAGCAGGCACCGGTCTCATGCGCTATCGCAATATCACTGCAGCGCCGAGAATTCCGGAAAATGCTGAAGTGATTAAAACCCACGGGATTGAAGTCTAGCCGGAACAGTCGAAATTCAGAGCTTTAAGAGAGTTCTCAGGAACTTTCACAAGAATTCAGAAAAATTTCACATTTACTTCACAAAGCACCCTTGCCAAAGCGGGGGTGCTTTTCTATTATAGATGTAGTAAGTCAAAGATAGTCAAAAGGTAATAGTTAGTCAAAGTAAATCTAAATACGGCCAAAAAGCATCAGCTTTCCAAAGCTTTTGGCCCGCTTTAATCATTAAAGAGCAAGAGCAACTGGAGAAAGGAGCCGATAATGAGTTTAATCAGTGACCATATTGAAGAAGTCATCTTAGGGCTATTAGCGGCCAATGATGGTGAGGCGAAGTTTAAGCGCTCGGGAATTGCCGAGCTTTTGGAATGCGCACCATCCCAGATTAGCTATGTGATTCAGACCCGTTTCAACTACGGGCAGGGATATACAACAGAAAGCCGGCGCGGTGAAGGTGGCTACATTATTGTCCGCCAGATAAAAAGCGATCCGGAGGCTCAGGAATTGAGGCACTTTGCCTACAATATAAAAGATACTTTGGCCGAGAAAGAAACAGAAGTAATGTTAAGAAATCTAAATCAGGCGGGAATCATCACTGATGACTTATTGACTGTTATGCAGGCTGTCAGCAGTGAGTTAAGCCGACTGAATATTGACAGCGCAAGGCGCGATAAGCTGCGAGCAGATTTATTGCGCGCGATGCTGATGGCCCTTTTGGCCTCGGATTACGGAAAAAATCTAAAGAAGGAGTGATTGATATGTTAGTTAGATTATCAGAAAGAGCAGCCAATGTTTTGGCAGCTGCATATAAAATTGCTGGTAGCTATCAGATTAGCTACCTCGGGACTGAGCATATCCTGGCCGCAATTCTGGCCGAGAAGGGTAGTCCGGCAGAAGAAATTTTAGCCGGCCAAGGCTTAGACCACGAAAAAATGGAAATGGTTTTGACTCAATATTATGGGCGTGAGCCTAGAGCAGCCTTAGTTCCAGAAAGTAGTGATTTGGAAAAATTATTAGAGGGCATGACCCCACGCACACAGCAAGTTATTAACCTGGCTGCGCGTGAGGCTCAGATGCGAAGAAATAGCCAGGTCGAACCAGAGCACCTGCTCTTGGCCTGCCTGCGTGAGAATAATAGCCTGACCGCAAAGATTCTCGAAGCAGCTGGGATTAGCGCCCAGAAAACCTATATGATCTTGAATCAAGTCTTGGAAGAAAGCCGCGATGAGGCCAGCCAGGATTTCACGGCAAAGTCGCATGAAAGTAGAGGCCAAGCCGAGTCCGAGTCGAAGACTCCGACCCTCGATCAATTCTCGCAGGACTACTCACAGATTGCTGCTGATGATGGCTTTGATCCGATTATCGGTAGAGACGAGGAAGTTCTACGGGTGATGCAGATTCTCGGGCGCAGAACGAAGAATAACCCGGTGCTGATCGGTGAGCCTGGTGTCGGTAAAACGGCAATCGTAGAAGGTCTGGCTCAGAAAATTGTCGCCGGCGATGTCCCCGAATTGCTGCGTGGGAAGCGCCTGATTTCACTAGATTTATCGGGCATGCTAGCGGGTGCAAAATACCGTGGTGAGTTTGAAGAGCGCCTGAAGAAGGGCCTCGATGAGGCTGACGCTGCCGGTGATGTAATTCTCTTTATTGATGAATTGCATACGATTATTGGAGCCGGTGCAACAGAGGGTGCGATGGATGCTGCAAATATCCTAAAGCCGATGCTCGCCAGAGGTAAGATGCAGGTGATTGGTGCGACAACTTTGAATGAGTACCGTAAGCATATCGAAAAAGATGCCGCCCTCGAACGACGCTTCCAGCCGGTCATGGTTAATGAACCTTCAAAGGAAGATAGCCTACAGATTCTGCTGGGACTTCGCCCGAAATACGAGGAGCATCATCAGGTGAAAATCTCTGATGAAGCAATCGAGGCAGCAGTCGAGCTGTCGAGCAGATATATCGCTGATCGCTTCCTCCCAGATAAGGCAATTGACTTGATTGATGAGGCGGCTTCGAAGATGCGGCTCCAGCGCGTCACTCAGCCAGATGATATTCGCGAGCTAGAAAGTGAATTAGCTGAAGTCGTAGCCAAAAAAGAAAGTGCAGCAAGTGTTGAAAACTTCGAAGAAGCTGCGAAGCTTCGACAACGCGAGTGCCAAATCAACGAAGAGTTGAAAACTGCCAGAGCGGAACAAAAAACAGTCGAGAAAGAGAACTCAGAACTATTTGCTGATGAGATTGCTGATGTCGTTTCACAGTGGACTGGCATTCCGGTTAGAAAGCTTACCGAAAATGAGAATCAACGCTTAAAGATGCTCGATGCAGAAATTGCCAAAAGAGTTATTGGCCAAGCTGAAGCAGTCGAAGCAGTTGCGAAGGCAATTCGCCGTGGTCGTCTGGGTCTTAAAGATCCTAAGCGCCCGACCGGTTCCTTTATCTTCCTAGGTTCTACCGGGGTTGGTAAAACCGAGCTGGCAAAGGCTTTGGCCGAGGAAATCTTTGGCGATAAGAATGCGCTAATCAGAGTCGATATGTCCGAATATATGGAGAAATTTGATGTTTCTAAACTAATCGGTTCTCCTCCGGGCTATGTCGGTTACGATGAAGGCGGGCAATTGACCGAGAAAGTTCGTAGACGGCCCTATTCAGTGGTCCTCTTTGACGAAATCGAGAAAGCCCACCCCGATGTCTTTAATATTCTCCTCCAGCTCTTGGACGACGGTCGTTTAACCGATGCCCAGGGTCGGACGGTGGATTTCAAGAACACCATCGTGATTATGACCTCTAATCTCGGCGCTAGACTGATTAGTGAGAAGAGCGGACGCTTCGGCTTTACAAGTGATAATGAGACTGAAGCTAAGGCTGAGCTTTATGGCGGCAAGAGCTATAAGGAGGCGAAGGATTTAGTTCTGGCAGAGGTCAAAAAGACCTTCCCACCAGAATTCCTGAACCGGATTGACGATATTATCTTCTTCCACATGCTCGACAATGAAGCCATGCTGAAGATTTCTGACATCATGCTCAACGAGCTCGGTAAGCGGGTTCAGGATTTAGGCTATCAATTGTCGGTGACAGATGCTGCCAGACAGTTCCTAGCTGAGCACGGCTATGAGCCAGAGTATGGTGCAAGACCACTACGTCGTCTAATCCAGACCGAGGTCGAGGATCGCTTCTCTGAAAGTATCCTTGCAGGTGTTCTCCGAACAGGGGACGAGGCCGTGGTCGATCTAGCAGCCAACGGTGAAGAACTAGAAGTCAGACGAGGCGAGGCGAAGCTAAGCCCCGAAGACGAGGTGAAGCCAGCTGAGCAGGAAAAAGATGCAAAAGCACCTGAAGCTCCTGAAACTACAGTCGATCAGGAAGACTTAAAAGAGTAAAGCAAAATTGAAAATCAAATAATTCACTAGAATTGCCCCGGTAATTGGCCTGTCCAATACCGGGGTTTTTAATTGCCCGCCGATTTCCCCGTAAGAACTTTAGTTCAGCTTTAGTTCAGCGAAGAGCCACAGCAATAAATAGTCTGAATATTAGCTCCAGAAGTCAAACTCAACTACTGCTATACTACAGATACAACCAGCAGTTAAGAAATTTTACTAGATTCAACGGCTAATCCCTGTTCTGGAGCTGCTCTAAGCGGAATAATGGAGATGTAGAAAAAAGCAGATGCTTAGAAATAAGCTTTATACCTAGCAAAGGAGCTAAAGATGGACTATCAAGCACTAGCAAATAATATTCAAAGATTTCGTAAAACTAAGATGCTAACTCAGGATCAACTAGCAGAACAGCTCGGCGTATCTTCACAGGCCGTCTCCAAGTGGGAAAATGGCGCTTCGTGCCCGGACATCGCACTGTTGCCAGAATTGGCAAAAATCTTTGAAGTGAGTATTGACGAAATTTTCAGTCAGCCGAATTTCGAAGTTGTAAGTTATCAGGAGGAGGGCAAGCGCAAGGATATCGACGAGATGTTCTTCCGTGTTCGCATCCTCAGTAGTGACGGGGACAAGGTCAATGTCAATCTGCCAATGGCCCTGCTGCGCGTCATGCCACCGGAGGCAATGGGCATCAATATCAGTGGTGTAGATTTGTCGGATAGCATCGATTTTAAGATGATTATGGATCTCGCTGAGAAGGGAGCCATGGGTAAACTTGTCGAGATTGAATCCGCAGACGGCGATCATATTCAAGTCTTCGTTGACTAAGCTTGGTATCTATTCGTGAAAATCATTATCGAACAAAATACAGAAGCAAAGTCTCGCAGGATTTGCCTGCCCATCCCCAATTTCCTCCTGAGTTTAACCAGGCTGATCAAATTTGCTCCCAGCAGCAAGCTGAATCTGGACAGTAATTCTGCTGCCAAAACAAGCAAGATCAAGCTGGAAGAAGATGGGGGCGAGGCGGGTGAACTCAAGCTCACGAAAGAACAGATTAAGGTCCTCAAGCGGGAGCTAAAGAAAATGCGCAAGCAGTATCCTGGACTTCCATTGGTCGAAGTCAGAGAGCCTGACGGTAATGGGGTGACAATCTATCCTTAAGGCCAGACCCTTTCAGACAGGGTCCAAAGAGGGTAGTATATAGCCATGCAGATCGCCTATCTTGAAGACCAAGCATTGGATCAAGAGCAGATGCTCAATCTGCTCGGGACTTGGATTGAGGAACGCTCGCCGCAGTCGGCAGTGAGCATCTTTCCCGATGCCAAGTCCTTCCTCTTTGCCCTGGAAGATCAGCATTTTGACCTCTATCTATTCGATATCTTGATGCCAGGCCAAGATGGGCTGAGCCTCGCCCGGGAGCTTAGAGCGCAGGGCAATGAGAGCCCGATTGTCTTCATCACCTCGGAAATAGACTATGTCCTCGCAGGTTACAAGGTCGCCGCGACCGACTACCTCTTAAAACCCATCGAGAAAACAGAACTCTACCAAGTCTTAGATCGCGTGGAAAAAGCCCTGAGCAGCAATAGACCCGCTCTTGTCCTCGAGCATGCAGAGGGTCTGGAGACGGTTTTTATAGATCAGATTCTGGCGGTGGAAGCCGCGGACAAAGAGGTGATCTACAGTCTAAAAAATCCCAAGGAGAGCCGCCAGATTCGCCTGCGTGAGAGCCTCCAAGCTGTGGAAGAGCGACTCGCTGAACTAGGTTTCGGCCGTCAATTTCAGCGGATTCACAGGGGAGTACTCGTCAATCTATCCTTCGTTCAACGGATTGAGCAAACTGAGGTCCTAATGCAGGACGGTCAGATTTTTCCTCTGGCGCGCAATCGAAGGCGCGAAGTTATGGCCCAATATTTGGCCTATCGCAAGGCGCGGGCTGCTGAGCGCAGCGGGTATACACCAGAAGCTGCAGCGGAAGAAGGAGGGGCGAAATGAGTTATTACGTCAGCTTGCCCATCCTTGCAGTCTGCCTCTTATCGACGCTTGAATTTCGCCCTGGTAAGGTCCAATATCTAGTCACAATGGGCCTGATTGGCCTCGTAGCCGCCGCGGGAGAGTATTTGCAACTCACTTGGCTATTTCCGCTAATCGCCATCCCCACGGCCTTGATCAGTTTATTTTTCTATGCCACCGCAGTGCGCCACCCCGTGAACTTGGACAGACCCTGGCAAATTCTCTTAGTTCTTTTTATTAGCTATACACTCCTCGGGCTCCTGCCACTGCGCCTAGCCCTGAGCCTCGCGGTTGTGCTCGCACTGATCTTTCTTTGGCAGAGTCAGGAAATGCTGAATGCCTGGGTTCTGATGGGCTATCTCTTGCTGCAACTTGGCATCTACTTGATCAACGAGGAGCCCTTATTCATGGCCCTGTCTTTTCTCAGTTTCGCCCTGACCTACGCGCTCTCGATCTATACGCGGGAGAAGCAAGCGAAGGAAGCCGAAGCTCGGCTCGAGAGCGTACTTGCCGCCTACGCCGAAGAGGTCCAGGCCAGCCATCTCCAGATGCGCGCCTGGCGTCACGATTTTCACAACCACCTGCAGAGCATGCGCTATTATCTCCAAGAGGATCGCACCGCCGAGCTCGCGACCTACCTCACTGAGCTACAAAGCGACCTGGCCTCTGTCGACACCATGGTCAAGACGGGGCACCTCTCATTAGATGCTGTGCTCAATAGTAAATTAAGCTTGGCAAAAGCCGCAAAAATCGCCCTGGACATCACGGTCTTCCCCTTGCCGAAAATTTCGATATCGGATGTCGACTTGACGGCCCTGATCGGGAATTTACTCGACAATGCCATCGAGGCCTGCGAGAAGATTCCACAAGAGCGGCGCTTTATCAGACTCTATCTCGACTGCGAGGGAGAGCAGCTCTACCTCTCTATTCACAATGCGGCGAAGGAGGTACTGAGCTTCAACGAGCGCAATTACATCTCAAATAAGCGCGGCAGGCACGGTCTGGGTATGAAGCGGGTGGCCATGTTAGTGGAAAAATATGGTGGCTTCCTGAACTTGCAAAATGAAGCAGGTGTCTTTGCCGCCGAGTTGACCTTCGCACTGCCAGCAGAGACTGAAACTGCGCTTTGATTCTGGACAGTCGAGTTTAGAAAGTTAAGCTCGGCTTTTGCCCCCTTATCCTAAAAATTAATTATCCCTCCAGCCATTTGCCATTCACGGCAAAATTTTGACCTTTCGCGCCAATTTCTGCCACGGCCTTGCTGCAGCGGCTAGACTCTTTTCGAAGTCTATTTTAGGGAGGGTCTATGTTAAGAGTTTTTCACAGACTAAGATTTATCTTAGGAAAATATAATGAGTCGATGCCAGGTGCACTCGGGGCTTATTTTTTCTATCATCTCTTCTACCTCGTCTTGGCAGCAGCTTCGAGTATTCTCGGAGTAATCTTGCCGGCGCGTATCGTTGCGGTGGTTGCCAATCAAGGTTCCCTCTATCAGCTGCTCGCTGTGGCGGGGCTCTTGGCTGTCGTTGACATTCTTGTGACCTATTACAGTAATGCTAGCTACTTCGCTGATATGGTGATGCGGGCAATGCAATTTCCCGTTGCTTCCACGCACCTCATGCATCTTCCCGCAGAGAAGATGGAGGGTAGCTATGGGCAGCGGGTGACGGGTAGCGTCCTTAGCGCACTTTATCGAGGTAATGACGTTGGAGTTGAGGCGTATATTAGAGGGGCCTGGGAGCTGATTGAGGAGCTTCTGATCTCGGGCATATTACTTCTAATCAGTGCTAGACTCAGCTTCTGGTGGATGTTGCTACTGATCGTGACTTCACTGCTTAAAGAGTGGGCAAAGAAGCCCTATCATAAGTACTTAGAAGAGAGCGATGGAGAATTCGTCGAAAGCTTCTATGAAAAACGCTACTTCGAGCAGATGGCCTTTTCTAATGAGGCGGCGAAGGACCTACGCATCTACCACTTGATAGACCTCTTCCGCCTTGGGCATTGGCGGAATATTAAGCGGGAAATGACCCTCTACTTAAAGCTCTATCGGAAGGATCTATTCTACGGCTTGACGGGAGTTTTCGTCTTCTTATTCCGGGACTGTCTCTCGATACTAATCTTAATTCGGAGCTTAAAAAATGGCCTGCCCGTGACCGAATTCATCCTCTATCTCAGCATTTTGCCCGTTGTGGGGAAGACACTTGCTGGAGTCCTTTTTGCACTGATGCAGATGAAGGGCAACAGGAAGTCCGTAGACGCCTATATCCAAGTCTACTCTGAACCCCATTATGATAGTGGAAACTATTCTGCAAGGCTCCCTGAGGGGACGGCGGGAATTCGCTTCGAGCACGTCCGCTTTGCCTATCCGACAAAGGATGACTCAGAAGCTAAAGCGCTTTTCGAAGATTTAAGTTTTGAGATAAAGCCAGGCGAGAAGCTGGCCCTGGTCGGTGCTAATGGCTCCGGCAAGACGACGATTGCTAAATTGGCCTGTGGTCTCTTGACCCCAGAGTCTGGTGAGATTCAGATTGCTGGCGTCAATATTCACGATGTAAATCCTAAAGAACGTTATGAGTACTGCACACTCGTCTTCCAAGACATCTTCATCATGGCGATGACGATTGCTGAAAATGTGGCGGGCAAAGAGAGTGCGAACTGTGATCGTGAGCGTGTCCAATGGGCGCTGCAAGAAGCTGGCCTGGCCGATTTCGTCGAGGGACTGCCCGCAGGCATAGACAGTATGCTGACGACCTATGTCGAGGATAGTGGGCTCGAGCTCTCGGGCGGGCAGAAGCAGAAACTTCTCTTAGCCAGAGCTCTTTACAAGGGCGGCGAGATCCTCATCTTAGATGAACCAAGCTCGGCTCTTGACCCGCTGGCCGAGGCTTCGCTCTACCGCCAGTATCTCGATTTCAGCCAGGAGAAGACGACTATTTTCATCTCTCACCGGCTCTCTTCAACGCAGTTTTGTGACCGAATTTTCTATATTGAAGACGGAAAGATTGCTGAAATTGGCGACCATCAGAGTCTGATGGAGAAGCGGGGTGGCTACTACGAGATGTTTGAAACACAGGCTAAGTACTATAGAGAGGAAGCAGAGCATGAAGAAAAATAAAGATAAATCAGCAGGCATCTACCTTTGGGTTCTAAAGAAGATCCATGAGCTCAGTCCGCACTGTATCCCCCTCCATCTCATCAAGCTCTTGCTCTCACTTGCGGTGACCTATTTACCTATTATCGGAATGCGCTATCTCTTAGCTTCCGCACTGGAGCAAGAATGGCAGCGGCTTTTGACCCTTGGATTGGGACTATACATGACGCTCGGCGCTTTGAATGCGCTCTTAAAATATATCGCCTATAAGCTGAACTTGATTGGCTATCGGATGAACCGCGAACTGATTGCAGAGATGACTCTGCATAGCCTGGAAATCGACTACGAGACGATGACTAGCGGGAAGCAGAAGGAGGGTTTCCGCCGCGCGCTTGAGAACATGAGTTTTGAGATGGGTAACTTCAACACCTTTATTTCAAGGGTGATGGGCATAACGGAGAATCTGCTCAGTATCGTTTTGGCCTCGGCCATCAGCTATTACCTGATCACAAGTGTGGTGACGAAACCCGTGGCCGACCCCTTCATAGCCTGGCTCGTCACACCCTTTGCCAGCTTCATGATTGCTCTGGGGAGTGTCGTTCTAGGTCTAGTGATTCAAACGTTCTTGAGTAAATCAGCTAGCGAAAGTCAGCGCAAGTACTTCGAAGATCATGCCAAGGTGGAGGCAGTACTGTCCTATTACCTGATTGAACTTGCTAATTCGACCTCGAAATATGGACTCTTCCAAAACTACAATATGCTCCCCCTACTTTCAGCGCGGCTGAATCATTACAACCTCGAGGCGCTTAAATTCTTTAGTAAGCAGGGTCATGCTCAGCGCATGATTACGACTTCTACGGCGATTTTCTCAGGCATTGTCCTCGTGGCGGCCTATGCGTTGGCGGGTGTCAAAGCGCTCTATGGCGCTATTCCACTGGCCTCCTTAATCACCTATGCGCAAGCCTTTGTCCAACTCAACAGCTCTCTGGCTCAGCTGATGGAACGCAGAGTTCACTTGAAGGCTTCGAAGCTCTATTTCACAGATATCAGAGACTATGTAACTCTCGAAAACAAGCTCGCCACGGGTACACTCCCAGTCGAGAAGCGTCGTGACCACAAATTGACCTTGGAACTAGAAAATGTCAGCTTCCACTATCCTGGCTCGGACGAAATGGTTTTAAAAGAGATCAATTTGACTTTGGATATGAACAGAAGACATGCACTAGTCGGACCGAATGGTGCAGGTAAGAGTACACTCATCTACCTAATCTGCCGACTCTACGATCCAACTGCCGGACGCATTCTCCTGAACGGGGTGGATATCCGCAAGTATGACTACGAGGAGTATCTAAGCCTCTTCTCAGTGGTCTTCCAAGACTTCCAACTCTTCGCCCTACCCCTCGCCGAAAATGTCGCCTGTCAGGCTGAGTACGAGGATGACAAAATCATCAGGACCTTAGAGCGTGCAGGCTTTGACAAAGAGGCGCTTGCGGGCAAAAGCCTCAGTAAGCAAGTCGTCGAGTATGAGGGCGGCGGCAAGAGTTTTTCTGGTGGTGAGCAGCAAAAAATTGCGATTGCTAGAGCGCTTTACAAGGATGCGAGTTTCGTCATCCTCGATGAGCCGACGGCAGCCCTCGATCCGAAATCCGAAGCTGAGATCTACGAACGTCTGCAAGAGCTGATCGAGAATAAGACGACCATTTTTATCTCGCACCGCATGAGTTCATGTCGCCTCTGTGAGGACATCATCGTCCTCGATCAGGGCGAAATTGTGGAACAGGGCAGCCACGCGGAACTCTTAGCCAAAGAGGGTCTCTACCAAGAGATGTGGCAAGCCCAGGCACAATATTATGCTTAATAAGAATTAAGTTAATACTATGCTTCCTCATCTGGGCAAAATTCGAGAATGTCGCCTGGCTGACAGTCGAGGGCCTCGCAGATCGCATTTAAAGTCGTGAAGCGGATGGCCCTCGCCTTGCCAGTTTTCAAGATGGAAAGATTGTTGATATTGATGCCGACCGCATCACTTAGTTCGCTTAATTGCATTTTGCGTTGAGCGAGTACTACATCCAAATTGACAATAATCGCCATCTTATACCACCAAATCGCTTTCTTCCTTGTAGGCAACGGAGCGCGCAAAGAGGTTTGCGAGGAAGTAGATGATGTTCATCGCGGCGAAGATGCAGGCTGAAAAGAGTAGTACTTGGCCGCCGACCAGGCCGACCTCCTTACCCATTTGGCTGTAGCCATAGATGTAAATTGAAAGACAGGAGAGAAAGGAGAAGAGGGTAGCGTGTCCCATGAGTTGGAGATGCTTTACCGTTCTTGTCGAGAAAATCTTCGCGTCTTGGCTGATATAGACGAGCCTGATTGCCGTGCCGATAGTCACGATGAAACCCAGAAGCATCAGGTAGCAGAGAGCGAGGATCGGATATTGCATGTAGTCAAAGCCGGCCTTAGCGACATCAGCTGCCATGATGACCGAGGATAGGTAAAAGAAATAGTAGCCAGATAGGCAGACAATAAGGGCTCCCGTAAGTGAGAGTAAGACTAAGATGTAGTTCAGTTTTTTCATGCTGACCTCCTTTTTCAATGAAGATAGCATAAGATTCAACGATAATCAATGATTTTATTTAGGTTAATTTTGAGTTCGCTATTTTTGCGTATCATTTAGGGTGGAATTTCCACCAGATTGTTACGAAAAGTGATACGAAAGACGATTTTACGTATCAATTTGTTACGTAAAATGATACGTATTTTCTTTTCGTTGCAGTATTTGATTGAAATAGATTAGAAAAAGCCAGATTCCTGCGATAGCAGAACCTGGCTTTCTTTTACGTAAAAATTAGTCAGAAGAGCTATTCGAGCTCCATAATCTTATTGACACGCCTTTCATGGCGGCCACCTTCAAATTCAGTATTGACGAAGGTGCTGACAAGACGCTTGGCGATTTCTTCGCCCACGACTCGAGCTCCAAAGGCTAAAGCGTTAGCGTTATTGTGTCTGCGCGACATCTCAGCAGAGAAGGTCTCTGAACAAGCGCAGCAGCGGATCCCCTTAACCTTGTTGGCTGCAAGGCTCATGCCGATGCCCGTGCCGCAGATGAGAATGGCAAGATCTGCTTCTCCATTGACGACTGCCTCACAGGCGGGCTTGGCAAAATCAGGGTAGTCACAAGACTCTTCAGTATCAGTGCCGAAATTAAGGACTTCATGCCCTAGGTCCTTGAGTTCAGCTGTTACAAGATCTTTCATTTGAACGGCGGCGTGATCATTTGCAATGGCGATTTTCATCTCATCCTCCAAGTGGTTATTCTTATCTCTAGTATCTCGATATTTCTTGCTGCTGACAAGTCGCTATGTTTAAGAAC